>JBPCRJ010000064.1:0-31573 GCA_050996975.1 Solirubrobacteraceae bacterium | reverse complement strand
CCCCGCCCCGGCGCTCTCGCCCCCGCCGCGGCCCCCGCTCCTCTCGCCGCGCCGGCTACCGTGCGCACGAAAGCCACCCCGGCGACGGCACCTGGAGCCCCACCGGTGAGCGCGATCACGAGGCGCCGCCGCCACGCAAAGCCCTTGGCGGCGCTGCTGGCGGCGCTCGTCGTCCTCTTCCTGATCGGGGGAGGAGGCTGGCTCGCCACCCGCCAGCTGTACTTCATCGGCACCAATCCGCAGGCGATGGTGACGATCTACCGGGGACTGCCCTATGACCTGCCGGCGGGAGTCACGCTGTACGAGACGTTCTACGTCTCCGGAGTGCCGGCGCAGCTCGTACCGGTCGATCGTCGCGCCCAGGTGTTCGACCAGCACCTGCGCTCGCAGTCCGACGCTTCGGCGCTGGTTCGCGATCTGGAGCTGGGGAAAGTCTCCCGGTGAGGGGTGTCAGCGCCCGCACGCGAGAGCTCGCCGGGCTGATTCCGGCGTCGCTGCTGGTGACGGCGGGGTTCGCCGGCGTCTTTATCCAGCGCTCGAACGCGCTGTCGAACATCTCGCTGACCTACGGCGCGATCTTCCTCGGATTGTGCGTGGCGGGACACGTGTTCATCCGCGTCACCCTGCCGCGGGCGGACCCGTACATGTTCCCGCTGGTGGCGTTGCTGGCCAGCTTCGGGCTCGTGATGATCTATCGCATCGACGCGACGCTCGCGCGCCAGCAGGCGCAGTGGTTCGTGCTCGGACTGATCCTGTTCGCGGCGACGATCGTCGCGTTCCGCGACTACCGCAAGCTCGAGCAGTACCGCTACGTGATCGTGGCGGCCTCCCTGGCGCTGTTGCTGCTCCCCCGTCTGCCGGGGATCGGCTATCAGGCCAACGGCGCCTTCCTCGGTATCCGGATCCCCGGGCTGTTCGTCTTCCAGCCCACCGAGTTCGCCAAGATCGGCCTGGTCATCTTCCTCTCGAGCTACCTGCGCGACACCCGGCAGGTCCTGGTGCTCGGGGCGCGGAGGATCCTGGGGGTCACGATCCCGCCGATCAAGCACTTCGGCCCCGTGCTCGTGATCTGGGGCATCGCGATGTTGATCCTGGTGCTGCTGCACGACATCGGCTCGTCGCTGATGTTCTACGGCGGCCTGCTCTCGGTGCTCTATGTGGCGACCGGGCGGCTGTCGTTCGTGGTCGTGGGGCTCGCGGCGTTCGCGCTCGGTGCCTGGTACCTGGGGACGCACATTCCCCACGTACACGACCGCGTCGCGGCGTGGCTTCATCCGTTCAGCCAGACGCTCTACGGCAAGACCGGAGGCAGTTATCAGATCGCCAACTCGATGTTCGCGCAGGCCGCCGGGGGCCTCTTCGGTCAGGGCTTCGGCCAGGCGACGCTGCTGATCCCGGGATTCGCGACGCCCCACTATCTGCTCCCGGCGCCGCAGACGGACATGATCTACGCGGTGATCACCGACGAGCTCGGGCTGTTCGGGGGGGCCGCGGTACTGCTCACCTATCTGCTGTTCGTCGCCCGCGGGTTCAAGACGGCGCTGCTCGCCCGCGACTCGTTCTCGACGCTGCTCGCGGCGGGACTGAGCGCGGTCTTCGCGCTGCAGGTGTTCGTGATCGTCGGCGGGGTTACCCGAGTGATCCCGTTGACCGGGGTCACGCTGCCGTTCATCTCCTACGGAGGATCATCGATCATCGCCAACTTCGTCTTGCTGGCCCTGCTCTTGCTGATCAGTGATCGCGCACGCCGACAGGCACCGTGAACCGCCCGATCATCCGTCTGTTCGGGTTCGTCGCGGTGCTGTTCGCGCTGTTGATCGGATGGACCTCGCGGTGGACCGTGTTCGAGGCCAAGTCCCTCAACGACAACGCGCTCAACGCTCGCACGCTGATCGACGAGCTGAAGATCAAGCGCGGGCGAATCCTTGCCGCCGACGGTTCAGTGCTCGCGCGCCCCATCGCGCGCCCCGGCGGCACCTGGAGTCGGGCCTATCCGACCGGGTCGCTGTTCTCACAGGCGGTTGGCTATTCGATTCCCTCCGCGGGACGCGATGCGGGTCTCGAGCGCTCGCGCGGTGATGCGCTGCGGGGCCTGCAGGCCGGGGTCAGCGGGATCTTCGGGCAGCTCAGCGCTCAGCGGGTGGGCGACGACGTCTACACGACGCTCGACCCCAAGGCCCAGCAGGTGGCCGCTCAGCAGCTGGCCGGACGGGCTGGCTCGGTCGTAGCGCTTGATCCTCAGACCGGCGCTGTGAGGGTGATGTACGCCAACCCCGGATACGACGACAACCACCCCGACGCCGCCGGACCGACCACCTCGACCTTCAACCGCTCCACGCAGGCCGGCTATCCCCCCGGATCGACGTTCAAGGTCGTGACCGCGGCCGCGGCTCTGGACAGCGGTCGGTACACGCCGGGCTCGACGGTCAACGGCAACTCGCCGGTCAGGATCTCCGGCGTGCCGCTCGCCAACGACAACAACCAGAGCTTTGGCCCGATCGACCTCACAACCGCGCTGACGTTCTCGGTCAACACGGTCTGGGCGCAGGTCGCCCAGTCGGTCGGCCGACCGACGATGACCACGTACATGCGGCGATTCGGGTTCTATGCCAAGCCTCCGCTGGACTACCCGCCCGGCGAGCTGAACGCCAGTCGGCCGTTCTCGAGCGTGACCGGACGCGCCTACGCTCCCGGCAGTCCCAACGAGGACATCGGCCGGATCGGGATCGGGCAGGGCGGCCTGCAGGTCACGCCGCTGCAGATGGCGATGGTTGCGGCCGCGATCGCCAACGGCGGCAAGCTGATGGTCGCCCACCTCGCCGACCGGATCGTCGACAAGGATGGGCGCACGGTTCAGACGATCAGTCCCGCCGTCCAGGACCAGGTGATGAAGCCCTCGACCGCGCAGGCCGTGGCGCAGATGATGGCCCACGTGGTCGGGGAGGGGACCGGAACTGCGGCGGCCCTGAGCGGCATCACGGTCGCGGGCAAGACGGGCACCGCGCAGATCAACATCGTGCAGAACATCACGCAGCCGTGGTTCATCGCCTTCGCTCCGGTCCAGAATCCTAAGGTCGCGATCGCCGCGACGATCGAGCGCTCCCAGGGTGGATTCGGCGGCACGATCGCCGCGCCGATCGCCAAGGCAGTGATCCAGACCCTGCTCGCCGAGGGCCGATGAGCCGTGGCTGAGCTCGCCCCCGGAACACTCGTCGACGCGCGGTACAAGATCCTCGCCCGCCTCGGCAGTGGCGGGATGGCGGACGTGTTCCTCGCCCAGGACGGCCAGCTCGGCCGCAAGGTCGCGCTCAAGCTCCTGCACGGGCGCTTCGCGGAGGATCCGGGATTCGTCGAGCGCTTTCGCCGTGAGGCGCAGGCGGCGGCGGGCCTCCAGCATCCGAACGTCGTGAGCGTGTATGACCGCGGGGCCTATGACGGCACCTACTACATCGCAATGGAGTACCTCCCAGGCCGCACGCTCAAGCAGCTGATCCGCCAGGACTCGCCGCTCGATCCGGTCCGCGCGATCGACATCACGATCCAGATCCTGACCGCCGCCCGCTTCGCCCACCACCAGGGCGTGATTCATCGTGACCTCAAGCCGCACAACGTGATCGTCGATGACGCCGACCACGCGAAGGTGACCGATTTCGGGATCGCGCGCGCCGGCGCTTCGGACATGACCGAGACCGGTTCGATCATGGGCACCGCCCAGTACCTGTCTCCCGAGCAGGCGCAGGGATACGCGGTCAGCGCCTCCTCGGACCTCTACTCGGTGGCGGTGGTTCTCTACGAGATGTTGACTGGTCGCGTCCCGTTCGACGCGGAGGCGGCGGTGACGATCGCACTCAAGCACGTCTCCGAGCCCCCCTCCGCGCCGCGGGCGGTCAATCCCGAGATTCCGGTCGAGCTCGAGCAGGTGGTGATGTGGGCGCTGAACAAGGACCCCGCCGACCGCCCGTCCGACGCGGATCAGTTCATCGCCGCGCTGGCGCACGTGCGGGCGGGGATCGTCTCGGGCGAGGGTGCTCAGCACACTGCGAGCATGCCCGCGCTGGCCGCCGCCGGGCCGCTGGCCGGGGCCGCAGCGACGGCGGACGTCGCTCCAGCCTCCGAGACCCCCCCGCCCGGTGAGCGCGAGCGATGGCGACGGTGGCGCTGGATAGCCCTTCTCGTCGCGCTGCTGCTGGCCGCGGGTGGGGGTATCGCGGCTTACCTGATCGCGCGTCCGGCAAAGACCGTCGTTCCCCAGGTCGTCGGCGGAAACCTCAACACCGCCCGCACACAACTCCAGAACGCGGGCTTTGGGGTGGCGGTCATCAACGTCACCAACGGCAAGCCCGCGGGGATTGTGATCTCCCAGCAGCCGCTCGGCGGAGCCAAGGCCGACGCGGGCTCGAGCGTCACGCTGACGGTCTCGCAGGGTCCCGGCAACGGCACGGTACCGGCCGTGAAGGGGTTACCGCTGGCGACAGCCGAGCAGCTGATCCGCAGTGCGGGGCTGAAGGTCGGTCGCCATCCGATGCAAGCCTCCGGCCAGTTCCCCGCCGGCGAGGTGACCGGCACGGAGCCGGCGGCCGGCGTGTCACCCCCGCGCGGCACCGCCGTGACGATCTTCGTCTCCTCCGGCCAGGCGCGCGTGACGGTGCCCGACGTCACCAATCAGTCGCGCGCCGACGCGACCGCGACGCTGGACGCCGCCGGGTTCAAGCCCGGGGTCACCACGCAGACGTCGAGCACCGTGAGAGCGGGGAACGTGATCAGCCAGAACCCCGCCGCGGGCTCGGATGCGCCGGCCGGCTCGACGGTGGCGATCGTTGTCGCCGAGGCACCGAGCACGGCGATGGTGCCGGACGTCACGGGCGACACCTCGAGCGCCGCGACCAGCGCGCTCCGGTCCGCCGGCCTCCAGGTCACGCAGAGTGCCAAGGACGTGGGCAAGCAGGCAAAGGAAGGGATCGTCCTGTCGCAGAGTCCCGGGATGGGGGCGACCGTAAGCAAGGGCAGCACGGTGAGAATCGTTGTCGGCCACTACGTGGCGCCCACGCCCACGTCCACGAGCACCACACCCACGACTTCGTCCACGACCACCCCGTGAAGACGCTCCGCGTAGCTGTGCTGGGTGGCGGGCGCTCCTCGGAGCACGAGGTCTCGCGGGCCTCGGCGGCATCTGTCTGCGCCGGCCTGACGGCGGCGGGGCATCGGCCGGATGCGATCGAGGTCGGCCGCGATGGCGTGTGGAGGCGTGATGGCGAGCGGCTCGCGCTGGAGCCCGGGGGAGGACTGGACGGGGCTGACGTCGTCTTTCCGGTGCTGCACGGAGCGTTTGGGGAGGACGGGACCGTGCAGGGTCTGCTCGAGTGCCTCGACGTCCCGTACGTCGGCGCCGGCGTGCTGGCCTGCGCGCTGTGCATGGACAAGGTCCTGTTCAAGGATCTGATGGCGACGGCCGGCACTCTGCAGGTCGACTACCGGGGCGTGGGGATCGAGCGCTACGAGTCCGATCCCGACGCGGTCCTCGACGACATCGAGGCGCTAGGGGTGCCGGTGTTCGTCCAGCCGGCGCGGCTCGGGTCATCGCTCGGGATCGTGCGCGTCGCGAGCGCCGGGCAGCTGAGCGACGCGCTGCGAGCAGCCTTCGAGCACGACCCGCTGGCGATCGTCGAAGCCGCCTCGAGTGGGCTCGAGGTCGAGTGCTCGGTGATCGGGAACGATCACGGAGCCGATCCGATCGCCTCAAAGCCCGGCGAGATCGAGCTCGGACCGACGCGCAGTGGCTGGTATGACTACGCAGCCAAGTACTCGCCCGGCGGGATGGCGCTGATCGTCCCCGCGCGGATACCGGACCACGTCGCCGAGCGAGTCCGGAAACTGGCCGTGAGCACCTTCCTGAGGGCTCGGTGCAGCGGGCTGGCGCGGGTCGACTTCTTCGTCCGCGGCGAGGAGGTGCTCGTCAACGAGCTCAACACGATGCCCGGTTTCACTCCGACCAGCGTGTTCGCTTCGCTGTTCGCCGCGAGTGGGATCCCGTATCCCGACCTCCTGCACCGGCTCGTGGGCTTGGCGCTGGAGCGCCGCGCCGCTCAGCGGCGCCACCGCTTCTGAGTCCGCGCGTCAGTGTGTGGGCGCGCGGCCGGCGGCGCTCAGCGTGTACAACGCGATCTCGTTGACCGACACGCTGTTGCTGTTGCGCGGGAGCTTTGTGATCCAGACCAGGAAGTAGCGGTAGCGCACGCCGGCCGCACTCAGCGTGATGTCCTGCCTCGAGTGCACGTTGGAGGCCGCACCGACCGTAATCCATCCGCCCGGTCCGGGATCGAACCGGGCGGGCTTGGGCGCGCCGTTGCGGGCGTAAATCTGGGCGGTCCAGCCGGGCGTGTTGGTGTCGATCACCAGCTCATGGGCGACGGTGCCCGGCTTGGCGTCTACGTATATCCCGACCCCCGGCTTGCCCAGCGCATGGTCGTAGTACTGCTGGGTGGTCCAAGCGGTGGCGGGATTGCCGTCGATCGCCAGCCCGACCTGGTTCGGGTTCTGCGTCTTGTCCGCGCCGTGCGCGTCCGGGTTGTAGTCGTGAGCGCAGTACTGACACAGGGGGACCTGCGTCAGCGCCCGCGAGGGTGCGGGCTGCGTGAGCCGCCCGGTTCCGTGATGCGCTCGCGTCGCCAGCCATGCGGCGCTGCCCCCGAGCGCCGCGAGGACGATCAGCGCGACCGGCAACACCGTCGCCGGGTGGCGTACGCGCAGCGGCACGCGGCGCTGAGTTCCGGAGGGGAGCGTTCGCAGCACGCTGGTCACCTCCCCCGTGGCGGTCCCAGCCCTCGCGGTTTCGATCGCCAGCACGTCCTCCAAGGCCGCGATCAGATCGCCCGCGGTGGCGTATCGGTCCGTCGGGCGCTTGGCGGTGGCCGTGTCGAGCGCGGCGGCGAGCGCGGCGGACACTTCAGGCCGCTTGGACTGCACGTCGGGGAGCGCCTCGCGAACGTGCTTCATCGCGACTGCGACCTGGTTCTCGCCCTTGAATGGAACCTCGCCGGTCAGCATCTCGTAGAGCACGACCCCGAGCGAGTACAGATCGGACTGCCCGGTGACTGGCTGGCCGAGCGCCTGCTCGGGCGCAACGTAGTCGGTCGTGCCCAGCACGCGGCCGTCGTCGGTCAGTCCGTGCTCGTCGAGCATCCGGGCGATCCCGAAGTCGGTCACCTTGGCCGAACCCTGGGCGTCGATAAGCACGTTCTGGGGCTTGACGTCGCGGTGCACGATATGGCGGGCATGGGCGGCGCCGAGCGCGCGGGCGATCTCAATCGCGTAGGCGACCGCTTCGGGGATCGGCAGACGCCCCTGGTGCTGGATCCGCTGCTTGAGGTTCTCACCCTCGACGTACTCGAACACGATGTACGGGCGGCCTTCGTCCTCGCCGGCGTCGATCACGCCGACGATGTGAGGATGGGAGAGCTGCGCCACGGCCCGTGCCTCACGCCGGAAGCGCTCGAGCTGGTCACCCGGTTCTGAGGAGGCCACCTCGCGGTTCATCAGCTTGACCGCGACTTGGCGCTGCAAGGTCTCGTCGAGTGCTCGGTACACCGTGGACATCCCGCCGGCGCCGACTCGGGCGTCCAGCCGGTAGCGGTCACTCAACGTGGTCCCGAGGAGCGTCGTCATAAGTTCCCCTCTATTTTGCGCCACAGCCGATGACTATGACTCACGCCGCCGACATATCGAACGGGCTCGAGCCCTGATCGTGCGAAGCGGCCGCGTCGGGCCCCGCGGCGCGCGCGGATCGCGGAGCAGGTTCGGCGTTCGGCTCGCGATCGTTGCCGTCTGTGCACTGGCGGTGAGGCTGCTCTACATCCTCGTGATCGCGCGCGCCCCCGTCGGTGTGGGCGGCGATGCGGGCTTCTACCACAGCGCGGCCAACCTACTTGCGAGCGGCCGATTCTATTACCGGGGCATCTTTGGGCACGCGTACGTCACGGCCGAGCACCCCCCGCTCTATCCGCTCCTGCTGTCGGTCGTCTCGCTGACGGGCGCCAAGACGCTGCTAGCGCATCGAGTGGCCGGGTGCATCGTGGGCGCCGCCTCGGTGGGGCTGATCGGGGAGCTCGGCCGCCGTCTCAACGGCCGTTCAGGGATCCGGGCGGGGAATAGTCCGAATTCTCCAGCGGTCCGTCCAGATGACGGTTCCGGACTGAGCGCGTTCCGTCCGGATGACGGTTCCCGACCCAGCGCGGCCCGCCCGGGTGACGGTTCCCGATCGAGCGCGACCCGCCCGGGTGAGCGTGCCGGGCTGATCGCGGCCGGCGTCGCCGCTGTTTATCCGCCGTTCGTGACGGCGGACGGCCTCGTGATGAGCGAGCCGCTGTTCGTCTTCATGGTCGTGGTGGCGCTGCTGATCGCGTGCCGGCTGATCGTGGCTCCTAACGTGGCGCTGGCGGGAATCCTGGGGGTGCTCGTCGGGCTCGCGGCGCTTACACGGCCAGAGGGGCTCCTGCTGTTGGTGCTGCTGGGATGGCCGGCGGGATGGATGCCGGCCCGTGGCCGCGCTTTGAGGCTGATCGCTATGACTGTCGCTACGGCGGTGGTGCTGACGCCCTGGGTCGTCCGCAACGTGGTCGTCTTTCACCGCGTCACGCTGGCGACCGATGCGAACACCGTGCTCGCCGGCGCCAACTGCCACGACACCTACTACGGACGCGACGTCGGGTGGTGGAGCCTTGACTGCCTTGGGCGGGGGCGCACCCGCGGGCAACTGCTCGTCGGGGACGCATCGCCGGCCGCGGGCCTGCGGTACGCGCGCGATCACCTCGCCCGACTATCCGTCGTCGTCGTAGCGCGCGTGCTGCGCACGTTTGATCTGCTTGCGCCCCTGCGCCAAGGCAACCGCGAGCCACGGCGCCGGTGGGTCGACGTCCTCGGGCTGGTCTTCTACTTCCCGCTGTTGCTGCTCGCGGGCTTGGGGTTCGCGCGTAATTGGCGGGAGCGCCGGAGCGCGATCACGCCGGCGCCCGGTCGCACGCGCTCACCGGCGCTGGTGGCGCTGATACTCGCGCCGGTCTGGAGCGCCGTGATCGTCAGCGTGCTGGGCTGGGGCATCGGGCGCTTTCGCGTCGGCGCCGACGTATCGCTGATCGTCCTCGCCACGCTCGCGCTGGCGCCGCCGCGGCTTCGGCGCGCCCGCGCTCGCTCTGAGTCCCCGGGACACGGTGCTGAGGCGGATCGTCCCTGAGTTGGCGGCATCTGGGGCTCTCCCGCGATCGCTCTGAGTGCCCGGACATCGTGCTCAGGCAGTCGCTCTGAGGCCCGCCGTGTCGCCTTTCAGGCCCAGCGTCGGGAGACTGACGCACCCCGGCTCCTCGGTGAGCCGCCCGATCAGCGCCGCGCCCGGGTGATGGGCTGCGAGTAGCTCGAGCGCCCGCGGGGCATGCTCGGGCGCGACGGTCGCGCAGAAGCCGCAACCCATGTTGAACACCTCCCACATCTCTGCGGTCGAGACTCCGCCGAGTCGCGCGATCAGGTCGAACACCGCCGGGACCGGCAACGGTGCGCAGATCTCGTACCCGATCCCTGAGCCCACGCGCAACAGGTTGAGCACGCCTCCCCCGGTGATGTGGGCCAAGCCGTGAACGGCGACATCGCTCGCCAGCAGCTCGAGGATCGCCCGAACGTAGATCGCCGTCGGCTCGAGCAGCGTGTCGATGACGCTGGCGCCACCGAGCTCCGGTGGCGTGGCTGCGGACGAGAGGCCTCCGCGCTCGAGCAGTGCGCGCCGGGCGAGCGTGATGCCGTTTGCGTGCACGCCCGAAGCCGGAAGCCCGATCAGCGCATCGCCTGGGACACAAGCGTCGCCGTCGATGATCCGGTCCAGCGCGACGGTGCCGAAGGCGGAGCCGACGAGGTCGAATCCGCGCGGCGAGGGATGCCCGCGGATCACCTCCGGTAGCTGGCACACCTCGCCTCCGGGGATCTCGACTCCTGCCAGCTCAGCGCCCGCGCGCAGGCCCACCGCGAGCGCCCGCAGCAGCGGCGGGTCGGCGCGCTCGACGGCGAGGTAGTCGAGCACCGCCAGCGGGCGGGCCCCGACGCAGATCAGATCGTTGACGTTCATCGCGACACAGTCGATTCCGATCGTGTCGAACCGGTTCGCCTGCTGGGCGACGATCACCTTGGATCCGACGCTGTCGGTCGCCAGCGCGATGCCGAGATCCGGCCCTACGCGAAGGACACTGGCATAGTGGCCGGGAAGCGCCACCGCCAGCGGCGAGCGGCCGGGATCGATCCCCTTGAGGACCTCGACCAGCGCACGCACGCCGAGGTCGGCCTCGTCGGTGTCGACTCCGGCGGCGGCGTAGGCGGTGGGGTGGCTCATGGCATGATTCTCGTACATCTCGTACATCTCGTGGCTCTGAGGCGTCTGAGCACGGCGCCGGCGAGCACGATCCGGTAGGCGGCGTAGGGCAGCAGCGAGCGATCCCGCTCGACCTGGTGGATCAGCCAGCTGGAGCCGAGCGCCGACACGAATGAGGCGCCGGCGCCGGCGGCGAAGGGAATCGCGGTCGCGGCCGGGAGGCCCCGACGCCGCAGACGGACGGCCTTCAGCCAGGTTGCGCCGGCGATCACCGGCAGGGCGGCGTGGCGGGAGAGTCGGTTGGCGTCGGCGCGGGTGAAGCCCCGCAGGCGCGCCGCGGCGAGGGTGGCGCCGTTGCGCGACACGCCCGGATACAGGGCGCAGGCCTGGGCCACGCCCAGCCAGACCGCGTCCGACGCCCCAGCGTCCTCGTGGGACCGTACCTGGGGCGTCCGGTCCGCGAGCGCCATCACCACCGCCCCGCCTAGGAGTCCGGCGGCGATGGTCGGGGGTTTGCCGAGGTGACGCTCGATCGCCGCCTCCTGCGAGTATCCGACCAGCGCCGGCGGCGCGAAGGACAGCGCGATCAGCGTCAAGCGTCTGACGCTCGCCCTACGCACGGCGTCGCCCACCTCTTTACGCAGCGTGATCAGCAGCGCCGCAGCAGTGCCGGCGTGCAGCACGACCTCGAACGCCTTGCGCAAGTCATCATCGAGCCGATCGTAGTCCCACCCGAGCAGCCAGGGCACGAGCGCGATGTGACCGGACGAGGAGATCGGCAGCAGCTCGGCCGGGCCGTGCAGGGCGCCGAGGGCAAGCGCCTGGCCGATCGACAGGTTGCCGGTGCGCTCAGGAAGCGGCATCCGGCGCCGGGCGCCCCGGCCCGCCGCCGCGCGTGGTGCGCACGATCAGGTAGACGATCGCTCGAACCATCGGTGCGCGTGGTCAAAACGTTGTGGACTCAACCGCAGCTTGCTCCCCAGGTCGCGGATCACATGTGTCGCCAGAGTGACCAGCGAGTCGGTGACTGAAGCCCGGGCGAGAAGTGCGGAGATGGCGCAAGCGTACCCGGCGCTCGCCGCCGAGCGGCCGAGGACGGGCGCCACCGACCTCCGGCGCGATCCGCGCGCGTCAGTAGGGTCCATCGCCACGATGGCCACTGTCCGGATACCGCTGTTCGACACCGAGAGCCCCCTGCTCTCGCTGCGCGCGGAAATCCTGGCGCGGATCCGCGAGGTCGTGGAGCGCGGCGTGTACATCCTCGGCGCTGAGGTCGAGAGCTTCGAGCAGGAGCTCGCCGCCCATCTCGGCGTCAGACACGTCGTCGGAGTCGCCAATGGCACCGACGCGATCACGATCGCCCTTCGCGCGCTCGGCGTGCGCCCGGGCGATGACGTGGTGCTGCCGTCGTTCACGTTCTACGCCACCGCCGAGGCGGTGGTCGGGGCCGGCGCCCGGCCGGTGTTCTGTGACGTTGATGCGGGTACGCGAAATGTCACGCTCGACACCGTGCGGGCTGCGTTGACCGCCAAGACGACGGCGATCGTTGCGGTAGATCTGTTCGGCTGTCCGGCACCGCTCCCGCAGCTTCGCGCTCTCGGTCTGCCCGTGCTTGAGGATGCGGCGCAGGCCGCCGGCGCCAGCCTCGACGGGCGGCGGGCGGGTGCGCTCGGGAATGCCGCCACGCTGTCGTTCTATCCGTCCAAGAACCTTGGCTGCTTCGGCGATGGCGGAGCCGTGCTGACCGATGAGGACGATGTCGCCGAGCTGGCGCGGGCACTGCGCTTCCACGGCTCCAGGGATCCGGGGAAGCGGAGGTTCGAGTATGTGGGCTACAACTCGCGTTTGGACGAGCTCCAGGCCGCCGTCCTGCGCGTCCTGCTTCCACAGCTCGACGGCTGGTGCGAGGGCCGGCGGCGCGCGGCCTACGCCTACGCCGCTGCCGGGCTCGAGCGCCACGTGAGCGTGCCGAGCGTGCCGGCAGGGGCGAGCCCCGCGTGGCATTTGTACGTCGTCACCCATCCGCACGCGGATGCTCTGATCTCGGAGCTCGAGGCGCGTGGCGTGCAGGCCCGGAGCTACTACCGGATCCCGCTGCACCGCCAGCCCGCGATGACCCCCTACGTGACCGGAGCCGAGGTGCTACCGGTGACCGATGAGCTGGCGCGGGCCAACCTCGCGCTCCCGATCAGCCCCGTGCTCGGGCCCGCGCAGGCCGAGCAGGTCGTGGGAGCAATCGCGGCCGCCCGCCCGGCCGACGCACGGTGAGCGACGTCCTGTGATGCTGTGGGCTTGGATCGAGGCCGCCGGCTTATCGTGAGGATCTGGGTTGACCTCACCAACTCGCCGCACGTGCTCGTGATGCGCCCGGTGATCGCGAACCTGCGGGCCCGCGGCCACGAGGTGCAGGTGACCGCACGGGACTTCGCCCAGACGCTCGGACTGTGCGAGCGCTTCGGGATCGAGCACACCGCGATCGGGCGCCACCGGGGGGGCGGGATCGGAGCCAAGGCCCGCGGTCTGGCGGCCAGATCGCTGGCGCTGGTGCGCTGGGCCCGTCCACGGGGGTTTGACCTCGCACTTGGTCACGGCTCGAACGACGTCACCGTCGCCGCGACGCTGCTGGCGATCCCCTGCTCGACGATGTTCGACTACGAGTGGGCGACGGTCCAGCACAACGTCAACTGCCGGCTCGCGCAAACGGTGGTCGTCCCCGACGCGATCCCCGCGGAGCGTCTGCGCCGCTACGGTGCGCAAGGCAAGCTTCACTTCTATCCGGGTCTCAAGGAGGAGTACTACCTGTCGGACTTCGAGCCTGACCCGAGCGTGCTCGGCGAGCTCGAGCTCGACCGCACCCGGGCGATCGCGGTGCTCCGCACGCCCCCGGCGGTGTCGCTCTATCACCGATTCGAGAACGACATCTTCGTCCACGTGCTCGACCGTCTCCGTGGCGAGCAGGCGGTTGTCCTCCCCCGGACTCCGGCGCAGCGCGCGGAGCTGCTGCGCGCGGGGGGCTTCATCGTTCCCGGCCGCGCGATCGATGCGCAGTCGCTGCTCGCCTATGCCGACCTGGTCGTCTCGGCGGGGGGCACGATGAACCGTGAGGCGGTGGCGCTTGGTACCCCCGTGTTCACTGTCTTCGAGGGACGTCCGGGGGCCGTCGACGAGCGGTTGATCGCGGAGGGCCGTCTGCAGCGCCTGCGCCGGCCCGCGCAGCTGGAACTGGTCAAGCGCGATCCGCTCGCCCCGATCGGGCGTGTCCGTCGTGATCCTGCCCTGCTGAGCGATCTCCTGACCCAGCCTGCGTGGGCGTCGAGCTCCGGCGCAGGCGCGCATCCGGCGGTGCGGGAATGACGCCTACGCAACTTCTGCATCGGAGCGGAGTTGAGGAAGGGGTGGATCTCCTGACCTGCCGGAGGCGGCCCCCCTGCGCCGCCACCCCCGTTTTACGCCCCCGCGGAGGTCCGCGGGACCGGAGACATGACTCGGCCTGGTCGATCTCGGCTATCGGCGGGCTGCTGGCGACGCTCGCGCTGTCCGGACCGGGTGTCGCGGCGGCCACGTCGCTGCCGGTGCGTGCGTCAGCCCGGGCCGTGCCGGTCAGCGTGTTCCCGATCCCGGGGGCGCGCTTCGCGACGCCGAGGACGCAGATCGCGTTTCGGGGCGTGGCCTCGGTCCGTCTGGGCAGGATCCTTGTAAGGGGCTCGAGAAGCGGGACCCACACCGGGATGCTCGAGGGCGATTCCGATCGGCAGGGGGCGAGCTTCCTCCCCGCGAAGCCGTTTATCGCCGGCGAGGTCGTGACGGTCCGAACCTCCCTGAACGTCCGCGGGGCGACCAACGGCAGCTTCACGTTCGTCGTGGCCACGCCGGCGGGCCCCATTCCCAATGACCCTTTTTCGCCCGCACCGCGGACCTCCGGCGACGTGCTCGGGTTCCGTTCGCGCCCTGACCTGTCCCCCGCGTCCGTGCGGGTGCTGACGCACTCCGCGCGGACGGCCTCGGGTGATATCTTCCTCTCGCCCCAGCGAGGCCCGCTGCAGATGGGTCCGATGATCCTCGATGCCCGCGGCGGCCTGGTCTGGTTCAAGCGGATCCCGCCCCGGGAGCTGGCGTCGGACGTCCGCGTGCAGACCTATCAGGGCAAGTCGATGCTCACGTGGTGGCAGGGCTACCTCGGCGCGGGGATCGGCGTCGGCCGGGACGTGATCAATGACACCAGCTATCGGCAGATCAAGACGGTGAACGCGGCCAACGGGCTGAGCGCCGATCTGCACGAGTTCCGGATCACTGCGCACAACACGGCGCTGATCACCGCGTACTTTCCCGTGTACGGGGACGCGACCTCGGTCCACGGTGCCCACCGCCAGATCATGCTGGACTCGGTGGTGCAGGAGATCGACATCCCGACCGGCCTGGTGCTGTTCCAGTGGGACAGCCTCGACCACGTTCCGCTCCAGGACGCCTATGTGCCGCCTCCGAGCAGCGCCAACGCGCCGCTGGACTACTTCCACGTCAACTCGGTCGAGCCCGACCGCGATGGCAACTTGGTGATCTCGGCTCGGAACACGTGGGCGGCGTACAAGGTCGATCACGCGAGTGGTGCCGTGATCTGGACGCTCGGGGGCAAGCACTCGAGCTTCAAGCTGGGACGGGGGGCATCGTTCGCGTTCCAGCACGACGTGCGAGTGCGATCCAACCGCGATCTGTTCGTGACACTGTTCGACGATG
Source organism: Solirubrobacteraceae bacterium (assembly GCA_050996975.1). Taxonomy (GTDB): domain Bacteria; phylum Actinomycetota; class Thermoleophilia; order Solirubrobacterales; family Solirubrobacteraceae; genus Palsa-465. The sequence continues at coordinate 16,497 of JBPCRJ010000064.1, read as the reverse complement.
GCGCGGGACCGCCTAACGTCCACCAGGAGTCCCGCGGCCTGAAGCTGTTCCTCGACCTCAAGCACATGACCGCCACGGTCGCCGGCGAGTACAAGCACGGCCCGTCGCTGCTGGCCGCCTTCGAGGGCAACTTTCAGCAGTTGATCGGCGGTGATAACTTCGCTGGCTGGGGTCAGCAGCCCTACTTCACCGAGTTTGACTCCCGCGGTCGGACGCTCTTCGACGCTCGCTTCGTGGGCGCCAACACGACCTACCGCGCATATCGCCTGCCGTGGATCGGGGCGCCGCTCACAGCCCCCGCCGTAGCTGCCACCACCGGCCGCCACGCGACGGTGTACGCGAGCTGGAACGGCGCCACGAGCGTCGCCGGCTGGCGGGTGCTCGGCGGGTCCACTCCGCGCACACTGCGCGCGGTGCGAACCGCTCACACGAGCGGCTTCGAAACCGCGATCGGGATTCCGTCTGAGCGCTATGTGCAGGTGCAGGCGCTGGACCGCTCCGGGCGTGTGCTGCGAAGCTCGTCCACCGTGCTGGCGCGATAGCGTCCCGCGGGGCGAGGATTCCGGCGTGCACACGGCGATCGAGGCCGGACGCCGGGGGGGGGCGAAATTGAGGCGTGCAGACGGCGATCGGCGGTGGCCGCCGCCGCAACTTTGGCGGCTGGGCGGCGTTCAAAGCCATGTGAATCTCCACCCTGGTCCGGGGCGAAGTTCTAGACTCCGGTCAATGCGACCGCTCGGATGCCTGCTGGCGGTCCTCGTCCTGTGTGCGCCGGGCGTGGCGGCGGTTACACCGGCGCTGGGCGCATCAGCGCCGGGGCGGGCATCAGCCGCGGGCGCATCGATCGCGGCGTTCCCGATTCCGGGGGCGCGCTTCGCCTCGCGCCGGACGCAGATCGCGTTTCGCGGCGTGTCCGCAGCGCGGCTGGGCACGATCCTCGTAACCGGCTCGAGGAGCGGGACCCACGCCGGCGTCGTCAAGGGCGATTCCGATGGACAGGGCGCGAGCTTCCTCCCGGCGCAGCAATTTTTTGCCGGCGAGGTGGTGACGGTACGCACCACCCTGAACGTGCTCCACGGCACCAACGGCAGCTTCACGTTCGCCGTCGCCACACCCGCCGGAGCCGTTTTCCGTGGGTCGCTTCCGCCCGCCCGGCGGGTGCGCGGCGACGTGATGCGCTTTCGCTCCCGGCCCGATCTGACCCCGCCGGCGGTGCGCGTGACGCGGAGATCCGGGGCCGCGGCGGCGGGGGACATCTTCATCTCGCCTCAGCAGGGGCCGTTGCAGAACGGTCCGATGCTCCTCGATCGGGGCGGAGGGCTGGTCTGGTTCAAGCGGATCCCGCCGAAGGAGATGGTCAGCGACTTCCGCGTCCAGAGCTACCAGGGCAAGCCGGTGCTCACGTGGTGGCAGGGCTTCTCCGGCGCGGGGGTCGGCGTCGGCCGGGACGTGATCAACGACACCGCCTACCACGAGATCGCCGGGGTGAATGCGGCCAACGGGTTGAGCGCCGATCTGCACGAGTTCCGGATCACAGCGCACAACACGGCGCTGATCACCGCGTACTTCCCCGTATATGTGACCGTGCCGGCGGGTCATGGATCCAGGCGCGAGATCGTGTTCGACTCGGTGGTGCAGGAGATCGATGTCCCGACCGGGCTGGTGCTGTTCCAGTGGGACAGCCTCGACCACGTTCCGCTGGGCGACTCCCACGCTCCGCCGCCGAAGAGCGCCAACGCGCCGCTGGACTACTTCCACGTCAACTCGGTCGAGCCCGACCGTGATGGCAGCCTGGTCATCTCGGCTCGGAACACGTGGGCGGCGTACAAGGTCGATCGCGCAAGCGGTGCGGTGATCTGGACTCTCGGGGGCAAGCATTCGAGCTTTAAGCTGGGGCGCGGGGCGTCGTTCGCCTTCCAGCACGACGTGCGCGTGCGATCGGGCGGCGACCGGTTCGTCACGCTGTTCGACGATGGGGCGGGCCCGCCGAGCGTCCACAAGGAGTCCCGCGGCCTGAAGCTGTTCCTCGACCTCAAACACATGACCGCCACGGTCGCCGGCGAGTACAAGCACGGCCCGCCGCTGCTGGCCAACTTCGAGGGCAACGTCCAGCAGGTGATCGGCGGTGACAACTTCGTCGGCTGGGGTCAGCAGCCCTACTTCACGGAGTTCAACTCCCGCGGGCGGACGATCTTCGACGGTCGCTTCGTGGGCGCCAATTCCAGCTATCGCGCCTACCGTCTTTCCTGGAGCGGGGCACCACTCGTCCCCCCGGCGGTGGCCGCCACCACCGGGCGCCACGCGACGGTCTACGCGAGCTGGAACGGCGCCACGAGCGTCGCCCGCTGGCGGGTGCTCGGCGGCCCCAGTCCCGGTGCTCTTGGCGTGGTGAGGACCGTGCGTCGGCGAGGTTTTGAGACCGCAATCGGGATCCGCTCCCGACGCTACGTTCAGGTGCAGGCGCTGGACGGCGCCGGACACGTGCTGGGGCACTCGGCCACCGTGCGGGCGCGCTGAGGCTTCACGGTCGTGAAGCCAAGCGCTTAGACTTCATATCTGCATGCGCCGGCGGATCAGATCCGCGGCCTTCCCCGTTCACCGCCACTCACTCCCCCAGCTGCTGGTGGACGGCATCCTGGTCGCCCTCGCTTACTTCCTCGCCTTCGGGCTGAGGTTCGACTTCCACACCACCGGGCGTTTCGGGGAGCTGTTCGAGGCGACGATCCCGTGGGTCGTCCCGGTCGCCCTGGTCGTGCTCGCGGCGTTCGGCCTCTATCAGCGCCTGTGGACGTTCGTCGGACAGCGCGACTACGAGGCGGTGGTCAAGGGGGTGATCGTCGCGACGCTGGTGATCGTCGGCATGATCGCATTCCTGCACCCGGTCGACGCGATCACGACCAAGAACGTGGCGATCGACACTCATCGCGTCGCGACCGTCCACGGCCTCGTGACCAAGATCGACTACCGCGCCGTCACGAGTCCGTCGACCGCGGTGCCCCTGCCCGCGAGCGTGATCGCGCTGTTCTTCCTGCTCCTGCTCGTGCTCCTGCTCGGAGCTCGCTTCCTCGTGCACCTGGTGGTCGAGGGACGGGTCCGCAGCTTCAGGGTCGCCAAGGGAGCGCGCGACGTGCTGATCGTCGGCGGCGGGAGCGGCGGACGGCTGGTCGCGCGCGAGCTCGTCCGCAACCCGCAGCTGCGTCTGCGCCCGGTCGGGTTCGTCGACGACGATCCCCGTAAGCAGCGGCTGAAGGACGAGTACGGTCTGAAGGTCCTTGGCAGCACGGCGGCGGGGGATCTGGCGCGGATCCTCGACGAGGTCGAGCCCGACGAGGTCGTGATCGCGATCCCGTCTGCCCCGGGGACGTTGCGCGCTCGAGTGGTGGCCGCCTGCCGTGAGCGCGGGATCCCGGTCCGGACGACCCCGTCGGTGTTCGAGCTGCTGCAGGACGGCTCGGGACAGCTCACCGTCACCCGCCAGCTGCGCGAGGTGCGGGTTGAGGACATCCTCGGGCGTGAGCCCGTGCGGATGGAGCTCGAGCAGGTGGGCGCCTATCTGTCAAACCAGGTGGTGCTCGTAACCGGAGCCGGCGGGTCGATCGGCGCCGAGCTGTGCCGGCAGATCGCCCGGGTCAGGCCGCGGCTGCTCGTGCTGGTCGACCACGCCGAGGACAACCTGTTCGAGATCCTCCGTGAGCTTGAAGAGGACCGTCACTTCCGAGCTGCGCTCCCGGTGCTCGCCGACTGCAAGGAGGAGGAACGCATGCGAGAGGTGTTCGCCCTGCACCGTCCCAGCGTGGTGTTCCACGCCGCCGCCTACAAGCACGTCGTGATGATGGAGCGCAATCCCGTCGAGGCGATCCGCAACAACGCGCTCGCCACTCGCCTCGTCGCGGGGATCGCGGGCGATACCGGCGTCGGGGCGTTCGTGCTGGTGTCCACCGACAAGGCGGTCGAGCCCGCCACGGTGATGGGAGCCTCGAAGGCGCTCGCCGAATGGGCGGTGGAGGACGCGGCGGCTCGTTATCCCGCCACCACCTACTCAACCGTCCGCTTCGGCAACGTACTGGCCTCCTCGGGCTCGGTCGTGCCGATCTTCCGGCGCCAGATATCCGCCGGCGGTCCGGTCACGGTCACCGACACGCGGATGAGCCGGTACTTCATGACGATTCCCGAAGCGGTCCAGCTGATCATCCGCGCGGGCTCGCTCGGCGAGCGAAGCGGCGCGGTGTTCGTCCTCGAGATGGGGGACCCCGTACCGATCGTCGAGCTCGCCGAAGCGATGATCCGGCTCTCGGGGCTCGAGCCCGAGCGCGACATTGCGATCGAGATCGTCGGTGCCCGCCCCGGCGAGAAGCTCCACGAGGCCCTGTTCAATCCGTATGAGCGTCCACGACCTACGCTGGCCCAGAAGATCCTTCGCGCGGAGCGCGAGCCGCTCGATCCTGCGTGGGTGAAGGATACGTTCGCCGAGATCGATCTGCTGGTGCTGGAGGGGGATCTCGCTGGACTGGCCCAGCAGGTCACCACGCTCGCGGGCGCCCGGGCGAGGCCCGCGGCGGACCTGGGCCCCCAGCCGGATCCGATGGAGGACCCGGGCGCCCGGGTGGGCTCGTAAACTGCGCCGCGATGGGGACTCCGTCCGCAATTTCAGCGCCCTACGCCTTCTCGATCGGCCACTTCATCTCCTCGGTGGGCGCCGACGCTGGGTTTGCGGCGATCATCGGGCTGGGGATTCTGGTGCTGCTGTACTTTGCGCAGGCGCGGGAAACCGCCGTGCTCCGCGAGCAGGCTTTCCAGTCCGCCCAGCACGTGCAGGAGCTCGAGGTGCGGTTGACGGGCCTGGCTCGATCACAGGCGGCGTCGGGGGCTGCGCCGGCGCCACCGGGGATCGGCGGGGCCCAGGGTGGCGGCGGCCCAGCGGCGGCCGGTCGAGCTCCGGTGGCGCTCGGCGGCGGTCCGGCGGCGCCGCGCTCGGCGGCACCCGCGCCTCCGGCGGGTGTCGGTGCACCCGCGCTGAATGCGGCGACGAAGCTGATACCCAGTTCGGAGAGCTCGGCCTGGGACGATGCCTCGCCGCTCGCCGGCCCGCGGGCGGCGGCCACCGCAAGCGGACGCGGGTCCGAGGAGACGATGATTGAGTGGCCTGGGCCGTCGACCGCCGCCGCGGGCGCCAACGGCACCGCGAGCGATCATGCCCCATCTCGAGTCGCATCACCGCCGGCTTCTGGCGTCCGCGCTCGCGGGCCCGGGGCGGGCGCCCCGCGCAGTCCCATCCCGCCCGAGAGAGATCAGCGCCGAAGGGGCACCCGCGGGCGCTTTGCCATCCTGCTGGCCGGGCTCGCCGCGGTGGCCGTCGCGGCCGTCGTCGTCGTGCTGCTGGTCGTGACCTCCAGCGGCGGCGGAAAGGCGGCACCCGCAACTCACGCTCAGACGAGCAATGCTCCGGGCACCGGACATCGATCCCATCCGGCGCCGATCAATCCGTCGGCGGTCACGGTGGCGGTGCTGAACGGGACCTCCACTGGCGGCCTGGCCCACAAGGTGGCCGTTCGCTTGGCGGCCGCAGGTTACATGCAGGGAACGATCGGCAATACCGTCGATCAGACGCGTACGGTATCCGTGGTGGCCTACATGCCGGGGCACCTACGCGCGGCGCGCGCCGTGGCGGCGAGCTTGAAGCTCGGCTCGTCCTCAGTACAGGCGATCGATCTGAACACGCAGGCGATCGCCTGCCCACCGCCGTCTCCCTGCACGGCCACGGTGGCGGTGACCGTCGGCTCTGACCTCGCGAGCCAGTAGCCGCTCGCGGTCAAGGCGGGCGAGGCGATGATCATGCAGGAGCTGCTCGACCTGCCACACCGATGCTCCAAGCCCCGCCAGGAGGGGATCACCCATGTGCTCGATCGGGGCCTCTCGGTGGCGGAGATCGATGGGCTGGTCGAGGTCGCGGGCGAGTTCGTCGATCTGGTCAAGCTCGGTTGGGGGACGGCGCTCGCGACCGGGAACCTGGAGCGCAAGCTCGAGCGCTACCGCCATCACGAAATCCCCGTCGTCCTCGGCGGAACACTGACCGAGCTGGCGATTGCCCAACAGCGCCTCGAACCTCTGATCGTCTGGTTGCGCGAGCTCGGCCTCGTGCACTTCGAGATTTCCGACGGCACGATCGCGCTTGAGAATGAACGCAAGCTCGAACTGATCGAGCGGCTCTCGAATGAGTTCACGGTGCTCTCCGAGGTGGGCTCAAAGGACGACACCGGGGCGATCACACCACCCTACCGGTGGGTCGCGCAGATCCGACAGGAGCTGGCGGCGGGCTCATGGAAGGTGATCGCCGAGGGACGCGAGGCGGGGACGGCCGGGATCTTCCGACCCAGCGGCGAGGTGCGAGAGGGGCTGATCGACGAGATCGTGCACGAGATCGACTTCGGGGCGATCATGTTCGACGCGCCGCGCAAGGACCAGCAGGTGTGGTTCGTGCGACGCTTCGGAGCGAACGTCAATCTCGGCAACATCGCGCCCGGCGATGTGCTCTCGCTCGAGACGATCCGTCTCGGGCTGCGCTCGGACACGATGGGCGGCGCTGGACGTGGCTGAATCCCTGCTGCTCGTTCGCCACGGCGAGACCGACGACAACCTGGATCCGATCCACGTGCAGGGCTTCACCGATACCCCGCTCAACGCGACCGGTGCTCGCCAGGCGGTCGAGCTCTCCGAGCGCGCCGCCGAGCTGGGAATCCGCTCGCTGTGGTGCTCGGACCTGGCTCGGGCACTGACCACCGCGCAGACCATCGGGGCCCGCGTCGGCCTGGAGCCGCGGGTTGATTCTCGCCTGCGTGAGTCTGACCGCGGTGACTGGGAGGGCAAGCTGTTCCTCGACGTCGAGCGCGAGGACCCCGAGGGCTACGCGGCCTGGCTGCGGGCCGGAGCGAAGTTCCGCTTCCCCGGCGGGGAGTCCTTACGGGAGCAGCAGGAGCGCGTCGGCGCCGCGCTGGAGGAGATCAGGGCGTTGGCGGCGCCCCCGGCGCTCGTGGTCTGCCACCGCGGATCGATCCGCGTGATGCTGTGTAGCCGCGATCCACGGGGTCTGGCCGCGTTCCACGACTACGAGATCCCCAACGCGGTCGTGTTCCCTTGGTGAGAAGGTGAGGAGGCTGCCGGTCGCCGCCTTCGCGGCGCTCGTGGTAGCGACCGTCGCCGCGTTCTTCGTCACCCAGCATCTGAAGGTCACCACGCCGCTGATCGCCGGAGCTCCCGGACCCTACCCGGCGACGATTTCTCCCCGTCAAACGGGGTGTCAAGGCTTTCATCGGCGGATGATGATCTCCTTCTATCTGCAACATCGCGCGGATGACGTGGACGTATATATCGTAGATCGCAGCCGTACGATCATCGCGACGTTGGCGTCCGGTCGGCACATGCGCCGCGGAGTCCGCACGCCGGACGGCGTGTTCGTCTGGAACGGCAAGCAGGACGACGGCGCGTTCGCGCCCGACGGGACGTACTACGTCCGGGTCGACCTGATCCACCAGGGCCGGAGCGAGGAGATCTCGGGCCCCACCGGTCCCAAGCCGCTCACCGTCAAGACGGTGCCGCCTCGCCCGATCGTGACGAGCGTCCAGCCCGCGCTGATCCCGCAGGGCAGCGCACCGGTCGCGATCCATTTTCGAGATTACCAAGGCATCCAGAGCCGCGGCGCAACGGTGCGTATCTACAGAACCGATCTACCCGGTGCTCCGCGGCTGGTGTGGAGCTTTCCCGCCACCGGGAAGGGTCAGATGGAATCGTGGGACGGTCGCATCGGGGGCCGTCCGGCACCCGCGGGCACATACCTGGTCGGCCTCGACGTCACCGATGACGCCTGTAACACCGGGCATTTCCCGCCGGTGCTCCCGCCGGCTCGGGGCACCACTGCCCACGCTGGGGTCACGGTTCGCTACCTCGCCGCCGAGTCGCCCCTCGATCCCGTCCCGGCCGGGACCGAGGCGCTCGCGTACGTCGATTCCCGCCAGCGCCCTTACACGTGGACGCTGGCCCGCGCCGGCTCTCGCGCGTCGATCGTTAAAGGCTCGGCGCGCGGCTCGGCGGGAGCATTGCGAGTAAGGCTGCCCGCGCGGATGGCGGGGCTGTACGAGCTCTCGATCCGGTCGGGCTCGCAGCGCACCGCGGTCCCCGTGGTCGCCGACGCGGCGAGCGCGCCCATCCACGCCGCTCGCGCTCGCTCTCCGCGGGTGCTGGTGGTGCTGCCCGCGCTCACCTGGCAAGGACTGAATCCCGTCGATGACGATCACGATGGGATTCCCAACACACTCGATGGCGGCGGACCGATCCTGCTGCACCGTCCGCTGGCCGATGGGTTGCCCACCGACCTCGCGGGTGAGGCGGCCTTGCTGGCGTATCTGGACAGGGCCCACCTCCCGTATGACCTCAGCACCGACGTCGGCCTGATCGACCGCACCGGCCCGACCCTCATCGGGCACTCCGGCGTCGTGCTCGCCGGCAGCGAGCGCTGGCTGCCCGACGCGCTGGGCATCGCGCTGCGCTCCTACGCCCAGCAGGGAGGCCGCGTGCTGTCGCTAGGGATTGACTCACTGCGGCGTGGGGTGAGCCTGCAGGAGACGGCGCAGGGTCCGCACGCGCTGGCACCGACTGGGCCCGCCGGAACCGACGCGCTCGGCGCTCGCCCGGGCGCGCTAGTCACCGGTAGTCCGAACCTCGTCACGGTGCTGCGCGACGATCTTGGCATCTTCTCCGGCACCGCCGGCGCGTTTCCGGGCCTGCACGCGTTCGAGCCGATCCCCACGATCGCTCCGCCCGCGCAGATCCTGTCCGCCGCCGGGACGAGCACGGCGCAACCGAGCATCGTCGGCTACCGGCTCGGGCGAGGCATCGTCGTCGAAGCTGGATTGCCAGAGCTGGAGCCGAGCCTCAGCCGCAACGTCGACTCACAGGAGCTGGTGAGCCGGCTCTGGAAGGTGTTGTCGGGTTCGCCGCCGTGATCGGCTATCTCAAGCGTTTGGTCTCCTCGTTGGCCGCATATCATGTCGCCGACGTGGTCTCGAAGCTGATCGCGGTCCTGCTGCTCCCGGTCTACACCCGGTACATCAACCCGGATGGCTACGGCGTGGTCGAGCTGCTGGCCACTGGCGTAATCCTGATCAGCATCCTCGTGCGCTTCGGGATGATCGAGGCGTTCCTGCGCTTCTACTTCACCGACACCGACCCCGAGCGTCGCGATGCGCTCGTGCGCCGTGCCGCCGGGCTGCTGCTCGTGAGCACCACGGTCGCCGCCGCCGTGCTGGGCGCCGGGGCAGATCCCCTCTCGAAGCTGGTCCTCTCCCATCGGGACCCGGGCACCTTCCTGGTCGCGGTGCTCGGGCTGTGGGCGTTCACGAACCTCGAGCTCGCCTACGCTCTGCTGCGGGTGCAGGAGCGTCTGCGCGCCTATGCGATCGCGTCGCTGGTGAACGTCGGGTTGACGATCGCCGCCTCGGTCGTGCTGGTCGTCGGGTTCGGGCTCGGCCCCCGCGGGCTGCTGCTCGGCAACTACGGCGCCTCGACCCTGGTGCTGATCGCGCTCTGGTGGACGATGAGGGCGCGGCTACGCGCACGTAGCCGCCGCCGCACCGCCGAAGGGTTCTCGGCGCTGCTGCGGTTCGGGCTGCCGACGGTGCCGGCCGAGGCGTCGGTGTACGCGCTCAGCATCGTCGATCGCTACTACATCTACCACCATGCCAGCCACAGGCTCGCCGGTCTCTACTCGATCGCGATCAAGCTCGCGGGCTCCGTCGCGTTCATCGTGCGCGCGTTCCAGTACGCGTGGCCTCCGCTCGCCTATTCGGTCACCGACGAGGCGCAGGCGGCGCGGCTGTACGGGCTCGTGACGACCTACTACCTGCTGGTCAGCGGCTGGGTCGTCGCGGGTCTGGCGCTGCTCGGCCGCTGGATCCTCCGGCTGCTCGCGTCGCCCGGGTTCTTCGGCGCCTATCGCGCGCTGCCATGGGTCGCGCTCGGCTGGGCGATGTACGGACTGTGGGTCGTGTTCCTGGTGATCGCGGGACGGGCCAAGGTGACGACGCGTAACTTCCCGGCGTCGCTCGCGGGCCTGGCCGCGAACGTGGTGCTGATCGTGGTGCTCGTGCCGACGCTTGGGATCGCCGGGGCGGGCATCGCGCTGTGCGGCGCTTATGTCGTGATGCTGGCGATCATGCACCTGCTCACGCGGCGCGTCTTTCCGGTGAACTTCGAGTGGCGCCGGCTCTCACAGCTGGTGATGGTGATCGGCGGCGCGGCGACGGCCGGCGAGCTGCTGCTGCCGACCCGCGGACTGCTCGGCTTTCTCACGCGAGCGGGGGTGTTCGTGGCGATCCCGCTCGTGCTGCTGGCGACGCGATTCGCGCATCCGCAGGAGCTCGGCCAGGCGCGTGCGCTGCTCTCGCGAGCCCGGAGCTCGCGGGGATGAGCTCCGGAGGAGCAGGAGACGAGCGCGTGGTCGGGGAAGTCGAGCCCGGTCCCGCGGACGCGCCCGGGAGCCCCGCGGCAAGCCGGCCTGGAGTCTCTGTGGTGATGCCTTTCGCCGGTGACCGCGGCGCCGCGTGCGCCGCTGTCTGTGCGCTGCTCGCGCTCGACACCGAAGCGCGAGACGAGCTGATCCTGGCCGACAACTGCGGATCTGCCCCCACCGTGCCGGGCGTCACCGTCGTCAGCGCCGATTTTGAACGCTCGCCGGCCCACGCGCGCAACCGCGGCGCCGAACAGGCGCGGGGCGACTGGATCCTGTTTCTGGACGCCGACTGCTGCCCATCGGCGGGACTGCTCGATGCGTACTTCGCCGAGCCGGTGGCGCCTGAGGTCGGCGCGCTGGCCGGCGAGGTGCTGCCGGCGCCGCGCGTCAGCGGCGGCCCCGGCGGGGGCACGCTCGTCGAGCGCTACGGGGTGGCGCGTGGCTTCCTCAACCAAGAGGCCCACCTGGCACACCCCTATCGCCCCCGTGCGGTGGCCGCGAACCTGCTCGTGCGCCGCGCCTGCTTCGACCAGGTGGGCGGCTTCTTCGAGGGCGTGCGGGCCGCGGAGGACACCGACTTCAGCTGGCGCATCCAGCAGGCCGGTTGGCGGCTGGAGCTCCGGCGGGGTGCGCGCGTCGAGCATCGGTATCGAGCCACGCTAGGCGGGCTGCGTCACCAGTGGCGCGGCTACGCGGCCGGCCGGGCGTGGTTGGGCCGCCGTTACGAGGGCTTTGCGCCGGAGCCGGCCGTGTCGCGGGCGCTGCGGCGAACGCTTACGCGGGGATCACGGTCCCATCGGCCGCGGGCGCACGCTCCGGCTACCGCGATGGCTCCCGGTGCCGGGGCTGGCCGACGTCCGCGCGCGCCTGCGCTCCCGGCGGGGCGGCGCGAACGCTTGGCGTTCCTCGCCCTCGATGCGACCCTCGGCGTCGAGGAGCTCGTTGGACTGGCGCTCTCCAACCGTCCCGCCCGCCGCGACGCGCTAGAAGAAAAAGTGGCCACCGAGCCGGTGCGCACAGTGCTGCTGGCGGATCGCTTCCCGGTACGCGGAGACCCGCTGGTGGCCCGCGTCCTTGACCTGGACGGGGTGCGCGTCGAGGCGGTCGCTCGCCCGGGCGCGGTGGACGGCGCGCAGACGCGCCAGCTCCGCGTCGCCTACCGGGAAGACGACGGCAAGGCGTCGTGCGCGAGAGCCCTGGCTGCGCTTGCCGCTCGCCATCCGCTGCGCTGCGCCGTCGACCTCGGATCTCACGCGCAAGCTCCCACATTGGCGGCGCTGGCGCCGGCCGTGCTCCGCCTCGAGCGCGAACGTGATGCCCGCCTGTGCGCCCCGGGCGGGGACCAGCATGGGACCGCAGCCCGTCGCATTGCTGCCCTGACTCGGCGTCCGCTCGCACCGTGGTCGTCGTGATGCGCGTTCAGATCGTCGACCCGTCCGCGTTCACGCCACCCTACGACCACGCGCTCTGCACCGCGCTGGCTCGCGCCGGAGCCGAGGTGGAGCTGATCACGAGCAGCTTTGCCTACGGAGCGGTCCCCCAGCCAGACGGATATCTCGTGCGCAAGCCGTTCTACCGTCACGCCCGGGGCGTTCCCGGGTCACGGGTGCGCCTCACGGCCAAGCTCGCCGAGCACGTTCCGGACATGATCCGCTACCGGAGCGCGGCGGAGCGCGGCGCCGACCTGGTGCATTTTCAATGGTTCACGCTGCCGTGGCTCGACTCGCTGCTGCTGCCCCGGCGTCGTCCGGTCGTACTGACCGCTCACGACCTGCTTCCGCGCGAGCCGAGACCCGGGCAAGCGTGGGCGCAGCGGCGCTGCTACGAAGCCGTCGACGCGCTCGTGGTGCATTCGGGCTACGGGCGTCGTCGCCTCGTGGAGGCGCTGGACGTCGATCCAGCTCGGGTTCACGTGATCCACCACGGTGCCTTCATGCACCTCACCCGCCAGCTGGGCGAGGCTCCGCTGCCGCGCGAGCTGGCGCGGGTGGAGGGCCCCGTGGTGCTGTTCTTCGGATTGCTGCGCCCGTACAAGGGCATCGAGGTGCTGCTCGAGGCGTGGCGGGGCGTGCCCGGCGCCGAGCTGTGGATTGTGGGGAGGCCGCGAATGGCGCTCGAGCGACTGCGAGCGCTTGCGCCCCCGGGGGTGCGCTTCGTACCGAGGTTCATACCCGATGAGGAGCTTCCCGCCTACTTTCGCCGGGCTGATCTCGTCGTCCTGCCGTACACGCGGACTGAGCGCTTCGATCAGTCGGGGGTGCTCGCCACCGCGCTGGCGTTTGGTCGGCCGGCGGTGCTGAGCGACATCGGTGGCTTTGCGGAGGTCGCCGCCACCGGTGCCGCCAGACTCGTCGCGCCCGACGATGCGAAGGCGCTGCGCCACACGCTCCAGGCGTTGATCTCTGACCGCCGGGCGCGTGAAGTCATGGCCGCCGCGGCGCACGTCGCCGCGGCGGGCCCGTACTCATGGGAGGAGGCGGCTGCGGGGACGCTCGCCCTGTATCGGAAGCTGGTGGGCTAGCACGAGCCCCGCGACGCCCTCGCGCCTCCTACCCCGGCCTCTGCGCCACAATCCACAGCGCCGTGAGCACTCGCGCGATTGTCTTCTGGGCTTCGACCGGCCTGATCGTCTACGCCCACGCCGGCTACGGCGCGCTGCTCAGCATGCTCGACCGAGCGGGCGGCGGACGCGTCCGCAGTCCGTGCGGCCAGGGCAGCCAGCCGGATCGGATGAGCTCCGCGGCGCAGCGGCCGCTGCCGGCGGCCGCGGCACTGCCGGCGGTTTCGGTGATCGTGGCGGCCTACGCCGAGCAGGAGGTGATCGCCGAGCGGATCGCGAACCTGCGAGCACTGGAGTATTCGAGCGGCGCCCTCGAGCTGATCGTCGCCTGTGACGGGTCACCCGACGGCACCGCCGCGTGCGCCCGGGCGGCGGGCGCCGATCTCGTGCTCGAGCTTGAGCGGGGCGGCAAGATCCGCGCCCAGGACGCAGCCGTCGCCCGCGCCCGGGGTGAGATCGTGGCCTTCTCAGATGCCAACGCGCGCTGGGAGCCGGGGGCGTTGCGGGCGCTGGTGGCTCCGTTCGAGGATCCTCACGTCGGCTACGTGTGCGGCGACGTCCAATTCGTCAACGACCGCGGTACCAACCAGGAGGGCCTCTACTGGCGCTATGAGATGGCGCTGAGGGCGCGTGAGTCCCGCCTTCGCTCGGTCACCGGCGGCAACGGCGCGATCTACGCAACACGTCGCGAGGCCTACATCGTGGTCGATCCGATCATGGGGCACGACCTTTCGTTCCCGTTCAAGATGGTCAAGCGCGGGTGGCTGGCGCTTTACGCGCCGGATGCCCGCGCGAGCGAGAAGATGGTGCCGAGCATCGAAGGCGAGTTCATGCGCAAGCGACGAATGATGAGCCACGGGTGGCCGATCGTGGTTCGAGGGGGAATGCTCTCCCCGCGCGGCTACGACCCGCTGTACGCCCTGATGATCTTCTCCCACCGTGTCCTACGCTACGTGACGCCGTTCCTGCACGTGGTCGCCCTGAGCACCAGCATCGCGCTGCTGCGCCAGGGGTGGGTCTACGTCCTGGCGGTGTCGCTTCAAGTTGCCGTTCTGGTGGGCGCGGTGGCCGCGCGCTCCGTCCCGTCGCGGGTGCTCCTGGTAGCGCGCTACTACGTGCTGAGCACGGCCTCGCTCGCGGCCGGCCTGTGGGATTGGCTGCGCCACGGGACCCAGGCCGGGTGGGAGCCCGCTGAGGGTACGAGATGATGGGACGCGCGCTGGACGTCATCATCGGGCTGATCGGGTCGGTTCTGTCGGCGCCGCTGATCGCACTGCTGGCCCTCGCGATCCGACTCGAGTCGGCGGGGAATCCGATCTATCGCCAGACGCGCGTGGGACGGGACGGCGTGCTGTTCTCGATCTACAAGCTCCGCACGATGGTCCACGGCGCGGAGTTCACCGGCGCCGGGCTGGCAATCCAGGCCGGAGATGCCCGGATCACCCGCATTGGGACCCTGCTGCGCCGCTACTCACTCGACGAGCTGCCGAACCTGTGGAACGTGCTGCGCGGTGAACTGTCGATCGTCGGCCCGCGCCCCACGATCCCGGTCCAGGTGCAGCAGTACACCGATCGCCAGCGCGGGCGCCTCGCGGTCAGGCCGGGGATCACCGGGTGGGCCCAGATCAACGGTCGCGCGTCGCTTCCGTGGCCAGAGCGGATCGAGCTCGACCTGTGGTATGTCGAGCACCGCTCGCTGAGGCTCGACCTCGAGATCCTGGCTCGCAGCGTGCGAATGGTGCTGGACGGGCGGGGTCTGTACAAGGGAGAGACGGGCGGATGGCGCAGCCCGGCTCCGTAGACCCCGTGGGGGTCCTGCTCACCGGCGTCGGCAAGCGTTACGACATCGTGGCCGCCTTCGCCCAGCACGCGACGGTGGTCGCGGCCGATCCCAACCCGCTCGCGCCGGCTCAGTACGCCGCTCACCAGCGGCGTGCGGTGCCGAGGATCAGCGATCCGGAATACGTCCCCGCACTGCGTTCGATCTGCCGCGAGCTGGACGTCCGGGCGGTGATACCGCTCACCGACCTCGACATCGAGGTGCTCGCGCGCGCCCGCACGGCCGGTGAGCTGCCGGCCTTCGTACCCGACCCGGCGGTCGCGCGCGCCACGTTTGACAAGTACCAGACTCACCTGCTGCTGGCGCGGCTCGGCTTTCCCTCACCCCCCACGGTGCTTCCGGGGGAGCCTGTCGAGAGCTACCCGGTGATGGTCAAGCCGAGGCAGGGCTCGGGGGCACGCTCGATCCACCGTGCCCCGGACGCCGCCGCCGCTGAGTTCTTCACCGAGTACGTGAAGGAGCCGACGATGGTCCAGAAACTGATGGACGGCCCGGAGTTCTCGATCGACTGCCTGTCGGATCTCGGCGGACGCTGCCTGAACGCGATCCCACGCACGATGATCGAGTCACGCGGAGGAGAATCGATCAAGGGAACGGTGGTCGCCGACCCCGAGCTGGTCGAGCTCGGAGCGGGTGTGGTCCAGGCGCTCGGAGTGCGTGGCCCCTGCACCGTGCAGGTATTCCGCGACCGGCAGATCGGTCTGGGCATCACCGATGTGAACCCTCGCTTCGGCGGCGCCTTCCCGGCGCCGATGTACGCCGCGCTGCCCGGGCGCACCTATCCCGAGTTGATCGTGCGGATGGCCCGCGGGGAGGAGATCGAGCCGCACGTGGGCGAGTTCCGCGCCGGGATCACCTTCACGCGCTACTTCTGGCAGCTCGAGCTCGACGAGGCGCTGGTGCCGACGGGGCGCGACATCGTGGCGCGCCCCGGTCCTCCCGCAGCGCGGGAGGACGAAGCGAGCCTCCCGCAGCCCGAACGGGTCCGGCCGGGTCCCATCGTGCGGCGGGAGCCGGCTGCGGAATGATCGCCTTCGTACTGGCGGGAGGGGCCAGTCTCGGCGCGATTCAAGTTGGGATGTTGCGGGCGCTGTACGAGCGCGAGATCGCTCCGGAGCTGATCATCGGAGCGTCGGTGGGAGCCATCAACGGTGCCTACATCGCCTCGCGGCCGCAGACGGTGCCGACGGCCGAGAGCCTGGCGCAGCGCTGGCGGGCGCTGCGGACGTTTGAGGTGTTCCCGCCCCACCCCGGCATCGCCCTGCTCGGGCTGCTCGGGCGTCGCGATCATCTCGTCCCTAATACTGGCTTGAAGGCGCTGCTGGCCGCCCACCTGCAGTTCGAGCGCCTCGAAGATTCACCGATCCCGCTCCACGTGATCGCCACCGAGGTGCGCAGCGGCACCGAGCGGCGCCTCTCTCGCGGTGACGCCGCCGCCGCGGTGCTCGCGAGCAGCGCGATTCCGGGGTTCTTTCCCGCGATCCGGTTTGAGGGCGAGGAGCTGATCGACGGCGGCATCTCCAACAACGCGGCGATCTCCGACGCCGCCGAGCTTGGCGCCAGCAAGATCTATGTGCTACCGACCGGCATCACCTG
>JBPCRJ010000050.1:0-22980 GCA_050996975.1 Solirubrobacteraceae bacterium | reverse complement strand
GGAAGTCGGAGACCGCGTCCCTTCCGGTCCCCTCGCCCTCTTGCGCCTTTGCTCTGCCCGGCGGGACGCCCCCAGGGCAGGCACGTTCGTGGAGATCAAGAACTCGGACATCGGTGCGGGATCCAAGGTCCCCCACCTGTCCTACATCGGTGACACCGACATCGGGGAGCAGACGAACGTCGGCGCCGGCACGATCACCGCGAACTACGACGGCTACCGCAAGCACCGCACGACGATCGGCTCGCGGGTGAAGCTGAGCGTCGACACGGCGCTGATCGCACCGGTCAAGGTGGGCGACGGGGCCTACAGCGCGGCCGGCTCGGTGATCAGCAAGGATGTGCCCGCCGGCGCGCTCGGCGTAGCCCGCGCCCGGCAGGAGAACATCGAGGGCTACGCGGCGCGCCGCGCGGAGCGGGAGGCGGCAGCGCGCCGTGATGAGCGGGAGTAGCCCGGGCGCGCGCGGTGATGAGCGGGAGTAGCCGGGGGCCGCGCGGTGATGAGCGGGAGTAGCCCGGGCGCGCGCGGTGATGAGCGGGAGTGGCCGGGCTATCAGCCGTGCTGTCGGCCCGGCGGCGTAGACTGACGCCACGATGAGCCTGCTGCAGACGCGTCTGACGCCGAGCGACTTGCAACTCGACTTCAACAAGCGCCTGATGCTTGTGTCCGGGCGGGCGAACCCGGAGCTGGCGGCGAAGATCGCGTCCAAGCTGGGCGTGGAGCTCGCCGGCGTGACGCCGAAGACGTTCGCCAATGGCGAGGTGTACTGCCGCTTCGAGGAGTCGGTGCGCGGCGTGGACGTGTTCATCGTGCAGCCGACGTGCCGGAATGCCGGCGCCGGGTTGAGTGCCAACGATGCGCTGATGGAGTTGCTGGTGATGATCGACGCCGCCGTCGGCGGCTCCGCGCACCGGGTGATCGCGGTCACCCCCTGGTACGGGTACTCCCGCCAAGACAAGAAGTCAGCTCCCCGTGAGCCGATCAGCGCGCGCCTGGTCGCGCGGATGCTCGAGTCGGCGGGAAGCGACCGCATTCTCACGATGGACCTGCACTCCGGGCAGATCCAGGGGTTCTTCCAGAAGCCCTGTGACCACATGACGGCGTTGTTCATGCTGACCCAGTACTTCGGCGACCTCGGGCTGGAGGATCTCGTGGTGGTCGCGCCGGACGCCGGCCGCGTCAAGCTGAACAAGAAGTTTGCCACCAAGATCGGCGCCGACCTCGCGATTCTCAACAAGGAGCGCCCCGCCCAGCAGGTGGCGGAGATCGGGTACGTGATCGGGGAAGTGGCGGGAAAGACGGCCGTGATCGTCGATGACATCATCGACACCGCGGGCACCCTCAAGGCGGCCGCCCAGGCGGTGCACGATGCGGGTGCGCGGCGCGTATACGCCGCGGCGACCCACGGTGTCTTCTCCGGCAACGCCTGGGAGAACCTGGCCTCCGCTGGAATTGAGCAGGTGGTCGTCACCGACACGATCTCGCTCCCACCGGGAGCGCCGGACAACGTCCGCGTCCTGTCCTGCGCGGACCTGCTCACCAACTCGATCCGTCAGATCTTCACCGACGGCTCGGTCAGCGACGTGTTCGGCGGCGAGAACCAGCTGTTCTGAGCCCGGCCGAGTGGGGGGCTACTACTGGGATCAGGAGCTCGCGGACCTGGCTCGTCAGGCTGGACTTGCGACCATGGCCGTCGCGCCTGACACCGGCGGTCAGCTGCTCGCGGGCGGCGCGTGATCCACTCGTGATGGGCGAGCGTGACGACCCTCGGCTGGGGGCGCTGGTGCAGGGTGAGCGCGCGGCACGGCTGATGGAGCTGCTGGGCTTGAGCGAGGACGAGCTCTGCGCGCTGCTCGACGTCGATCCGCTCACGCTGCTCTCCGGCCAGCTCGAGCACCGCGGCGAGCTCCCGATCCTGCTCGCCCTGCTCGACGAAGCCGCGGAGCGCGCCGGGCCGGCGGTGCTCCGGCGCTGGGTACGCGCGAACGGCCCCGGCGGACGCCCGATCGACGCGCTCACCGGCCATGACTTCGTCGCGTTCGAGGACGCGCTGTCGGAGCTCGCGGCGCGGGGCTTCGTGCTGCGAGGAGGGGGCTGAGCACCAGAGCGGCGCCGGCGCCGGGCTATCCCGCCGGCTCCGGGCGGCTGGGGTCGATCAGGAACCTCCCGCCACCGACGGGCCGATGGCGGAGTTCCGGACGGGGTGCCCAGGCCCTCGGCTATCCCGTCAGCGGCAGCACCAGCGCGGGCTTCTCGATCTGGTGCTCGCCGGTCGTCGGGATGACGCCCGTCCCGACCGCGAAGAACTCGATCACGTGCGAGCCCCAGCCGTGGCTGCGCTCGACGAGCCGGGCGCCGACGATTCCGCGCGCCTCGAGCTCGGTGGCCTCGGCCTGCATCCGTTGCATCGCGAGCTCCCGCGCTTCGTACAGCGCCTGTGTGTAGGTGGTCATCTCCTGGTTTCGCCCGATCTGCTTCCACGAAGCGCGCAGACCTTGATGCGCTACGTGATAGACGCAATTGCCCATCACCAGCCCGACCGGACGGTAGCCGGCGCGCAGCAGCGTCGAGAAATCCTGGCCGGAGAGATCTGAGGTGAACGGCCGGCCGTTTGGCGACCGATGGAGCTCGCCGGCGCCGTGCTTGACCGCGGTTCCGACCGCGATGAACTCGGCCAGCTCCGCGCCCCATTCGTAGCGTCCGATGTCCAACCGAACCCCGACAACACCGTCGGCGCCGAGCTGATCGGCCTCCTCCTCCATTCGCGTCATCGCGAGCTCCCGCGCGTGGTACATCGCCTGCGTGAGGACGCCCATCTCCTGGTTCTGGCTCCAGTTCGCCTGCTGGAAGCCGATGTGGTAAATCGAGCTGCCGAGCACGAGGCCGAGAGGCTCGAAGCCCGCCTGCTTGACGAGCAGGAACTCGTTGATCGACAGATCGCTGGTGAAGAAGCCGGTCGCCACCTCCTGCTTCATCCGCGCGATCCGATCCCGGCCTGACTCCGGGATCCCCGCCAGCGATCCGGCCTCGTAGGAATCGGCGTGTGGCGCGCTCTGTGGTGGAGCGTTCTGCACCGCCCCCGCCTCCGGTGCCAACGCTTGCTCCGGCTGCTTGCCGCCATCGTCATCGCGCTTCAAGAACCCCATCGTGACCTCCTAGTCGAGCAGTAGGCGCTCGAGCGCCTGTCGGGTTTTTTCGCTACGCCGGGCCTCGGCTTTGAGCGCCTCGCTGAGCGCGGCCAGCCAGGCATCGGTATCCAGCACCTCGTTTCTCAGCACGATGCCTCCCGAGAGCCGTGAGCAGCGCGTCTCGATGCCGCGATCCTGCGCCCGCAGCTCGAGCCGGAGATCGCCCGCGTCGAGGGCGATCCGGCGCACCAGCTTGGGGCCCCTCAAGCCACTGCGGCGGCGCTCGACCAGCACCTGGCGGGGCATGACGCCCTCGAGCTTGGCCGCCAGGCCTTCGACAAACGCCTCTAAGTCGCTTGAGTCCGCGCGCAGCGACGCGGCCAGCAGATCAAGATCGCCTGCGGCGTCGTCCGATGCCACCGCTCCAGCGTACCTACTCGATGCCTCGGCGAGGATGAAGCGCTTGACGCCCGGGCAGATGCAGCGCAGCATCTGCGTACCGCTGTTCGAGTGGCGCCTCGGGCTGGTCTTGGAGCGGGCCATTCAGCTTCAACAGAAACTTCCCCACTGGGCCACATCTGGGAAACATGACGACTCGGGGGTTGGCGTAGCGTGGCCCGTGCGTCTCCGGGATGGGCCGGGCGAGGCACCGAGAATCAGCTCAGATCGAACGGGAGGTTGGACGATGAGTCGCTTGCTTGGGTTCGCGGGCTACTTGGCCCTGACGCTGGCGTTGGCGCCGGTCGCCGCGGCAGATCCGCCGGCCCGCGGCCAGGCGACTACGCCGGCCGGCTGGCGGATCGGGCCGGCCGGCTCGGAGTTCGGCGTCCCGCACACCGCGCTCGGCTTTCAGGGGCCACTCGGCGCGACGCTGTCGCCGGACGGCACACAGCTACTGGCGGCGAGCAGCGGAGCGGCGCGAATCGACTCTGCCGACCTGTTCAACGTCGGCGAGCAGCGGCGAACCGACTTCCGCCCCTACGATGCCTACCAGGGGGGAGCGGTCTTCTATGGCGTGGTCTTCTCGCCCGACGGCGCGCGCGCCTGGGCGGCCGGAGGCGGGCAGGACGTGGTGCACACCTACGCCGTGAGCAACGGCCAGCTGCACCCGGGTGCCGACATCCCGGTGCCCAACTTCCCCGCCGGCCTGGCCTACGCGCACACGCCGCGCGGTGATCGCATCTACGTGGCCAACAATCTCTCCGGCCCGGCCACCGGCGCCAGCAACCCGCCGGGCCATCAGCTGACCGTGATCGACCCCTCCAGTGGCCAGGCGAGCGCAACTCTTCCCTCCAACGGCCATGTGACGGGGACAATCGACCTGGGCGCTGCGCTCGAGCCTTTTGCGGTGGCGTTCGATCGCCAGGGTGACAAGGCGTATGCGACTAACTGGCTCGGGCGCTCGGTGTCGGTAATCAGCACCGCCACCGAGACGAAGTCCCGCGACATCCAGCTCTCGCCGGCGAGTGATCCGCTCCAGGCCGACCATCCCAGCGCGATCGCGGCGAATCCCCGGCGCGACGAGGTCTACACGGCCAACGCCGAAAGCGACACTGTTTCGGTCATCAACACGCGCACCGACACGGTGGCGATGACGATCGACGTTTCACTTACGCACGGGCCCAAGGGGGCCACGCCCGACGGCCTGGCGGTGAGCCCCGACGGGACCAGGCTGTACGTCGCCCTAGCCGGCGAGGACGCGATCGCGGTGGTCGATCTGGCCACGCGTGAGACGCGCGGGTTCATACCCACCGCCTGGTACCCGACCGCCGTCACCGTCACCCCGGACGGCCGGCGCCTGGTCATCGTCAACGACCGCGGCACCGGCGCCGGACCGAATCCCTGCGGGCCGCTGTCGCCGCTGCAGGGCCGCGTCTGTCCGCCGCTGAACCCCCAGCGCGATGCCGTACCCAAGGGCCACGATGGCGCCACCGACCCGCAGTACACGGGCTCGATGATCAAGGGGTCGGTCACCGTGGTGCCCGTGCCGAGGGCCAGCCAGTTGCGCCGCCTGACTCGCCGTGTGATGGCGAACAACCAAGTCCACGCGCGCCAGATTCCCGAGCCCGAGGCGGCGCACCGGATTCGCCACATCATCTACGTGATCAAGGAGAACCGCACCTACGACCAGATCTTCGGCAGCCTCGGGAAGGGCAACGGCGACCCCTCGCTGAACCTGTTCGGCAACGACTCGGCGCCGAACACGCGCGCGCTGGCCCGACGGTTCGTGACGCTGGACAACTTCTACGCCAACGCCGAGGTTTCCGCCGACGGGCACAACTGGACCGACGAGGCCAACGCCGTCGACTACGTCGAGAAGACGTGGCCGATCAACTACTCACCCTCACCCCGCTCCCGCCAACGCGCCTACGACTTCGAGCAGACCCCCGTGGGTGAGCTGTTTCCCACCGAGCCGCTCGCTTCCGATCCCTCCGTTCCCCGCGGCCCCGCAGGGCCGACTGCGGGATACCTCTGGGACAACGCCTATGCGCACGGTGTGAGCTTCCGCGACTACGCCGAGTCGACGCCCGTGCCCGGCTTCTGCAGCGGCGGGGGCAACATCTCCAACACCACCCACCTCGACCCGCGCTTCGGGGACCACGTCGACGCCAACTATCCGGGCTTCAACACCAAGTGCTCGGATCACACCCAGCGCGAGCCGGAGTGGGAGCGTGAGTTCCGGGCCTTTGAGCGTACGCGGTCGCTCCCAGCGCTGCAGATCGTGCGCCTGCCCAACGACCACACCGCCGGCACCAGTCCCGGCGCGGGCACGCCGCAGTCCTACGTGGCCGACAACGACCTCGCCCTCGGGCACATGGTGCAGGCGGTGTCACACAGCCGCGACTGGCGCGACACGCTGATCCTGATCACCGAGGACGATGCCCAGGACGGTCCCGACCACGTCGATGCCCACCGCACCGAGGCACTGGCCATCAGTCCCTACACCCAGACCGGGCGCGTGGACTCGACGCACTACGACACCGCGTCGATGCTGGCGAGCACCGAGGATCTGCTCGGGCTCGGCCCGATGAGCGTCTTCGACGCGCGGGCGACGCGAATGTGGCCCAGTTTCGGCCCGCCCGACTTCGCGCCTTACCGGGCCCGGCAGCCGTCGGTGATCCCCTTCGGAGATCCTGGCGCGCCGCTCAATACGGCCAGCTCACCGATGGCCGCACAGTCCGGGAAGTGGAGCTTCCGCAAGGAGGACCTCGCACCCGAGCTGGGGCTCAACCAGGCCGTCTGGAAGTCGGTCCGCGGCGCCGGCTCGCGGATGCCCGCGCCTCAGCATCGCCTGCTGGAAGGAGCGGGCACGAGCAACGGCTGAGCGTGACCACACACGCGAGGCTGACCTCAGGCAATACCGCTGCGCTCGCGTGCGCGGTCGCGTCTGGGCGACTAGGCTCGGGCTCTAGCATTCATTCGGTCGACTCGGCGCTGTCCTCGCCCGGCCAGATTCCGGTCAGGTACCGGAACGATTTCGCGCCGGCGCGATCCACCACCGCCGCGATCGCGGCCATCGTCGCCCCCTCGAGCGCCTTGGCGCCGACGACCCTCGTCAGGCTCGCATCCGCGGTGGTGGGCGACGGCGGCGGCGCGTCATCGATCGCGGACCAGAGGCTCGTGAACACGCGCTGACCGAGCTTGGCGCCGATCAGGGCGGCGGCGATCGCGAACGGCTTATAGAGAAGCTTCATTGCTCCGCAGGCTATCCAGTTCGCTCGATAGGCCATCTGGATGGCACCGGCAACGGAGTCTGCGCCAGTTGGCGCTGGACGACGACCGCCGGTTGTGGCTAAATGGTGACCCGCAGAGTGCCGATCTGAAGGAGCAGCCAATGCTCGACCAGGATCCAAGTCGCCAAGCTGGAGCTGCCGAAGAGCTCTTACGCCGCGCGCTGCTCGATGACTCGTCGTCGATCGCGGTGTCGCTGCGAGTGGGGGGACTACCCGTCAGCGACGCGGTGACGGTGATCTTCCACGGACGGCGCGACCTCGGAACCCTGCAGACGTACGTCGCCTGCGGCAGCCGTGGGGCGGGCGCCCTGGTCGCCGCACGCGAGCTGTTGCGCGTCCCGTGTGACCTCGACCTCGCTGACGCCGAGGATCGCGAGGAGGCCGAGCAGCTCTACCTCGAGCAGGCGACGGCGCTGCGCGATGCGCTCGTGGGCGCGGACACGGTCCTCGGCGTTTGGCGCGAGCCTCTCGGGGACGTGATCGGCAGCGTGGTACAGGTGGATCACTCGGTGGAGCTGCCGGTCCGGCTGCCCGCTCCACGGCTGCTGCCCACCGCTCTGATCGCCGCGGACTCGCAGCTGGTGGTCACTCCGGTGTGCACCGCGCGAACACTCGCGGAGGGGCGCCCGCCGCTCGGCATCGCGTGCGTGCAACAGGACTTCACCCGCGTGTATCCATTGGCCGACGATCCCGAGCGATGCGTCGAGGACTTCCTCGAGTTCGCGGCCGATCACGCGCGCACGCTCGCGCAGCGCCTTGACCATCAGGAGGCGTCGGTGGAGCGGTTTCTGGAGCTGAGCGACTCGCAGGACCGCTAGCGGTCTGGCGAGGCCCCCGAGGGACGGAGGCCGGGCGGAGACTGGACCCTCGGGTAGCCTGGCGCGGTGCGCCGCCGCCGGACCGTCGTCCTGATCGCCGCCGGCGTAATCGTGTTCGTCGCCGTCAGCGCGCTGCTCGCGCGGGCGTTCAGCGCCACGGGAGCGGAGAGCGCCGCGGTCACGGATCTGGTCAGGGCGCAGGCGCGCGGCGACGCGAACGGCGTGCTGGACCGAATCCACGGCTGCCGGGCCAGTTCCGCCTGTCAGGTGCGCGTGGCGCAGGACGTCGCCGCGCTCCGGCACTCGGGAGCGGTCTCGATCCTGCAGGTCACCCCGTCGGCGAGCTTCTCCCTGAGCGCCACGCTCGGGACCGCGCGGGTGGCGTGGACGGTCGCCGCCTCGCTGCCGATCGTGCAGTGCGTGCGGGTTCGGAGGACCGGAAACGTCCTCAGCGGCGTGCACATCGAGCTGCTCAAGCTCAGCGCGAAGATCAAGAGTGACGCCGACTGCCCCGCTCAGTTCTAGCCGGCGGCGAAAGCTCAGCTTCCAGAGCAGGGCGGCCGGAGCCCCGGGGCCCGCACCGGAGCGCGGAGCTCAGCTCCGCACTGGAGCGCGGTGTGGCTCGCGGGCCGGGCGCCGCGGCCGGGCGCGCCGGTGATCGCGAAGCCGGCGATGGTCGCGCAGCCGCACGCAGGCCGGCTTCGCATCGGGAAGGGGGATGCCTCCGCCGCTGGGCTTGGGCGCCGGAGGAAGCCGCTGCGGGTCGTTTCCCCACCCCTCGTCAGTCCCGGGATCGGACGGCCGCTGCGGTGATCCGGGACCCTCGCGCAGCGCCGGAATCAACAGCGCCGCAACACACAGCAGTCCGACGAGGTGCACTCCTCCGACCCACAGGATCAGCTGATCGGCAGCTGACATACCGCAAGGATATCGCGCCGCGCTGCCGGGCCACCCCGACGGCGCTCGATCGATGCCGCTGCGCCCCGCGCGCCCCCCCCTGCGGCGTTTGGCCGCTACCATCGAGCGCCGATCATGTCCCGCTCGGACGCCACTTCACTCTCCGTCGCCCGGCGCGAGCCGTCCGGTTCGCGGGCGGCCCGCCGGCGGCGGCGTGCGGGCCAGGTGCTCGGGATCGTGTACGGCGGCGGCGAGGATCCAGCCGCGTTTGCGGTCGATGCTCGGACTCTGCGCCAGACGCTGGCGCATGCCGGCGCGGTTGTCAACCTGAGCATCGACGGCGAGCGCCCCAAGCCGGTGGTGCTCAAGGAGCTCACTCGTCACCCCGTGAGCGGCGACACGGTGCACGTGGATCTACTACGTGTGAGGCTCGACCAGGCGATCGAGACGACGGTCATGCTCGAGCTGACCGGGACCGAGGATGCGCCCGGGGTGAAGGAGGGCGGGGTGCTCGAGCACGTCACCCGCGAGCTGGCGATCGAGGCGCTTCCCAACGAGATTCCGGACTCACTCCATCACGACGTCTCACAGATGCAGATCGGCGACACGCTGACGCTGGGTGCGTTGGCACCGGACGCGGGCGTGACGCTGCTCGACGATCCCGAGACGGTGATCGCGACGCTCACACCGCCCCGCCTGCAGCTCGAGCCCGAGACCGAGATCGAGCAGGAGACCGAGGTCGTCGGCGAAGGCGCAGGAACCGGGGCGGGGGACTCGTCTGAGAACGGCGGCGAGGCCGAGTCCGCCGGACACTAGGCCCCTATGGGCCTGCCGGGCCGCCGCGGAGCCCCAGTCGACTGGTTGATCGTCGGGCTGGGCAATCCTGGCGCCGAGTACGCGGGGACGCGCCACAACGCGGGCTTCCAGATCGCGGAGGCGCTCGCGGCTCGATGGCAGCTCCCGAAAGCCAAGGCAAGGTACCGCGGGGTGCTCAGGGAGGGCCGCGCCGGCACCGACGGTCCCCGGGTGGCGATCCTGCTTCCGCAGACCCACATGAACGATGCCGGTGACTCGGTCGGTCCCGCCCGCGGGGCGCTGAGAGTGGAGCTCGACCGAGTGCTCGTCCTGCACGACGAGATCGACCTTCCGTTCGGCGAGATCCGGGTGCGCACCGGGGGCGGGCTTGCGGGCCACAACGGCCTGAAGTCCGTCAAGCAGGGGGTCGGCGGTGTGGGCTTCGTGCGCGTGCGGGCCGGCGTCGGGCGCCCGCCGAGCACCGACCCAGACCGCGTGGCGGCCTACGTCCTGAGCCGCTTTCGTGAGCCGCGGGAGGAGGTGGAGGCAATGATCGAGCGGGCGGCGGACGCCACCGAGCAGCTGCTCCGAGCGCCGCCGCCCGCCACTGGGCCACCCGGCCAATCGCCGCAGCGCCCCACCTAGACTGACCGTGGATGCTCCGCCCCCTGCTCGCCTACGCCGACGATGATCCCCAGACCGGCGCGTTGCTGCGCGACGGCGGCCGGGCGTTCGTCTCCCAGTCGCTGCGCCCGTACCTGCTTGCAGCGCTGCTCGAGCACGATCCACAGCGTCCCACGATCGTGGTGGCCGGCGATGACCGGGCCGCCCGCGAGCTCGCGGCGGGCCTGACGAACTGGCTCGAGCCCCGGACCGTCCGCTACTACCCCAGCCGCGGCGTCACCTACGAGTCGCACCTGACGCCGCCACCCCATCTCGTTGGTCTGCGCATCGCGGCTCTCGACGCCCTGCTGGGAGACGTCAACGAGGCGGGCGGCCCGGTGGTGGTGGTCAGCGCGGTGGCGCTGTCGGAGAAGGTCCCCGACCCGGCGCTGCGCCCGCACGGCTTCACGCTGAGGGTCGGCGAGCTGCTCGACCTGCAGGAGACGGCCGGCGACCTGGTCGCCGCGGGTTACGAGCGCACGGACCAGGTCGAGGATCGCGGACAGTTTGCGATTCGCGGAGGCCTGCTCGACCTGTTCCCAGCCACCGAGGATCGCGCCGTGCGCGTCGACCTGTTCGGGGACGAGATCGAGTCGCTGCGGTGGTTCTCGACCTTCACCCAGCGCTCGCTCGGCGACGCCGAGCTGGTCGAGGTGTCGCCGGCGGCTGAGCTGGCGCCCGAGCATCGCGAGTTGGCGGAGATCGCTGCGCTCGAGGCGCAGGCCGACCGCCCGGACATCGCCGAGCTCTTGCCGGTGGAGAACTTCCATCCGTTCCTGGCGCTCGCGCCGAGCGCGGCGGCGGTGCTGCTCGCGGGCGAGGAGGACGTGGCGCCGGCGCTGAGCGATCACTGGCAGGACGTGACGGCCGCCTTCCACGACCAGGATGCACACCAGCTGTATGAGAGCCCGGAGGCGATCACCGGCGCGCTGGCGCAGCGCGCGCGGATCCGGCTCTCGAGCATCGACCAGGACCAGCCGTTCTCGTTCCGCGCGCAGAACGCCGAGATCGCGGCGCGGGGGCTGGCGGAGGCCGAGCCCGAGCTCGAGAAGCTCGTCCGCTCGAGATACCGGACGGTCGTCGCGTTCGCCCGGCGGGGGGAGGGAGAGCGCGCGGCGTACAACCTCGGGCGGCTCAAGGTGCGCTGGCTTGATCCGGGCGCGGCGAGCTCCGGGGAGGTCAACCCCGGGCCGGCTCCGCCCGGCCCCATCAATACGGGGCCCGGCGCAACGAACCAGCTCGTGTTCGCCCACGCCCGGCTGCAGACCGGGTTCATCGCGCCGCAGTTCCGGCTCGCGGTGATCCCCGAGCACCGACTGGTGCGCCGGCGCCGCGCGGCGTCGGCGCGAACCGAGCGCCGGCGGGGAGTGCTGCGCAGCTTCGCCGAGCTGCGCACCGGCGACTTCGTGGTGCACGAGGACCACGGGATCGCTCGCTTCGCCGGGTTTGACACCAAGACGGTGGCCGAGGTCACGCGCGACTATCTGTACCTCGAGTACGCGGGCAGCGACCGAGTGTTCGTGCCCGTCGACCAGCTCGCAAAGATCAGCCGCTACGTCGGCGCGGGGGGAGCGCATCCGGCGCTGTCGAAGCTCGGCGCAGCGCGCTGGGACACGCTCAAGGCGCGAGCTCGCCGTGCCGCCCAGGAGCTCGCGGGTGAGCTCTTGAACCTGTACGCCGAGCGCAAGCGGCGGCCGGGGCACACGTTTGCCGCGGACACCGACTGGCAGCGCGAGTTCGAGGACGCGTTCCCGTTCACCGAGACCCCCGACCAGCGCGACGCGATCGAGTTCGTCAAGGCCGACATGGAGTCTCCGCGCCCGATGGACCGGCTGATCTGCGGCGACGTCGGTTACGGCAAGACCGAGGTCGCACTGCGAGCGGCGTTCAAGGCGGTCCAGGACGGCAAGCAGGCGATGATGCTCGTGCCGACCACGATCCTGGCGCAGCAGCACTTCGGCACGTTCACCGAGCGGCTTCACGATTACCCCGTCACGATCGAGCACGTCTCGCGCTTCCGTCCCGCGGTGGCGCAGCGGGCGGCAGTCGCGCGGTTCGCCTCCGGGCAGGTGGACATCCTGATCGGGACCCACCGGTTGCTCTCGCGGGACGTCCGGGCTCGCGATCTGGGGCTGTTGATCGTGGACGAGGAGCAGCGCTTCGGCGTCAAGCAGAAAGAGCTCCTGCGCCAGCTGAAGCTGAAGGTCGACGTGATCTCGATGAGCGCCACTCCGATCCCGCGCACGCTCCAGATGTCGCTCGCGGGGGTGCGCGACATCAGCGTGATCGAGACCCCGCCGGAGGGGCGCCGGCCGGTCAAGACCTACGTCGGCGAGTACGACGAGGAGCTCGTCAAGGGCGCCCTGGAGCGCGAGCACAAGCGCGGCGGGCAGGCCTTCTTCCTCCACAACCGCGTCGAGTCGATCGAGGAGACGGCGGTGCGGCTGCGGGGTCTGTGTCCGGCGATGCGCTTCGAGGTTGCCCACGGGCAGATGGACGAGCGCGGCCTCGAGCGAAGGATGCTGCGGTTTCTGCGCGGGGAGGTCGACGTGCTGGTCTGCACGAGCATCATCGAGTCGGGAATCGACATTCCGCAGGCCAACACGCTGGTGGTCGAGCGCTCGGACGTGTTCGGGCTCTCACAGCTCTACCAGATCCGCGGCCGGGTGGGGCGCTCACGCGAGCGGGCCTACGCCTACCTGCTCTATCCGAGTGCCGCCGCGTTGACGCCCGAGGCGGCCCAGCGCCTGTCGGCCCTGTCTGACTACACCGAGCTCGGCGCCGGCTTCAAGGTGGCGATGCGCGACCTGGAGATCCGCGGCGCCGGGAACCTGCTCGGGGACGAGCAGTCCGGTCACGTCGCCGCGCTGGGGTTCGAGCTCTACATGCAGATGCTGGACGAGGCGGTGGCGGCCGCCTCCTCGGATGGCCTGGAGGAGGATTGGGAGCCGGTGCGGCTCGACGTCAACGTCGATGCCTACGTTCCGGCCGACTACATCCCCTACGAGCAGGCCAAGGTCGACGTCCACCGCCGGATCGCCGCCGCGCGGGAGGTGGCCGACCTGGCGCTGCTGCGCGACGAGCTCGAAGACCGCTTCGGCGAGCTGCCCGAGCCGCTGCGCAACCTGCTCGCGCTACAGCAGGCGCGGATCAAGCTCGGTCAGGCCGGTGCGCGGGCGGTGACGTTCCGCGGCGGCCGGCTGTCGGTCACGCCGATCGAGCTCGATTCGGTGCGCGCCAAGCGGCTCCGGGCGGAGATCCCCGAGGCGCTGTACGAGTCGGGCAAGTCGCAGCTTTCGCTGCGGGTTCCCGATGACCCGGTGAAGCAGTTCCCGGCCGTGGTCAGGGCGGCCGACGTGCTGCTGGCGCTGACGCGGGAGGCGGCATAGGGGCTATCACGCCAGCCGGCGTTCGCGAGCGGGTGGCCGCGAGCAGCGGCGCCGGTGGTCCTGAACATGCGGCCGGCGGTTGCCGCCGGGCGGACGCGCTCGCTACCATCGCCCCAACCCAATGAAGGCTCTGAAGTCCATCCTGGCGCTCGGCGCCTTTTTTGTGCTCGCGCTGGGTGCGTCCGCGTGCGGCAGCAGCGGCGTTTCCGGAAGCACGGTCGCAACCGTGGCGGGGAATCCGATCACGGTCAAGGCGTTCAACCACTGGATGTACATCGCGGTGAAGAGCCAGTCGATGCAGAGCCCCGGCGCCCCGGTGGTCGTTCCCAATGATCCGCCGGGCTTTACGAACTGCGTCGCGCAGGTGCGCCGGCAGGTGCCGACACTGGCCAAGACGCCTGACGCGACGATCAAGTCCGAGTGCGCGCAGCTGTTCGGCTCGCTCTCCTCACAGGTGATGGACTTCCTGATCACCGCCTACTGGTACCAGGGTGACGCCGCGGCCCAGCACCTCAAAGTCACCGACGCCCAGGTCATGCAGGCGCTCGACGCGGCGAAGAAGCCACAGTTCCCGACCGCTGCCGCGTTTCAGTCCTTCTTGACTCAGTCCGGCCAGACGCAGAGCGACATCGAGTTCCGGGTTCGCGTGCACCAGATCTACCTGATGCTGGCCGGTAAGCACGCCGCGAACGTCTCCAGCGCGCAGATCAAGGATTACTACAGCAGCCACCTCTCGCAGTTCGGAACGCCCGAGAAGCGCGACATCCGAATCGTGCTGACCAAGACGAAGTCCAGCGCGGTGGCCGCGAAGGCGGCGCTCACGCACGGCAAGAGCTTCAGCGCTGTCGCCAAGCAGTACTCCACCGACGCTGCCACCAAGAACAAGGGTGGCCTGCTGGCCGGAGTCAGCAAGGGACAGGAGGACCGGGCGCTTGACCAGGCGGCGTTCTCCGCGCGGTCCGGGCAGCTGCTCGGTCCGGTTCGGGGTCAGTTCGGCTACTACGCGCTCGAGGTGATGAAGATCGCGCCGGCCACCCAGCAGACCCTCGCCCAGGCGACACCACAGATCAAGATGACGCTTCAGAGCCAGGCGAAAAGCTCGGCCCAGTCGGCCGTCGACGCGCACGCCAAGCGGGCCTTCCTGCACCGGACGACCTGCGCCAAGCTCTACGTGATGGCCGACTGCAGCGGCTACAAGGCGCCTCCGAGAACGGCGACTCCGGGTGGCGTGGCTCCGGGTGGTGCGGCGCCCCCGAGTGGTGCGGCGCCCCCGAGTGGTGCGGCGCCGCCGAGTGGTGCGGCGCCGCCGAGCGGTGCGGCGCCCGGTGGCGCTACTCCGCCGAGCGGTGGCGCGGCTCCGGCCAGTCCGCCGCCGCCGGCCAGTCCGCCGCAGGCGCCTGGCAAGAAACGCTAGTTCAATGAGCTCCGGGGGAGCGCCGGAGATCGAGCGGGCGCTGGCGGCGCTGGACACGATCACGCGCCGGCTGCGCCGGGAGTGTCCCTGGGACCGCGAGCAGGACGAGCGCACGATCGTTCCCCACACGCTCGAGGAGGCATACGAGCTGGCCGATGCGGCTTACCAGCGTGATGACGCGAAGCTGCTCGACGAGCTCGGCGACGTGCTGTTCCAGGTCCACTTCCTGTCGCTGCTGCTGGAGGAGCGGGGCGCCGGGAGCCTGGCGCAGGTGGCCGATCATTGCGCTCAGAAGCTGATCCGTCGCCACCCGCACGTGTTCGGGGCCCTGGACGCCTCGCCCGGGGCCACGGACGCCTCGCCCGGGGCCCTGGACGCCTCGCCCGGGCCCCTCACCGCTGCGGACGTGTTGCGCAACTGGGATCAGATCAAACAGGGTGAGCCCGGACGTGAGCGGGGCGTGTTCGCAGAGGTGCCCGAGAATCTTCCCTCACCGCTGTACGCGCGCAAGCTCCAGCGGCGGGCCGCCGCGAGCGGGTTCGACTTTCCCGGCGTCGAGGGGCCAATCCGATCGGTCCGGGACGAGCTCGCGGAGCTGGAGGCGGCGGGCTCCAAGCAGGAGCGCTTCGATGAGCTCGGGGACCTGCTGTTCGCGGTGGTGAACGTCGCCCGGAAGCTGGCGCTCGATCCGGAGCTTGCGCTGCGCGCCGCCGCGGATCGGTTCCGCTCCCGGGTGAGCGCGGGAGGCGATCTTGCGGCATCCGAGGGTCGTAGCTGGGACGATCTTCGCACCGACGAGCAGCTGGCCTACTACGCCCGCGCGCACATGACCCAAGGAGGTAATCCACCGCAATGAGCCAAATCGAGCACGTTCACGCCCGGCAGATTCTCGACAGCCGTGGCAATCCGACCGTCGAGGTCGAGCTTAGCCTCCGTTCAGGCGCTTGGGGTCGGGCTGCGGTGCCCTCGGGCGCGTCGACTGGCCAGTTCGAGGCGACGGAATTGCGTGACGGAGGCTCGGACTGGCTCGGCAAGGGGGTCACTCGCGCGGTGGACAACGTCAACGGAGAGATCGCGACCGCCGTGCGAGAGCAGGACGCCTCCAGCCAGGTTGCGCTCGACCGGATGCTGATCGCGCTCGACGGGACGGCGAACAAGTCCCGGCTGGGCGCCAACGCCGTGCTCGCGGTGTCGCTGGCTGCGGCCCACGCGGCCGCCGCCGAAGAGCGCCTGCCGCTGTGGCGCTACCTGGGCGGCGAAACCGCTCACATCCTCCCGGTGCCGATGATGAATGTGCTCAACGGGGGGGCGCACGCGGACAACCGCGTCGACTTCCAGGAGTTCATGGTCGTTCCGGTGGGCGCGCGGACGTTCGCGGAGGCCCTGCGGATGGGCTCAGAGGTGTTCCATCACCTGAAGGCGACGCTGAGCTACCGGGGGCTCTCCACGTCGGTCGGAGACGAGGGTGGATTCGCTCCTGACCTGAGCTCGAACGCGGAGGCGCTCGAGGTGCTGATCGCCGCGATCCGCGCCGCCGGGTACGTGCCCGGTGACCAAGTCGCGATCGCGCTCGATCCCGCCGTCTCGGAGCTCTACAAAGACGGCGCGTACGTGCTCGCGCACGAGCAGCGTTCGCTCAGCGCCGACGAGCTCGCCGAATACTGGGCGAACCTCGCCGCGCGCTATCCGATCGTTTCGCTGGAGGATGGAATGGCCGAGGAGGACTGGGCGGGGTGGAGCACGCTGACGGACCGGTTGGGAAACCGGCTCCAGCTGGTCGGCGACGATCTGTTCGTGACCAACACCGAGCGCTTGAAACGGGGGATCGACAACGGGGTGGCCAACTCGATTCTGATCAAGGTCAACCAGATTGGCACGCTCACGGAGACGCTGGCGGCGATCAGCATGGCGCGCGAAGCCGGCTACACGGCCGTGATGTCGCATCGCTCGGGGGAGACCGAGGACGTCACGATCGCGGATCTGGCGGTCGCGACGGGTTGCGGGCAAATCAAGACCGGTGCCCCGTCGCGCACGGATCGGGTGGCAAAGTACAACCAGCTGCTGCGAATCGAGGAGGCGCTCGGGGCCGAGGCCCGCTATCTGGGACGATCGGCGTTCAGGTTGTGAGGAGCGGCCCGTGGTGGCCGTCCCCGAGGCGGGCGGGCGGCCCGTGGTGAGCCTTGGAGATCATGTCTGGAGGGCGCAGGGTTCGTTGCAGGAGGAGGTAACCGCCCGTTGGCGAACGAAGCGCACATCGGATGCCGTCTGCCCGCTCCGCCACCGCTGCACCCAAGAGGCACGCGAGTACCCGACCGCCTGCGCCGCGTCGGGTCGCGTCGGGAGGCGCCTCTCGCGGAGCGCAGCTGCGTGTGCGCTGGGACCGCATCGGTCGAGTTGGCCTGCTGGTCGTGCTCGCGGTGGTTGTCGGGCTCTATGTCCAACACGCGCTCTCCTACTTCTCCACGCGGGCTCAGACCGACCACCAGCTTACGCTCGTGCAAGAGCTGACTCGGGAGAACGCCTCACTCGCCGCCCAGCAGCGGGCATTGAGCGATCCCGTGACGATCGAGCGCGACGCCCGTGCGCTGGGTATGGTCCGGGCAGGCGAGCGGGCATACGTGATCCCGGGCTTGCCCAAGCGCTGAGAGGGCGCAGGCGGCACTCGTCCCGGGTGGGCACTTGAGCGTCCGCTTCGAGGAGCTGGTCGGCCTCTGGCAGGACGGTCAGCGCCGGCTCGCGCGGGCCGATCCGGGTGAGTCTCCCGCGCTGGAGCGGGTGACCGACGCGATCGTGCTGGAGCTGCGCCGCCGGCTGGGCGGCTCGTTCTCGGCGCAGGAGCTGGCGGCGCTATATGCCGAGCACGGAACCGACTGGTGCTTTGAGATCGCCACTCGCGTCGCGCCGTCGGAGCCCGCGGCGTGGGACATGAGCACCGTCGCGGGCGCCGCGTTTGCTCGCTACCTACGGGAGGCCAGCGACTACGGCGGTGGTGGGCGGCTCGAGGAGTAGTGGGCGGCTACTCGCTGTCCTCGGGCTCGTCGGCGCCTGCTCTGCGGATCACGATCTGGTCCTCTTCGATCATGACTTCGACCGGTCGATGGCCAGCCCAGTACTCGGCGTACACCGGGTCATCCTGAACGGCGGGATCAAGCCACAATCCGTAACCCTCCTCGCCGTGATCGAAGGTCGCCTCCAACGTGCTGCGTGCCTTTCGCCGTCCGCGCCCGCCGCGCCTACCGCGGCGCCGGCGCCCGGGGCGGTCCGCGGCGTCGTCCTCTTCTTCCTCGGGCTCCTCGGAGCGCTCCGCCTCCGCGGCGTCGAGCGCGGCGGCGACCAAGGCATCGTCCTCGGCCCGGAGGTCGATCTCATCGTCGTAATCGCCCCCGGGGCCGAGTGCCTCGGCATCGTCGGTGGGCTCGAATCCCTGCTCGCGCTTGAACGCCTGAATCTGATGGACGGTGACCTCGAGCTGATGCGCGATCCACGCGTCCGTCCGGCCCTGGCGGACCCAGGCGCGAATCCGGTTCATCTCGGGCCTCAGCGAGCGACGGGGCATGACCGCACGGAGAGTAGTACAGCCGTCCTCCGTGTAGGCGGCCGGCTCGCCTCTGGACCGCCGCGCGCGCTGGATCTGGTAGGACCTTGTGCAAAAGCGATCTAACGCGGTATTCTGCGCGCTGGGCAAACTCCGGGCCGGTCACGAACCGACTGCGCCGGACTTGCCTTATCGACCATTGGCGAGCAGGGAGGCATTTTCCATGTTGGTACTGACGCGCAAGTCCAACCAGAGCATCATGATCGGCGACGACATCGAGGTGTCCGTCCTCGCGGTCATGGGCGAGAAAATCCGGATCGGCATCCAGGCCCCGCGTGAGATTCCCGTGTTTCGTAAGGAGGTCTACCTCGAGATCCAGGCGGAGCGGCTCGACGGCGAGACTGACGGCGGCAGTGATGCGCGCGAGCAGGTTGATGCTGCGCTGCGAGGGCTTGGACAGCCGGACTGAAGATCCGCGGTTGCGCAGCCGGTCGGGAACCTACCCGAGCAGGTAGTAGAGCGTCTCGAACATCGCCAGGGTCACGATGATCGCCGTGGTCACGAGGGAGAGCACGAGCAGCCAGAAGCGCATCGAAACGCGCTTCTGCTTACGCTCGAAGGTTCGCTTGCGTGAGCGCACCACGGCATCACGCCGCAGACTTTCTCTGCGACTGCGGTCCAGTCGAGTCTCGTGGCGGAACTCTCGTTCGAGTTGCGCGAGGCTCTGACGCATCTTCATCGCCATCCGCGGCGAGCCTACCAGTTGGGCTGACCCTGAGTTATGAGTTGCGCGGACGGACGCTCCCACCCAGCGCACCGGAAAGCCGCGAACCCCTACGCTGCGCCGCGTGAAGCGCCTCAGCCACCAGTCAAACCGCCTTTGAATCGCCTGAATCACCATTTTTCGGGCCCGCTGTACACGATCGGCATCGAGGAGGAGCTGATGATCCTCGACGCGGACTCGCTCGATCTCGTCAACGCGATCGAGACGCTGCTCGAACCAGCCCCGTCGGGGGAGATCAAGCCCGAGCTGATGGAGTCCGTGCTGGAGGTCTCCACCGACCCCTGCGAGACGATCCCGCAGGCGGGCGAGCAGCTACGGGCATTGCGGCGCCAGGTCATCCAGACGGCCGCGAGCAAGAAGCTCGCGATTGGCTCGTCGGGCACACATCCATTCGCGAGGTGGGAGGACCAGCGAATCGTGGCCAGGCCGCGCTATCGCGATCTGATCTCGGCGTTGCGCTTCGTCGCGCGCCAGGAGCTGATCTTCGGGATGCACGTCCACGTCGGGATCGACGATCCTGACAAGGCGATCCACGTCGCGAACGGGATGCGCGTGCACGTACCGGTGCTGGTCGGGCTGGCGGCGAACTCTCCCTTCTGGCGGGCGGACGCAACGGGGCTGGCCTCGACCAGAACCCCGATCTTTCGCGCCTTCCCCCGGGTCGGGATTCCGCCCGCCTATGAGAACTGGGAGGACTACGAACGACGGATCGACTTCATGGTCACGGCGCGGGTGATCGAGGACTACACCTACCTCTGGCATGACGTACGCCCGCATCCGAACTTCGGCACGGTCGAGATCCGGATGATGGATTCCCAGACCCACGTCGAGCACACGCTGGGGCTGGCGGCGCTCGTTCAGGCGCTGGTGCGCGAGCTCGTGGAGCACTTCGACGCCGGCCAGCAGCTCTCCCCGTATCCCTTCGAGATGCTCGACGAAAACAAGTGGCTCGCCGCCCGGCACGGTCTTGAAGGCGAGCTCGTCGACCTCCCGCACGCCGACCGGGTGCCGACCCGGGCATTGGCGCGACGGCTGATCGACCGGATGCGCGATCACTGCCGGGACCTCGGATCCGAGGATGAGCTGGAGGCGGTGCAAGACCTGCTGGACCGCGGCAACGGCGCCGCGCGCCAGGTCGTGGTGTATGAGGCCAACCAGGATCTGCGCGAGGTCATGGCCGAGATCGTGGCTGCGACCGGCGTATAGATCGAGGCTGGCTGCGTTCGGGCGCCGCGGGGGCTTCAGATTGCGTGCCGAGGCTCTCGGAGCGGCTCTACAATCGACGCCTGTGAGCACCGGCCCGGATCTGTTTGTGATCTGCAAGAGCTGCGGCTCGGAGGTGAGCCCGTACATCACCGAGTGCCCGTATTGCGGCAACCGCCTGCGCAAGCGCGCCCCAAAGCTCGATCGCGACGGCCGCGTGGCCCAGACCCAACGGCGCCGCGCGCCCAAGCCGTCTCTGTCGCGCCTGAGGAACGACGAGATTCCGGGCATCCGACCCGATTCGCGTCCGTACGCGACGATCGTCCTCGTCGTACTCGGGCTCGTCGGATGCCTGCTCTGGCGCACGGCGCTCGGGAGCCCCGACCAGCTCGCGGTCGTCGGTAAGCCGGGTGCGCAGTGGTGGCGGCTCGTGACCGCCACGTTCACCTACGACACCACGGGGTACGCGTTCGTGGCGCTGGCGGCGATCGCGCTCTACGGCTGGCTGCTCGAGCGCCGCCATGGACCGGTGCCGGTAATCGGCCTGTATCTGATCGGGGGCGTCGGTGGGGTGGCCACGGCCGCGGCGGCGTACCGCTCGCCGTTCCTCCTTGGGGCCAACGGTGCCGCGCTCGCGATGGTCTGTGCGTGGGCGATTCCGGATCTGCTCTCGGTGCGCGCCCGCGAGGAGATCGACGGCGATCTAATCGGAACGGCGGCGATCGCACTCGTCGTGGCGCTGCTGCCACTCGCGGTGGCGCAGGCCAGCTGGATCGCCGATGGAGTCGGCCTGCTCGCCGGCTTGGCGATCGGGGTTCCGCTGGCGCGCCTGGCGCGGCGCTGAGTGGGCGAGCGCGTCCACACCGACGCTGACCTCGATGCCGCGGTCAGCGCGATCGCCGCCCCCGGGCGGTTGCGGGAGGCCCAGGATCTCGTCGCACGCACGGCGCCGTCCCTGCAACGCGTGCTGGACGGCGCCCTCGACGAGGGTGGGTGGTTTGACCAGGCGCACGAACAGGCGGTGCGCGAGGCGTGTGCGCTGGAAGATCCGCAGCAGCGCATCCGGGCGGTGGGAACGCTGCTGGGCGAGGAGACGCGTCTGGGGATGCTGGTCGGGGTGGCGGTGGGATTCGAGCTGGCGCGCGAGCTCGGGTCCGCGACGGGTGAGTGAAGACTGCGCAGCGTCGCCCGCGTGCTCACCGGCCAGCGGCGACAGCGAGCGCGCGGCCAAACGCATCCGCCATCGCGTCGTAGCCGTAGGCGACGACGGCGGCTTTCGCGCTCGCGCCGAGCCGTAAGCGCAGCGACTCGTCTCCGAGCAGGCGATCGATCGCGAGGGCGAGTGCTCGAGGCTCCCCCGGCGCCACCACCAACCCCGTCTGGTGATCGCGGACCAGTCCCCCGGCGACCGCACCGACCGCCGCGGAGGCGATCATCGGCCGTCCTTGGTGCATCGCTTCGTTGCACACCATGCCCCACGGCTCCCGAAAGCGCGCCGTCGGAATCGAGGGCAGCACCGGGGGGGGGGGGGGGGGGGGGGGGGGGGGGGGGGGGGGGGGGGGGGGGGGGGGGGGGGGGGGGGGGGGGGGGGGGGGGGGGGGGAGGGGGGGGGGGGAAGGGGGAGGGGGGGAGAGGAGAGAGAGGGAGGGGGGGAGAGAGAGGGAGGGGAGAAGAGGGACAGTCTACATAGTGTGGCGCCTTGCGATAGCATTGTTGGCGGTGCGCCCGGGGCGCTCACGCGCCTGGGTTCGCTCGCCTCGACACAAGCCGGGATGAGCTGTCGTGTCCCGGTTCAGCGGGAATGTGACTCTGGGGTGATCGTACAATGCACTATGCTGTGCGTGGCGATGTAGTGCTCGCAAGGCATGAGCAGGTTCGCAAGGCAGGAGAGGCTTCTCAGTGGAATACCGGGGATGCCACTCGCTGGGTGATCGTCGGTCCTGGGCCATTCTGGGAAGACGAATTTCTGTGGAGCTGCTGCCATTCGGCCCGTCGGCGCTGCCGCGCCGCTTCGAGCTTCTGATCGCGCGCCCCCCAGATCGCCTCGGCGCGACCGGCCAGCATGTCGGCCGGGGTGATGAAGCCGATCGCGCTGTGCAAGCGCTGGTGATTGTAATACGTGACGAAGCGCTCGACCATACGCCGTGCGGCCTCGAGGGAGTCGGGCGCCTGCGGACGGATCGTCGTCACTTTGAGTGTCTGGTGCCACCGTTCGAGCTTGCCGTTCCATTGCGGGTAGTAGGGCGAAGTTCGGACGTGGGTCATCCCCGCGAGGCGGATGAACTCCTTGAAGTCTTTGGCGATGAACTGCGGCCCATTGTCCGAGATGATCCGCGGTCGAGCATCGGGATACTGTTCGCGGGCGCGTTGGAGCACGATCTCGACGTCGGCCGTCGTCATGCGCTCGCGGATCTCCCAGTGGATGATGAATCGGCTCGCCCCATCGAGGATCGAGCAGAGATAGTAGAACGTGCCGGCGAGATTCAAGTAGCTGAGGTCGATGTGCCAATGCTCGTGCGGTTGGAGCGGTTGGACGAAACCCGTCCCCTTGAGCGACGGCTTGGTGTTCCAGCGATCGAGCACGCCAGCGGCCTTGAGGACGCGGTAGACCGTGGCCGGGCTC
>JBPCRJ010000047.1:0-15247 GCA_050996975.1 Solirubrobacteraceae bacterium | reverse complement strand
CTGCGGACCCACCGTCGGCTGCGGTCCCACCGTCGGCTGCGGTCCCACCGTCGGCTGTGATCCCGTCGTGTTCGTACTTCCCGTCGTACTTCCCGTCGTACTTCCCGTCGTTCCTCCCGTCGTCGTTCCTCCCGTCGTCGTTCCTCCCGTCGTAGTTCCTCCCGTCGTAGTTCCTCCCGTCGTAGTTCCCGTCATATCACCACAGTGCTTGTTGCCGATCTCGACACCACCTTGGCCGCGCTCACAAGGCGTAGAGGGCAACGTATGGCACCCGTTACCTGGAACTGCATCACACGGTTTGGTCTGATCCGTGGGGTTGTTGCTGCAATTCGGGGGGCAGAACGCGTTCCCACCCGAAGCTGGATTGTTCCCCCCGTTGTTCGTGCCACCAGGGGTGCTCGCCCCGAGCGTGAAAGCGGCTCCCGCGAGCGAGAACGCAACCACCGCCGAGACAATCCCCAACGTCCTACTGGCCCCGATAAAGGACCCGATTCTGCGCATTCGTCCTCCTGCCGTTGATGTTGTCGGCGACATCTCGCCGCATTATCTGCCGTACAACCCGCGATGCCTACCCGCGATCTCCGAACCCCATCGCTGTAACCCGATCTTCTCGGGTGATGAGCATTGGCGGAAGACGCTCCCATGTCAAACTCTAGCACGGTGCCGGGCTGGGCGAGGCCGTCCACGTTCCCGGACTCAGAGCAGCCAGCGCCGAGAGACGCGGCCCCCGGAGCACGATGGCGATTCGGGACGATCAAGATCCGCTCCGCGGGGGCCGCCGCGAGCGTGAGAATGGCGACTGCGGTCAACGCGAGAAAGAACCCGCGCCATCGTGATACGCGATCCGTCGTATGCGCAAGGCGCCCCAGCAAGCTGAGCCGCCGGCGCCAGCATATCTTCGGCGGCCGAAGCTAGCCCCCCGCGATCGGCCGGCGCAGGATCACCAGCGGAGCCTCGAGTGGGAGCTCACGCACCTGCTCCGCGTGCCCTTCGCCGCGGGACACGACGGCGTAGTAGCCCCGCTCGAGCTCGGCGCCGAAGGCCGCCACCGCCGCGTCGACCGCGACTGGGTCCTCGGCGCTCCACTCTGCCAGCGTAGTGTGACCAGTCTGGTCCATCCGGATGAGTCGCGACATGGCACGGGATCCTTTCGACGGTGGGGATGTCATCCTAGGCGCTCTCTGATCAACCGCGCGACATCTCCCCCGTCCGCACGGCCCTTCGTCTCGCGTTTGACGAAGCCGACCAGCGGCCCGATTGCTTTGCTGTTCCCGGCGCGAACCTGCTCGGCGGCCGAAGGATCGGCCGCGATCGCGCGATCGACGAGCGACTCCAGCCCGCCGTCGTCGCCGCCGCCGATGGCACCGAGTCCCTCGCGTTCGACGATCGTCAGCGGATCGCCGCCCTCCTCGACGAGCCGGGTGAGGACCTCCCGGGCGGCATCGCGGCTGACCTGCTTGGCGCTCACCATCGTCGCGAGCTTCGACAGCGCCTCGGGCGCGACTTTGGAATCGGACGGATCGGCATCCGAGCCAATCCGCTCGACGAGTTGGGGAATCCAGTTCGCGAGCGCGACCGAGCCGGCGCCGTCTTCATCGCCCGCCAGCGCCCGCTCGAGGTAATCGCCCAGCTCCGCCCTAAAGGCGAGCTCGCGCGCGCGGTCGGCGCTCAGCCCAAGCTCACGCTCGAACCTCGCCGCGCGCTCGGCCGGCAGCTCGGGGATCTGCGCCCGCGCCGCCCCGAGCATCTCGTCGGTCGCCACCAACGCCACCAGGTCGGGCTCGGGGAAGTAGCGGTAATCGTGCGCTTCCTCCTTGGAGCGCAGCGGGGTCAGGCGACCGGAGGCGGGATCAAAATGAAGCGTCTGCGCCACGACCGCCTCCCCCGCCGTGACCAGCGTGACCTGGCGCTCGATCTCGGCTCGCACCCCGCGCTCCAGGTAGCGGAAGGAGTTCATGTTCTTGAGCTCGGTTTTCGTCCCCAGCCCGCTCGATCCGGCCGGCCTGACCGAGACGTTCGCGTCGCAGCGCAGCGATCCCTGCTCCATGTTGACGTCCGAGACGCCGAGTCGCTTGAGCGTCGCCCGCAGCAGCGTCAGCCACTCGCGCGCCTGCTCGGGCGAGCGTAGGTCGGGCTCGGTCACGATCTCGACTAGCGGGGTTCCACCCCGGTTGAAGTCCACGACGCTGCGATCCGAGCCGTGAATCCGTCCGCTCTCCCCCTCGTGCACCAGCTTCGCCGCGTCCTCCTCGAGGTGCACACGATGGATGCGCACGCCGGCCAACCGCCCGCCTCGGCACAGCGGCAGATCAAATTGGGAGATCTGGTACCCCTTCGGAAGATCGGGATAGAAGTAGTTCTTGCGATGAAACAGTGAGCGGGGCGCGACCTCGCAGCCGAGCGCGAGGCCGATCATCATGCCGAAGTGGACCGCGCCCGCGTTGAGCACCGGGAGCGTCCCCGGGAGGCCCAGACACACCGGGCAGGTGTGCACGTTGGGCGGATCACCGAAGGACAGCTCGCAGCCGCAGAACATCTTCGTCCGCGTTCCCAGTTGGACGTGGATCTCGAGTCCGATCACCGGCTCGTAGTCGCTCAACGGCTCGTGGTCCGTGGCGGGCCCGGAGCTCACCGGCGCGCCGGGCTGGCGTCGAATCCGATCGCCTGCTCGAGCGCGTAGGCCGCGTCGAGCAGTCGTCCCTCGCTGAACGCCGGTCCTGCGAGCTGAAAGCCCACCGGCAGCCCGTGGCCCAGGCCCGCGGGAATCGAGATCGCGGGAATCCCGGCCAGCGACATCGGGACGGTGCAGAAATCGTTCAGGTACATGGCCAGCGGATCGCCGGTCTTGGCACCGAGCTCGAACGCAGTGCTCGGACTGGTCGGCGTGACGACGAAGTCAAACGCCTCGAACACCAGTCTGAAGTCCTCGGAGATCAGCGTGCGCACCTTCTGGGCGTTCCCGTAGTACGTGTCGTAGTAGCCGCTCGAGAGGGCATAGGTACCGAGCATGATCCGCCGCTTGACCTCCGCCCCGAACCCGGTCGCCCGCGTAGCGCTGTACATTGACACCAGCTCGGCGCCCCCGTCGACGCGCAGCCCATAGCGAACCCCGTCGAACCGGGCGAGGTTGGCGGAGGCCTCAGCGGGAGCGATCACGTAGTAGGCGGACAGGGCGTGCGGGGCGTGCGGGAGCCGGCAGGACTCGACGCGGGCCCCGAGCTGCTCGGCGAGTCTCAGCGTCGCCTCGAAGCGCTCGCGAACGTCCGGCTCGATTCCGTCGGCCGCCGCGAGCTCCTCGGGAACCCCGAGCCTGATGCCGTTGAGGTTCTCGGCGCGGGGCCGCCCAATCGCACCGGGGAACTCGAGCGACGTCGAGTCACGCCGGTCGTGGCCGATCATCTGACCGAGCAGCAGAGCGGCATCGGTCACATCGCGGGTAAGCGGGCCGGCCTGGTCAAGCGAGGACGCGAAGGCGATCATCCCGAAGCGAGAGCACGCCCCGTAGGTCGGCTTGCAGCCCACGATCCCGCACAGCGCGGCCGGCTGACGAATCGAGCCTCCCGTGTCGGTGCCGATCGCCCACGGCGCCAGCCCAGCTGCGACCGCGGCGGCACTGCCGCCTGAGGATCCGCCGGGCACGCGAGC
Organism: Solirubrobacteraceae bacterium; assembly: GCA_050996975.1. Taxonomy (GTDB): domain Bacteria; phylum Actinomycetota; class Thermoleophilia; order Solirubrobacterales; family Solirubrobacteraceae; genus Palsa-465. Next base: position 11,602 of record JBPCRJ010000047.1, on the reverse strand, counting down.
GCGGTCCCAGGGGTTCAGCACCGGCCCGAAGGCCGAGTTCTCAGTCGAGGAGCCCATCGCGAACTCGTCCTGATTGGTCTTGCCGAGCAGCGGCGCTCCGCCGCCGGTCAGCCTCTGCACAACCGTCGCGGTGTACGGTGGCCGGTAGCCCTCGAGGATCCGGGAGCCGGACTGGCTCGGGATCCCCGCGGTGCAGAAGAGGTCCTTGACCGCGATCGGAACGCCTCCCAGTGACCCTTCACGGCCAGTCGCCGGATCCGGGAGCCCATCCGCCAGCCACGTGAAGGCGTTCAGCTCGTCGGCCGCGGCTCGCTCGCGGTAAGCCTCGAACAGCTCCCGCGGCGCGATCTCCCCGGCCCGCACGGCGGCCCCCGCGGCCGCCGCGGTCAGTTCGATCGGGTCGTTCACGATCGCCGCCACTCGCCCCCGGTGCAGCGTCCTGAACCTCTCATCCAGCGGCCACCGCGGGGCTCGGTACCCCGAAACCGCCCGCGACGGGCTCCGGCGCGGAGGCGAGCGCGAGCTCGACGCTCAGCGAAGGCTCGGGCTCGTCGGCTCGCAGAGCATTGACGACTTCCACGACATGGGACGTCGGCGCCACTCCCTCGAGGTCGAGCTCGCCGATCCTCTGAACGTGCTCGAGCACCTTCGATAGCTCGGACTGCATCCGCGCGACCTCCTGCTCGCTCAACTGCAGGTGAGCGAGCCGGGCGACGTGGAGCACCTGTGCGCGGTCAAGCATCACGGCGAATTCTACGGGGCATTCCCCAATCAAGCGCGGTCGCGCAATGCCCACGGGTCGACACGTCGCTGGGTCCATACCGCGTGCGGGGCTCACCTCGTGCGTCAGGATGGCCGCATTTTCGCCGAACCGGTGACGACTCTACGGGCGCCGCGCCCAGCCCTCGGGATCGAGCGCGATGAGCTCGATCTCCGAGGGACCATCCCGACTAGCGATGCCCTCCTGTCGGAGCGACGCGTACCCGCCATAGGCGAGGATGAGCGAGCTGAGCAGCCCGAGGAACGCCCCCAGTCTCTGGTGCAGATGCGCGCCGGGCACGTCGATCACCACGCGATAGAGCAAAGCCACGACGGTCAGCACGCCGAGGACGCTCACGATCAGGCTCATGACGGCGGGCAGTGCAGGCGCGGGCCGTACACCCTGCAGCGCCACCAGGACGATCACGGCGACGATCGTGAGCAGGATCAGCCAGCGCAGATGGGTCAGCCCGTGCCACCCGTTGACCGAGTTCGACGCCGCGGTCCTGGGGGCCGAGCTGCCGAACCACTCGAGCAGGAGCATGGACCCCAGCAGCGCCAGAGCGCCGGCGCCAGCGATCAGCTCGCCGGCGCGTAGGCGCTCGGGCCGGAACGGGCTGATCACGTTCTCGATTCGCGATGCACGACCGCGCGTGCCCGCATCCGCTGCTCAGGCATCGACTCCCAGCCCCCGAGCGCGATTCCAAACGCACTCAGCAACCCCAGCAGGGCGCCCAGCTTCTGGTCCACGACCCGGGCGGGCGTGGGCAGCACGATCATGACGCGGTACACGAGCAGTGCGGTCGTGATCACGCCGAGCGTCGTCACCGCCCGGCTCGTATCAGTCTGCGTCCCGTGCGAGCGCTGTGTAGCGTGCAGCGGCACCGAGCCGATCGCGACTGCGATCGTCAGCAACATCAGCCAGCGCAGCGCGGTCAGGCCGTGCCATGCGTCCTCGACCCCCGCCCGCCCGCCCGCCAGGACCGAGCCGCGACTTTCCCCCGCGATCCCGTACCACTCGACCCCGAACATCAGCGCCAGCAGCACCAGCGCACTCGCGGCGCTCAGGAGCTCGCCGCGCAGCAGCCGTGATCCCGTCGGCGCTCCACGCCTCGACATCAGCTCTCCGGTGATCGACCGGCGGCGGTCGTCGCGGCGGCAGCGGCGGTGGCGGCCAGGAGCGTGTTGCGCAACAGCATGGCGATCGTCATCGGTCCGACGCCACCGGGCACGGGGGTGATCAACCCCGCGCGTTCGGAGACGGCGGCGAACTGCACGTCGCCCCGCAGTCCCTCCTCGGTCCGGTTCGTCCCCGCATCGATCACGGCCGCGCCCGGCTTGACGTGCTCGGCGCCGACCAGCGCCGGCACGCCGGCAGCGGCCACGAGCACGTCGGCCCGGGCGCACACACCGGCCAGCTCACGGGTGCGCGAGTGGCCGATCGTCACGGTCGCGTTACGCGCCAGCAGCAGCGCAGCGAGCGGCTTGCCGAGCAGATTGGAGCGTCCGACAACGACAACCTGCGCCCCCTCAAGCTCGACTCCGTACTCGTCGAGCAACTCGAGGATTCCGAGCGGGGTGCACGGACGCAGCCCCGAGATGCCCTGGGCCAGCCGGCCGGCACTGATCGGCGTGAGGCCGTCGACGTCCTTCTCGGGGGCGATCAGGGCGGTCAGGGCTGACCCATCAAGATCGGGGGGAACCGGCAGCTGCAGCAGGATCCCGTTGACCTCAGGATCACGGTTGCACGCTTCGATCACCTCGACCACGTCTCGCTCCGACGCATCGAGTCGCAGGTGACGGTGTTGGTCGGCGATTCCAGCCTCCACACACGCCTTGCGCTTTAGCCCGACGTAGAGCTCGGACGCAGGATCCTCCCCGACGAGGATCGTCGCCAGCCCCGGCGGGCGCCCCAGGCTCTCGGTCAGCGCGGCAACCTCGCCGGCGAGCTTGGCGCGGACGCGCGCCGCTGCCGCTCGTCCGTCGATGATCTTCGCCGCCATGGGCGCATCACGCTAGAGGATTCGCCGCCGGAGTCGACTGGCCGGCAGTCTCGACGAGCGGGGACGCGCGCAGTTGAGCGAGGTCGGCCCGAAACGAACGCCGCGCTCCCCTAACGCGTCGGCGACGAGCGCCTCAAACGAGGGTCGGCTGAGGCTCGGATTCGCTGTACTCGGTGGGCGCCTCCACGCCGGGACCGCCGCCGACGTTTGGCGTCTCGCGCAGCGGCTGCTCCTTGAGCGCGAGCACGATCAGGAAGGCGAGCACGGCCAGCGGTACCGCCGCTAGAAAGACGACGTCGACTGAGCTGGCGACGGCCTGGGTCACGGCATGGTGGATCTGCGGCGGAAGCCCGGCCACCTGAGCGGCGTTGCCGCGCAGCGAGTTGGGATCGATCCGGCCGGCGCCGGGGACGCCGCGCAGCCTCATCGTCAGCTCCTGGCCCAGGCGGTTGGCCAGCAGCGCCCCGAAAGCCGCGGTCCCGATCGCGCCGCCAACGAGCGAAAGAAGGTGGTACCGGCCGTCGCGACGCCCAGGTCGCGCCGCGGCACGGAGTTCTGAACGGCCAGGATCAGCACCTGAAGCACCATTCCGAGACCGGCACCGAGCACGACCATGTACCCATCGGTCAGCAGCCGGCTGGTGTTCGCGCTCAGCATCGAGAGCAGGAACATCGCGAGCGCGATCAGCGCGGTGCCCAGGACCGGGAAGACCTTGTAGCGACCCGTGCGCGTGATCAGCCGGCCCGACCCGATGATCGTCACGAGCAGGCCGCCGATCAGCGGCAGCAGCAGCAGACCGGACTTCGTGGCACTGGCGCCGGTGGAGACCTGGAGATACAGCGGCAGGAACGCGAGCGCCCCGAACATCGCCGCGCCGACGATGAAGCTCGCCGCCGAGCAGACACGGAACACGCCGTCCCGGAACAGGTGCGGCGGGAGAATCGGCTCGGCTGTCCTGCGCTCGTGCCAGATGAACACGCCGACCAGCGCCAGCCCGACGACCGCCAGCGCGATGATCGTCGCCGAGCTCCACGAGTACTGCGTGCCGCCGAGCTCGCCGACGAGCAGCAGAGCGCCCACGCCAGCGACCAGCAGAGCCGCCCCCCAGTAGTCGATCCTGGCCTCGCGACGCTTGAAGGGAAGGTTGAGCGCGCGGCTCGTGACCACCAGCGCGATCAGGCCCAGAGGAATGTTGATGTAGAAGATGTACCGCCACGAGAGCGAGTCGACGAAGAAGCCACCGAGCAGCGGTCCGGCGACGCTCGCGAGCGCGAACACCGACCCGATGTAGCCCTGGTAGCGACCGCGCTCGCGCGGCGAGACGATCTCGCCGATGATCGTCTGGGTCATCGCGATCAGCCCTCCGGCGCCGAAGCCCTGGATCGCTCGGAAAAGGATCAGCTGGGTGAAGCTCTGAGCGATCCCGGACAGCGCCGAGCCGATCAGGAAGATCACGATCGCTGCCTGGAAGACGCGCTTGCGACCGTGCAAATCGGAGATCTTGCCGAACAGCGGCGTGCCGACGGTCGAGGTCAGAAGGTAGGCGGTGATGATGTAGGAGATGTGGCTGAGGCCGTGCAGCTCGCCGGCGATCGTCGGCAGCGCGGTGGACACGATCGTCTGGTCGAGCGCGGCCAGCAGCATGCCGGTCATCAGGCCGGCCATCACCACGAGGATCTGGCGGTGCGAAAGCGCTGGCCCGGTGCTCATAGCCGCTCCGAGTAGTCGATCAGGTCCTCACCGAAGCGGCGCAGCAGGGTGGTGAAGCACTCGCGGTCCCGCGCCGACCAACCGGAGAGGATCTCGCCAAGGGTGCTCTGCCAGGCGGCGCGCATCTGCCCGAGCGCGCGCTGGCCAACGGGCGTCACCTCGAGGTGGCAGGCGCGCCCGTCCTGGGGGTCGGCGATACGGTCCACGAGCCCGTCGTGTTCGAGCCGAGCCACCTGCCGGCTCGCCGTCGAGACCTCGACCGCGCCATGATGCGCAAGGTCCGAGACGCGCACGGGCTGAAGCTCGGCGATCCGGGCAAGCATGCCGAACGCCGCGCGGTCGAGCTGGATTTGCCCGACCCCGAGCAGGTGCTCGTGCAGACGGGTCCGCGAAGCACCGTGCACGAGGATCCGCAGCCCGCGGGCGAGCTCGTCGAGCGGGCCGACGTTGTCGATCGTGGCGGTCATCAGCAGGACACGCTAACAAAGTTGCTTGCAGACTACAAGTTGGTCCCGGATAATGGCGCTGAGGAAGCTCGGGCTGTCCCTCGACGCGATCGACGCGGTTCTCAACCGCAATCCCGATCTGACCGATGCGGTTCGGCGGCACTTGGCGCAGGTCGAGCGTGGTCTCGAGCTTCAGGGGCGACTGCATCGCAGGGATCCAAAGCCGCCTCACGCGGCATGGTCGATCCCGAGCTCATGCGGTACGCCGGCCAGGCGCTCACCGCACTGCGGGAGTCTCACTGATCCTGAGGGCGGCGTGGCCCCAGGCCACACCGCCCGGAGCCGGTTCACCACGCCGCGCTGGGCGTGTTCACCTGACGTGCCGGCGCGCGGTTCGCGGTCGAGACCTTGGTGGCGGCGCCTAACGCTTTGAGATCGGCGCCAGTCCGGCGACCAGCTTGCGCTCGGAGCGATCCTTGCTGAAGCGGATCACCACGATGCCACCCGGCTCGACACCGGTGACGACGCCGTCGCCGAATGCGGCGTGAACCACGTCCTCGCCCAGCCGGTAGGCGATCGGTGCCGCCTCTGGAGAATCGGGTGAGCTCCATGATGTCGCGCGAACTCGCACCGTGCCCAGCCCTGAGCCCACCCCCCCAGCTGCACCGCCCCGAAGGCGCGATCCCGCCTGCTGCTCACGATCGGTCAGCTCAGCGGGAAGCTCGCCGATGAAGCGGCTCGGAGCGCCGTAGGTTCGCGCCCCGAACACAATGCGCGTGCGGGCGTAGCTCAGGTACAGGTCGCGTTCTGCGCGCGTGATCCCGACGTAGCACAGGCGGCGCTCCTCTTCGAGCCCTCCTTCGTCCAACGCCCGTGAATGGGGGAACATCCCCTCCTCGCAGCCGATGATGAACACGATCGGGTACTCGAGCCCCTTGGCGTTGTGAAGCGTCATCAGCGTGACGAGCCCCTCGTCGTCGGTGCGGTCGTCGGCGTCGGCGACGAGCGCGATCTGCTGCAGGAACTCGCCGAGCGAGGGCTCTTCAGACCCGCCGGCGTCGTACTCGACCGCGACATTTACGAGCTCCTCCAGGTTCTCGATCCGTCCTTGTGCTTCGATCGTTCGCTCCGCTTCGAGCGCTTGAAGGTATCCGGTCTCTCCCAGCGTCTCCTTGAGCAGCTGGGCGATCGGCCCTTCGGACTTCGCCCGCTGGCGCAAGATCTGCATCGTTCCCATGAACCGCGTCAGCGCCTTGATCGCGGCTGGCCCGAGGCCTGGAACCTGCTCGGGTGACGCCGCCGCCTCCAAGATCGAGAGGCCAACCGTGTTCGCGAACGCGAGCACACGTGAGAGCGAGGTAGAGCCGATCCCGCGGCGGGGCGAGTTGACGATTCGCGTGAAGGCACCCACATCCTGAGGATTGACGAGCACCGTCAGGTACGCGACCGCGTCCTTGATCTCCGCCCGTTCGTAGAACTTGGTGCCGCCGATCACCTGGTAGGCGATCTCAGCGCGCACGAGCGCGTCCTCCAGCACGCGCGACTGCGAGTTGGTGCGATAGAAGACCGCGATCTCAGCGCGCGAGACGCCCTCGTCCACCATGCGCTGAATCTCCCCGGTGAGGAATCGCGCCTCGGCGTGCTCGTCCTCGAGCTCCCGGACCTTGATCGGATCACCCTGGCCGAGCTCGGTCCACAGGGACTTGGGCTTCTGGGCGCGGTTGTGGGCGATCACCGCGTTGGCGGCGTCGAGGATAGTCTGCGTCGAGCGGTAGTTCTGCTCCAGCTTGACGACATGGGCGTCGGGAAAGTCGTCGGTGAAATTGAGGATGTTGCGGATGTCGGCGCCGCGGAAGCCGTAGATCGATTGCGCATCGTCCCCTACCACCGCCAGGTTCCGGTGCTCGCCCGCCAGCAGCTGCAGCCACCGGTACTGGGCGCGGTTGGTGTCCTGGTACTCGTCGACCATCACGTGGCGGAAGCCCGCCGCGTAGCGCTCGCGGACCTCGGGGAACAGTTCGAGCACGTTCACGGCGCGGACCAGCAGGTCGTCGAAGTCCATCGCGTTCATCCGGTGAAGCTCGCGCTCATAGCTGCGATACACGTCGGCGACGGTCTGCTCAAAAAACGAACCGACCATGCGACCGTAGGCGTCGGCGTCGCGCAACCGGTTCTTGGCGTCGGAGATCTGGGACTGGACCGACCCGGGCGTGAAGCGCTTGGGGTCGATCCCGAGGTCGTCGAGGCAGCGCTTGACGAGCCGGCGCGAGTCCGCCTGATCGTAGATCGTGAACTGGCGCGTGTAACCGAGCCGCTGCGCGTCGGCGCGCAGCATGCGCGCACACGCGGCGTGGAAGGTCATCACCCACATCGCGCGGACTCTGCGGCCGACGAGGAGCCCCACGCGGTCGCGCATCTCCCCCGCCGCCTTGTTGGTGAACGTGATCGCGAGGATCTCGTTCGGATCGGCGGCGTCGGTCGCCAGCAGGTGCGCGATCCGATGGGTCAGCACGCGGGTCTTGCCGGAGCCGGCGCCGGCAAGAATCAGCAGCGGCCCCTCGCCGTGAGTGACCGCCTCGCGTTGGGGGTCGTTCAGGCCCGTAAGGAGGCTGTCGAGCTCGCTCGTCGCGTCAGGCATGGGCGGACCGGTAACGGTAACGGCAGGGGTGGTCGTTTCAATGGAGGCGTCGTCGCTAAAAGGAGGCGTGGTCGCCTCAGCCCACCTCAGCCCCCGGCGCTCAGCTCCCCCCAACGCACGCTTCAATCGCGAGCGCCAGCGCGACCTCTGCGCGCTGCGCGAGCGACTCCGTGAACACGAACTCATCCGGTGTGTGTGCCCCGCCACCGCGCGGCCCCAGCCCATCGAGCGTCAGCGCGATCGCGGGGGCGAAGTTGCTCGCGTCGCTGGCACCTCCCCGCGCGCGCGCCCTAATCGGCCGCCCGAGCCGCAGGCTCGCGCGTTCAAGCAGCCCCGCCGTCGCCGAGCTCGAGTCCATTCCGGGCCATCGTCGCTCCATCGCCGCAGTGAGGCTGACACCGTCCAGCGTCGGCGCCACGGCCCCCAAGACTCGGTTGAACGCGTCGAGCCTGTCGGCGCGTAGGTCGAACACGAGCTCGCCGGCGGCCGGCACGATGTTGAAGGTCTCGCCCGACCGGATCACCGTTGGCACGACGCTCAAACTCTCCGCACCGCCGGGATCGTGCTGCGCTGCGAGCGCGACCGTCGTCTGCGCGAGCGCCACCAGCGCGTTCGCGCCCTGCTCCGGCGCGCTGCCTGAGTGCGCGGGCCGTCCGACGGCGCTCACGCGCAGGGTTCCCGCCGCCTTGCGGCGGACCACGACGCCGTCATCACCGCATTGAGTGCGCTCACCGGCTTCGAAGCACAGGCACGCGTCGTAGCCAGAGAAGCGCGGCACGTGAACGAACTCCGCCGTACGCCACTCCTCGTCGGTGACCAGCAACACGGCCAGCTCGGCGAACAGCTCCGGCCGCGTGGCGAGGATGCGCGCGACCCCCAGCGCCAGCACCACGCCACCCTTCATGTCCGCGGTTCCAGACCCGTACAGCCGCTCCCCATCATGTCTCAGTGGCGCGTGCGCCTGATGCGAAACCACCGTGTCGAGATGTCCCAGGAGCAGCAGTCGCCGCGTGCCCTCGCCGGACAGCCGCGCGAGCAGATCCGGCGCACTACCCGGAGTCGAGCACGCCAGACGCTCGAGCTTCACGCCGACCGGCAGCAGATCGGTGCATACGGCGATCGCCTGCTCGGCGCCGGCGAGGTCACCCGAGGGCGAGGAGACTGCCACCAGCGCCTCCAGCTCCGCTTGTGCGCGCGCCGCGATCTCGGCGGCCCTGGCGGCGATACCGGCTACCTCGGAACCGAACTCGCTGGCGGCGGCGATCGAGCGATCTTCGGGCACGGGTATAAGCTAGGCCAAATTGGGTCGGACCGGAGCGAAGGAGCATATGTCGACGATCGGCCGCGCGGCGGGCAGTGCGAGAGTGCCACCTGCACGGCTTGCTCGCGGAGTCCTCAGCAACTTCGACATCGCGGCGGCGACGCTGGCCAACATCGCGCCGGCGATGAGCTTCTTCTTCGGCTTCGCGACGATCGTCACGACCGCCGGCATCGCCGCACCGCTCACGGTGATCGCCGCCGCCGTCGCGATCGCCCTGCTGGGCAACACGCTGAGCCAGTTCTCCCGCTCGCAGCCGTCGACCGGCTCGTTCGTCACGTTCATCGGGCGGGCGTTTGGCGGTTACGCTGCGGTCGTCACGGCGGTCGTGCTGTGCGCCGGCTACATCATCGCCGTCGCCGCTGTGGTGGCGGTCTCCGGCGGTTTCGCCGAGACGATCCTCCAGCACTACCTGAGCGTCAAGATTCCGTGGCAGCTGCTCAGCGCGGTGCTGACGCTCGGGGCGCTCGCGCTGATCATCGGCGGGGCCAAGCCCTCCACGAAGGTGGCGGCGGCGTTCTTCGTCTTCGAGCTGATCCTGCTGCTGGTGATCGCGGTCGCGCTGCTGATCCAGCACTCCGGTCAGATCAACCTGAAGCCGTTTGATCCCGCCAACCTGCACCGCGGGTTCTCGGGGCTGTCGCTCGGCTTCCCGCTGGCGGTGTTCCTGTTCGTGGGATGGGAGAACTCCGCAGCGATGGCCGAGGAGAGCGCGGACCCGCGCGCCGGCGTCTCGCGCGCGATCTTTGCCAGCATCGCGCTGGTCGCCGTCGTGTATGTGTTCCTGTCCTACGCCACTGTGGTGGGATTCAGCGACAACGCCAAGACGCTCACCGGCGCCAGCGTCCCGTTCGTCGACGCCGCGAAAGGGGTCGCGAGCTTCCTCGCCTTCCTCGCCTACCTGGCCGGCTTCACGTCGATCTGCTCGAGCTTGATCTCGGCCGCCAACTCGCAGGCGCGAATCATCTTCAGCTCGGGCCGCGAGGGACTGCTGCCGAGCGTGACCGCACGGGTGACCGAGCGCGGCCGCACGCCCTGGGTCGCGTTCCTGGTCTACCTCGGCCTCGGGCTCGGACTGGCCTACATCTTCGGCTGGAGCACCGACCCGAGCGCCACGGTCGTGTTCTTCGGCGAGATCGCGACGCTCGGGACGATCCTGATCGCCCTCACCTATCTCGTCGCGAACCTGGCGTTGCCGGTCTACTTCCGCCGCTTTCACCCCGAGCGCTTCTCGCCGGTCACACATCTGCTGCTGCCGCTGCTGGGCGCCGCCGCGATCGGCTATCCGCTCTACGAGTTGATCAAGCCCGGACAGCCCAAGCCGTTCAACCGCTATCCCCTGATCGCGCTCGTGGTGCTGATCGTGGCGCTCCTCTACGGCGCATTCGTCTACCGGCGCGATCGCACGCTCGGAGAGCGAGTCGGCTCGATCGTTGCCGACGCGGAATAGGTCCAGAACCCCGAAGCGCGGTGCCGCTGGCAGCAAAGCTCGCAAACCGCAACGCGCCCATGGAGCTGCGCTACTGGTGTGGATCATTCGCACCGCGACGGAGGTCTGTCAGGGCTCACCTTCTGCGCCTCGGCGAGCGCAGCCTCGCATTGCCTACGCCCAGCCGCGGAACGGCAAAGGCGACGCCTACGCGAACTGCAAGCATGCCACCCTGGCGCGATCGAGCGCCGCTGGACGCGCTGGCGCGTGCTCGATGCGATGCTCGAATGGCGCGCCGGCATCTCTCACGCCGCACGCCGCCGACGCTCGAGAGCGAGGACGATCCTACGTGGTCTACGCCGCCTACGTGGCATTCCGCGCGCTGGGCGGCCCGATCGCACGGTCGGCAGCGTTTCCCCTTTTCGTAGTGGGGAAGGACGGTGTGGGAAGTTTGAGACCGTGAGATGAGCCGTTCGCCGGCCTCCTGTGCCTTCGTGGTCACCGCGTTGCCGACTTGCGCCGTCGTGCCCGAGCGGATAGGAACCGCCGCATGGCCGTCATGCATCCGAGCGAACTGCTGTTGGGCGAGTCGAAGAGCCCGAGGCGAGGAAAAGGCCGTCGGCCTGCAGGGTCCCGAAGTCGACGGGAGCGCCCGGTCGCCAGCGAGTGATCTACCAGGCCGGCTGACAATCGTGTTCGTGGCGGAGCAGACGTCGGCGCCGAGGTCCCTGGAGATGTCCTACGTCGCCAAACCAATCGCTAGCCTCCTCTCGGCGACGGGAGAACGTAAGTGATCGTCTGCGGCTATGGTGACGCCGTGACGCTGATCCCCGCGGGCTAAGGTCAAAGGTCCGTCCTTCGGTCGGCTTGGGACGCGGCCCCGGCCTCATGGGCTGAGTGACGATTGATAACGCGGGTAGCGCGGAAGACTCAGCCCCCACCCTAGGAGTAGACCTCTCGTGCCAAGTCAACCGTTGCCAGGCGTCACCGCCTTGACCTTCCCGAAGGCGCTTGTGAACGCCTTCCTGGTGGGGCCTGACGTCCTAACGTTGATCGATACCGGTACCCCGGGCGGAGCTGACAAGATCCTGGCGGCGATCCGTCGCCTAGGCCATGGTGAGCGTGATCTCGAGCGCATCTTGCTGACGCCTCGTCACAGCGATCATGCGGCCAACGCGGCGGAGCTCGCGGGGGTCACAGGCGCATCGGTCTACTGCTCACCGGTGGACGCGCCGTACATCCAAGAGGGGACTGAGCAGCCCCGTCCGCGCCCGGCAACCCTGCTGGGTCAGGTGATGG
>JBPCRJ010000014.1:0-14746 GCA_050996975.1 Solirubrobacteraceae bacterium | reverse complement strand
CTGGGGCAGCACGCGCGCGGTGACGTCTTCGATCCCGACAGCGGCCGCGACCGCATCGGCGGGGCCGGGCTCGTCGCCGGTGACCAGCAGCAAGCCCAGCCCGCGCGCGCGCAGCCGCGCGACGACGTCCGCGGCGCCGGGGCGCAGCGTGTCGGCGAGTGCTATGGACCCGGCGGGGCGTCCGTCGACGCGGACGTCGACGAGCGTCGCCCCTTCGGACCCGGTCGCGGCGCCGGGCGCGGTGTCGTCCGGTCGCGGGCGGGCGACCTCGACTCGGCGTCCGTCGACGCGCGTGGACGCCGTGCCCCGGCTCGACGGTGAAATCGTCGGGCTCGGGGAGCGTGAGCCTGCGCTCCAGCGCGGCGGCGGTGATCGCGCGCCCGAGCGGATGCTCGGAGCGGCGCTCGGCTCCGGCGGCCAGGCGCAGGATCTCGGTCGACGGCAGCCCGTCGCTGGCCGCGACGTCGGCGACGCGCGGGCGGCCCTCGGTCAACGTGCCTGTCTTGCCGAACACGACGATGTCGACGGTGGCGAGCGCCTCGACGACGGCGCCGCGCTTGACCAGCGAGCCGCGCAGCGCGGCGTTGCCGATCGAGGCGACGAGCGCCGTCGGCGTCGCCAGCACCATCACGCAGGGACAGAAGACGATCAGCATCGTTATCCCCCGCAGCGGATCGCCGCTCGCCGCCCACAGGACTCCCGCCAGCACGATCGCGGCCGGCGTATAGAGAATCGCGTAGCGATCGAGAATCCGCTCGATCGGGGCCTTGCGCTCCCGCGCCTGCTCGACCAGCCGGCGGATCTGCCCGAGCGTCGTCTCCTCCCCCACTCGACTCGCGATGACCTCGAGTGCGCCGGTGCCGTTCAGCGTGCCGGCGAACACCTCGTCGCCCGGATGCTTGTCGACCGGGACGCTCTCTCCGGTGATCGCCGCCTCGTCGACCGACCCGGCGCCGCAGCGTACCGGCCCGTCGACGGCGATCCGTTCCCCCGGACGCACGAGGACCAGATCGCCCGGGCGCACCTCGCTCAACGTCATCAGCAGCTCGCCCTCCGGCCGGCGCACCGTGACCATCTCGGGCAGCAGCGTCTCCAGGGCGTCGAGCGCTTTGCCCGCCCGCGCGGCGACGAAGTCCTCCAGCAGCCCGCCGACCAGGAGCAGCACCGCGACGACCGCGGCGGCGGAGAACTGACCGATCGCGATCGCGGCGATCGTCGCCAGGGACACCGGGATGTCGGCGGTGAAGTCGCGCTCGCGAATCCCCTGGACCGCCGAGAACCAGATATACACCGACCCAACGAACGCCGCCGCGATGTACAGCCAGCTGTGCGAGCCCGAGCTCGACACCGATCCGGCCGGATCGACAATGATCGCCGCGAGCAGCAGCAAGCCCGCGGCGCCGGTGAACAGCGTCCCCGGCTCGAGCAGGAACTCGCGGTAGTGGCCGGTGAAATGGCGAGCGCCGCGGGCGCACGAAGCACACGCCGCTACCGTGCGCCTTGCCCCGACCGATTTGGGAACAGATGAAGACATGAACAGTCAGGCACGCTAGCATGACGGGATGGGCCACGCCGATCGCCGCACGGGCGCTCCTACCAGCGTCGGAAGCCCGAAGATCGGCGGTGGGGCGCGGGTCACGAGCGGCGCGGTCACCGACGGCGGGGCGGGCGTCACGAGCGAAACCGCCGAGCGCGTCGCCCAAACGATGCAGGCGCTCGCCACCGCGAGCCGAGTTCGACTGCTGGCGCAGCTACGAGCCGGACCGCTCACGGTGGGCGAGCTTGCGCGAGGCGCGGAGATGGAGCAGTCAGCGGTGAGCCATCAGCTTCGGATCCTGCGCCACCTCGGTCTCGTAACCGGCCGGCGAACCGGCCGTAACGTGCTGTATGCGCTCCATGACCAGCACATCGCGACGCTGCTCAGCGAGGCGATCGGACACGCCGAGCACCTAGAGCTCGGAATCACCGATCCGCCCGACGCCTGACCTGCTCCTCGCTTGATCGGATTTCGGGACACTGAGCGTTCGCTCGTGACGCCGGAGTCGGGACCACAACGTCCGGGACCAATCTGATGCCACAGCTCGACCATCGCGAGCTCGCCGCGATCTTCTCCGGCGGGTTCGTCGGCGCAATCGCCCGCAGCGCGCTAACTGAGCTGCTGCCCAGCCAACCCGATCGATGGCCGTGGGTCACCTTCGGCGTGAACCTGGTGGGCGCTTTCCTGCTCGGGTACTTCATCACCCGCCTCGAGGAGCGCCTGCCGCTGTCCGCCTACCGGCGGCCTTTCCTGGGCACCGGCATCTGCGGCGCGTTGACGACCTTCTCGACGATGCAGCTCGAGCTCGTGAAGCTGATCGACAACGGCCAGCCGACCCTGGCAATCGCTTACGGCACCGCGAGCGTGCTGGGCGGGTTCGCTGCGGTGCTTCTGGCGACCAATCTGGTCAGGCGCGCGAGGCTGAGATGAGGGGCCGGGAGCCGAGCCGATGAGCGATGCCATTGTCTGGTTGGGCGTGGGGGTAATCGGGGGGCTGGCCTCGATCGCCCGCTTTGCGATCGACAGAGTCATCTCGTCACGGTACGGGCGCCGGTTTCCCCTCGGCACCCTCACGGTCAATGTCGCCGGAGCGGCCCTGCTCGGGTTGGTGACCGGGCTCGCCCTGAGAGGCGATGCGCTGCTGCTGGCCGGAACCGCTGGGCTTGGCTCCTATACGACGTTCTCTACCTGGATGTTCGAAACTCACCGTCTCGCCGAGGACGGCGAGACGCTGCTGCTGGCCGCGAACGTGCTTGCCAGTATCGGGCTTGGCTGTGCGGCGGTGGCGCTGGGACGCTGGATCGCATGACGATAACGCGGATGCTGGGATGACCGACCAGGACTGTCTGAAGCTCACCGTCTACTTCGGCGAACGCGACCGGGCGGAGGGACGACTCCTGGCTGACGCGTTGATCGACATCTTCGAGCATCACCACGTGGCCGTTAGCTGCCTGCTACGCGGGATCGAAGGCTTCGGCATCAAGCATCAGCTTCACACCGCCGCGCTGCTGACTCTCTCGCACGACCTCCCGCTGGTCGCGTTCGCGGTCGACACGCGCGAGCGGATCGAGCGCCTGCTGCCCGACGTGCAGGCGGCCTGCCACGATGGACTGATCACCCTCGAGCGAACCTGGATGCTCGCCGGCGGCCTCGAGGACATGAGCCCCGTTGAGCACCGGCGTGAGGCCAGCAAGCTCACCGTGTGCATGGGGCGTCAGGATCGCGCCGGGGGCCGTCCGGCCTACGAGGCGGTCGTCGGTCTCCTACGCCGCTACGGATTCGCCGGTGCCATCGTCCTCTTAGGAGTGGACGGAACTGCGCACGGCGTCCGCCAGCGGGCGAAGTTCTTCGCCCGCAATGCTTCCGTCCCCCTGATGATCGTCAGCATCGGCGACAGCGAGGGCATCTCCCGCATCTTGCCCGAGCTCGCGAAGCTGCTCCCCCGGGCGCTGATCACGCTCGAACGGGTCCGCGTCTGCAAGCGCGACGGCTTGAATCTAGACGAGCCCCACCGTCTATCCGAAACAGACCAGTCTGGACTCGGCATCTGGCAGAACCTGACGATCCACACGGGGGAGCATGCCCGCCACGGGAGCGCTCCTCTCCGCGCCGAGCTGCTGGCGCGGCTGCGCAAAGCGGGCGCCGTGGGCGCGACTTCGCTTCGCGGTTTCTGGGGCTACCACGGTGCGCACGAACCCCACGGTGAGCGCTTCTGGGCGGTGCGCCGGCACGTACCGGTGTTGACGATCGTGATCGACACCCCGGCGAACATCCATCGCTGGTACCCGATCGTCGACGAACTCACCGGCGAGACCGGTCTGGTCACGAGTGAGATCGTGCCGGCAATGCGCGGCGGCGGTCCGAACATCCGGCGCGGAGGCCTCAGGCTGGCCGACCCGGTCGACTAGTCACCCGCCGGCCGGCCCGGTCGGCTAGCTTCCCGCAGTCCTCGCCTACAGAGCCCGGCGCCGGAGGAACGGCCTGCGCGCGGTACCTGCCGCCACCGGCCCTCCGGCCGGTCGCCCCGCGACGGTCGAGCGTCCGTCGATTCCCACACCGGCCGCTGCCCCGTACTCGCGCTCGCGCACAAGCAGCACGCCGGGCAGCGCATAGGCGGCCAGCGCAGTGACGAGCACCCCGAGGCCGCTATGGAAGGTCAGGTGCTCCAGCAGCCGTACGCCCCGAGATCCGTGGGTAATGCCCTCCACCCCACCGGGATGCCAGAGCGTGCTGATACCGGGACCGACCGTGAACCAGATTCCGCCCGCCAGCGCGAGCAGCGCGCCGAAGCGCCCGAGCAGCCGTGGGCCGGCGCCGAGCAGCAGCAAGCCGCCCAGGACGGCGGCGATCGCGGGCACAACGTCCAGGTAGAGCCGCCCGTTGGTCCACGTCCAGCTGGTGTCGGGGCCCAGCGTAAAGTGGAAGTACGGACCGACAAACGGGATCAACCCGCCCCAGATACCGGCGATCAGAATCAGGAACCCGGCCGCCCTGGTGCTCAGGCTACGCATCGTAAACTCCTCCTTAGGGAACGCTTACTGGTGTTGTTCCCCGTTTGGACTCGGCCTAAGCCCCGGTGCTGTGAGGGCCGGAACGTCTCAGCGGTTCCTCGCGCCCGGAACCGCCACTGAGCTTCCGGAATGTCCGGAATGCGAGCATCGCGAGCTGACGCACTACCATCGTCGCCATCGAGGGCTCCTCACTTCCCACCCGCGCGCTCGGCCCGAATGGCCCCCTCGTCGGCGCCATTGGCCTGGGCTGCATGGGCATGTCCTGGGCGTACAACCCCGAGGATCGCGACGACCAGCGCTCGATCTCGGTCATCCGTCAGGCGATCGACATCGGCGTCACGCTGATCGATACTGCCGATGCCTACGGGCCCTTTACCAACGAGCAGCTCGTTGGGCTGGCGCTCGCGGGCCGGCGCACCGACGTGGTGCTGGCCACCAAGTGCGGGCTGCAGGTCCGTTCGGTGCAACCGTTGGAGATGGCCCGCAATGGACGTCCCGAGCATGTTCGCGCCGCGATCGATGCGTCGTTGGAGCGCCTGGGCACCGACCACGTCGACCTCTACCAGCTTCATCGGACTGACCCCGAGGTGCCTGTGCAGGAGACGTGGAGCGCGATGAGCGACGTCGTCGCCGCGGGCAAGGCGCACGCGATCGGGATGTCGGAGGCGACGGTGCAGGAGCTCGAGATCGCCCACGCGATCCATCCGGTCGCGTCGCTGCAGTCGGAGTTTTCGCTGTGGGAGCGCGGACCGGTCGAGAACGGTGTGCTCGCGTGGTGCCGGGAGCACGACGCCGCCTTCATCCCGTTCGCGCCCCTCGGGCGTGGGTTCCTCACCGGCCAGGTCACGCGCGAGACGATCACCGATGGTGACATGCGTGGCTCCAATCCCCGCTTTACCGAGGAGGCGATGGAGCAGAACCTCGCGATCGTCGACCGTGTCCGCGCCGTGGCGAACCGCAACGATGCCACCCCCGCCCAGGTCGCATTGGCCTGGCTGCTGGCGCAGTACGACCGGCTGGTACCGATCCCAGGTACGCGGCGGGTCGAGCGTCTGATCGAGAATGCCGGGGCGGCGCGTCTGGAGCTGTCGACTGAGGACCTGGCCGAGCTGGACGCGCTACCGGCCCCCGCGGGCGAGCGCTACCGGGCGTAGCGGGGCAACCCGCCAAGGTAGGCTCGGGCAATGCCCAGCGACACATACCGGCTTGCCGGACACTCGGTGGCGCGGGTCGGGTTCGGTGCGATGCAGCTTCCCGGGCCTAGGGTGTTCGGAGCGCCCCGCGATCGCGGGCACGCGCTCGCGGTGTTGCGCCGCGCGGTTGAGCTGGGGGTCGATCACATCGACACGGCGCAGTACTACGGACCGGATGTCTCCAACGATCTGATCCGTGAAGCGCTTCATCCTTACCCCGAGCATCTGGTGCTGGTGAGCAAGGTAGGTGCGGCGCGTCAGGCTGACGGCGGCTGGGTTGCCGCCCAGCGACCCGAGGAGCTACGTCGCGGGGTGCAAGACAACCTGCGCTCCCTAGCGGTTGAGCGCGTGGACGTCGTCAACCTCCGGCTGATGGGCGCAGACGAGGGACAGGGCGCGACGAAAGTACCCTTCGAGGATCAGCTCGCGGTGATGACGGAGCTGCGAGCGGAGGGGAAGATCGGCGCGCTCGGACTAAGCAATGTCACCCTTGAGCAGGTACGCGCAGGGCTTGCCTATGGCGAGATCGCCTGCGTGCAGAACCCGATGAGCCTGCTCCAGCGCGAGGACGAGCCCGTACTCGAGCTCTGCCGCGAGGCTGGCATCCCCTACGTAGCGTTCTTCCCCCTGGGATCGGCGTTCCCAGGGATGCCGAAGGTGACCGAGCACCCCGTCGTGCGTGAGGTCGCTGAGGGTCTCGACGCGACACCCGCGCAGGTCGGTCTGGCCTGGCTGCTGCAGCACAGCCCAAACGTCCTCGCGATCCCCGGGACGTCCTCGCTTGATCACCTCGAGGAGAACATCGCCGCCCGCCAGGTCCACCTCGATACGGAGTGCCTTACCCGGCTCGAAGCGGCAACAGGCTGAACCGAAGTTCGCCCTGCCCTACCCAACCGCCTGGACTCCCAAAGTGCCGCCCGGAAGGATGACACGACGGCCTATGATCATCGCCCAGGGGGAGCGACACAGCCGAGTTCGAGCGCAGTGCATGAACTAACGATCCAGAGACGAGAGCTGCGATGCCGAAGGTAGGGCTGGCCGACCGGCTGTTTCTGATCGCCGACGCAGTGCGGACGCCGCAGCACATCGCGGCACTCGCCGTCTTTTCGCCACCCGATGGCGCGCCGGCGGACTTCGTGACGAGATTGGGAGCGGACTTTCGCCGTGTCCGCACGTTCGCGCCGCCGTTCAACTATCGCTTGCTCCGGCCCCGCTTACGGGCGATAGCCCCCGGGTGGGAAGAGCTCCGCGACGAGGAAGTCGACCTCGCCTATCACTTCCGCCACAACGCGCTGCCTCGACCCGGAGGCGAGCGTGAGCTCGGAGTGCTCGTGGGTCGCCTGCACTCCCGAGTACTCGATCCGATGAGACCGCTCTGGGAGTGCCATCTGATCGAGGCGCTCGACGAGGAACGGTTCGCGATCTACTTCAAGGTCCACCATGCGCTGATCGACGGCGTCGGCGGCGTCAGGCGGTTCAGTGAGATGGTCAGCTCTGACCCGGCCGATCGCGAGGTCCGGCCGCTCTGGTCGATCGGGCCCAAGCCACGACCGAAGCGCGATCCTGATGGCCGCCCGACGCCGGTGGTCCGCGCGCGTGCCACGATCGTCCGCGTAGTCGACGCAGCGAGGCTCGCTGAGGGTCTGCGGAGAGTCGCCGTCGACATGGTGCGCGAGGCGCGGCGCCCAAGCGACAACGCGGCGGCTATACCGTTTCTGATACCCGACTCGGTCCTCAACGCCCGGATCGGCCAGCAGCGTCGGGTGGCGACCCAGACCTACGAGTTTGAGCGGATGCGGGCGGTCTCGAGGGCCGCCGATGTCACGATCAATGACGTCTTCCTCGCGATCTGCGCCGGCGGGTTGCGTCGCTACCTCGACGAGCTCGGCGAGCTACCAGACAGAGGCCTCGTCGCCGGAACCCCGGTCAGCGTCCGCCCGGCCGGTGACGATCAGACAGGGAACGCATTCGGCATCGTGGTGATGAAGCTGGCCACCGACGTCGCCGATCCGATCGAGCGAATTCGGGCAATTCGCAGCTCGAGCGCGATCGCCAAGCAAAAGCTCTCGCTGATGTCCAAGCCGGTGGTCGAGAAGCAGGCCGCGTTGTTCATGGCGCCGTTCATCGCGGAGCAGTTCGCCGGGCTGGGTGGACGCGTGCCGCCCCCGTACAACGTGACGATCTCCAACGTCCCGGGTCCGCTCGCGCCGCAGTACCTCGCGGGGGCCCGGCTTGAGTCGCTCGCCCCGATCGCTGTGCTGTTCCACGGGATGGCCCTATTCATCGCCGTGTTCTCCACCTCCGGACAATTCGGCATCGGCTTCGTCGGGTGCCGCGACACCCTGCCCCACATGCAGCGCCTCGCCGTCTACACAGGGTGCGCACTCGAAGAGCTCGAGCACGCGCTGGCCGGCCGCGCCGGCACCGACGAGAAAGTCGCGCCGGCGTGAAGCCCTAAAGTCGAGCGCCAACGATCGCTGTTCTCGTCGCGGATCCCGGTGTTTGCTGTGCCACGGCTGCGGCTCGCTTGCGGGCTGGAGCAGGACCGATTCTTCGCTAGCCGCCCGGCCCGGCATTCGGCGGACGGCATCGATCACGGCTCGTCGATGCTCCCTGAGCTCAACGTGCGCGCCGAGGATGGTCTCTCCCTGACAAACCACCACCCTGTACTACCAGGGCTTTTCGATGGGCCGTGGAGGAATCGAACCTCCAACCTTGGGATTAAGAGTCCCCTGCTCTGCCAGTTGAGCTAACGGCCCCGCAGACCGGCGATGTTACCCGCACGACACGGGACCTCAGCAGGTCGCACTATGCAGGGGCGGGCGCTCAGTCGAGAGCGTTCGTCGCCGGGCTCAGCACTGCTGCGCGATCTGAGGCTGGGTCTTTGCCTGCGTCAGTGCCTGCTTGATCTCGAACTGACGCACCTTCGGCACGAGGCTGATCGCCTTTGTGGTCGCGAGGTCGCCCTTGTGCGTCTGATGGGCGGCGTAGGCCGAGGCGGCGAGGCACTCAAATCCCTTGGCCTCGCTCGGGTTGGCCAGCGTGACGTTCTCCCATGCGCTCGCTTCGTTGGCGTAATCGCCAAGCGCCGCGTACGCCCGCGCCGCGAGCACGGCGAGGTTGGGGTCGGGGTGCGCGGTCAGTTGCAGATAGCGTTGCCACGCTTGAGCTGCCCCGGTCAGCTCCTTCCTGCCGGTGCTGGTGAAGCTCTGCGTGCTGGCGTTGAAGTTGGGTGCCTGCCCGGCCGAGGTCCAGCGCGTCTGCAACAGCGATCCCCAGGCCTGGGGATCGCTCGGACGCACGGCGGTGGCTCGCAGGGCAGTCTTTTCCTGCTGGCCGACGACCTGCTTCTGGTTGTTGGCGCCGCCGCCCCCCAGACCATTCAGCAAGCCTCCGCCGCCCGCGCCTGTTCCGACGCCGAATAGCACGAGGCCACCTCCCATCAGCAGGGCAAGGCCCAGGTACGTCACCTGTACCGTGCGGCGCCGGCCGCGGCTACGAAGGTCAAACAGCACGGATCTAGCCTTGGCCGGTTCCCAGCGCACCGTCGCCGCGCGCCGTGGCCGCTCTATCGGCCGAGCTCGCCGGGGCGATTTCGCGGCGCGCAACCGCGGCTCGATCCCCGGACGCGTTTACGATCGAATCCTTGAAGGCACGCAGGCCGTGCCCGAGCTGGCGCCCGAGCGCAGGCAATCGCTTGGGACCGAAGACCACGAGCAGGATCACGAGGAGGGCCAGCAGATCGGTGGTGGGACTGCGGAACATCGATGGAGCCTCCGGGTCGAGTTTGCTCGAGCACGAAGGTTAGCGGCCACTTCGCTGGTCCCACAGAACGTGCTCAAGCTTTGTCGCCGGCGAGCCGATGAAGAGTCACCAGGGAAACAGTCGTGAACCCCAATCCGGATCCCCATTCAGCCCATCGCAGCCTCTCACAAACGGGCCCCGGCGTCGATCTCGTCGACTGGGTTGGTGCCGGCGAAGTCGCACACCCCCCGCTGCATGTGTGTCCTACATGTGCGTCCGAGCTCGTTCAGCCGATCGCTTGGAGGAAGGCTCCCGCCGATCGTTGGGGGCTCACCCTCCGTTGCCCCAACTGCGCTTGGGCGATCGACGGCGAATACGGCCAGGACCAGGTCCAGCGGCTCGAGGAACGGCTCGACCAGGGACTGTCGGCGATGCTGAACGACTTGGCGCGCCTGGTCCAGGCGAACCTGGCTGACCAGATGGATCGCTTCGCGACCGCCCTGCAGGCAGGCCTGATCCTGCCCGAAGACTTCTAGCCGGAAGTTTTCGGCGTTTCAAAAACTTCCGGCTAGACGCTGGGCGGCGCGAGTGTCGGGCTTGTACGCAGCCGACTGGGTACGGGGCGCGGAGCGATGGCTCGAGCGATGCTCACATCTCCCGTCGGCGCAGCGTTATGCATAGCGAGCGACCACGCCGTCGGCCACCAGCTCAAGCGCGGCGCGCTGCCGTTCGGGCAGCCGTGGCAGCATCGCCTTCGCGTCACCTACGAGCTTGAGCGCGCGCGACCTGGCCTCCGTGAGCGCCCCGGTCGCGGTAATCTGCTCGCACACCACGCTCGCATCCGATGCGCTATGAACGGAGCGCAGGTCAAGCCTCGCCAGGCGGGGATCGCGAAGGCGAGCGACTATCAGCGGGAGCGTCACCGTCCCGTCACGGAGATCGGTCCCGCGTGGCTTGCCGGTTCGTTCCGGCGGGCCAGAGACATCGAGCACGTCGTCGAGGATCTGGAATGCGACCCCGATCTGCTCGCCGAAAGTCCCGAGCCGCTCGGTCGCTCCGGCGCCCTGCAGTGCTCCGAGCTCGCACGCGGCGCGGAACAGAACCGCCGTCTTCAGGCGACAACGCTCGAGATAGCGCTCCAGGGTCACCTCTGCGTTCCACGAGTCGGCGCGCTGCATCAGCTCACCGAGCGCGAGCTGCGAGCTGGCGTGCGAGAGCACGCGGACAGTCTGGGCGCAGCGCCCCCGGGCGAGCTCTGCGAACGCGCGGGAGAAGAGGAGATCTCCGGTCGCGGTGGCCAGGCGCCGGCCTCCGGTGGCGAGCACCGTTGGGCGGCCGCGCCGCAGCGCGGATCGATCCAGGACGTCGTCGTGTACCAGCGTGGCGTCGTGCACGAGCTCGACCGCGACCGCCGCGCGTACGAGGCCGTCGCTCTCGGGCGGGGGCACTCCAGCCGAGAGGCACACGAGCAGCGGGCGCAACCGCTTGCCCCCAGCCGCAACCGTCTCCCCCGCGTGTCGCGCTAGCAGCGGCCCGTGGCCGCCGGCGAGCGCCGCCATCCGCTCCTCGACGCGCTCCATCACGCGACCGACTCCGGCGCCACCCGCGTCCAGTACGGACTGCACCGCCGTGTCGGTCACACGGAGTCCTCCGGGGGGCCGGTTTCGCGTCCGACCTCGCCGACGTGCATCGCGATGATGCCCCCCGCGGTGAGGACGTATCGAATCTCACGCAGGCCCACCGCCCACATCACAGCGGCGAGCGCCTGCGGACCGGGAAAGCGCCGGACAGAACTGGGCAGATAGCTGTACGCCTCCCCGTTGCCGGTCAGCCGGCCGAGGGCCGGTACCGCGCGATCGAACCAGAGGTCGAAGAACGTGGACAGCGGGCGGCGGTGCGGCGTGGTGATCTCCAGCACGACCACGCGACCACCGGGTCGCACGACCCGAGCCATCTCGGCCAGGCCCTGGCGGAGATCGCTGAAGTTCCGAGCCCCGAAGCCGACGGCCGCGGCGTCGAACTCGTCGTCGCGATAAGGCAGCGAGAGCGCATTGGCCGCCTCGAAGCGAATCGGCGCCCGGCCACGACACGCCGTGCCACCTGCCTTTATCCGCGCCAGCTCGAGCATCCGCTCGGAGAAGTCGGTGCCCACCACCTCCCCGCCCGGCGCGACCCGGCCTGCGAGCTCGATCGCCAGGTCGCCCGTGCCGGTGGCAACATCGAGCGCCCGGCAACCGGGGGAGAGCGCCGCGAGGCCCGCCGCACGGCGACGCCACTGGTGGTGAAGCCCGGCGGTCATGACCGTGTTCATGCGGTCATATGGCCCCGCGATCCGGTCGAACATCGCCTGCACTTGGCTCTCCTCGAGGGTTCCCGTGCCGTAGACCGGCACGGAACCTGCGCTCGCCTTCATGCCAGCACCGCTCTGGCCGTCGCGCCGCTACTGCAGCTCGGCGAGGAAGTTGACCAGGTTCTGGAACTTCTGCGGGGATTGCTGGGCGAGGCGATTGAACGGAGGCATCGGTGTCGTCGGATTGCGTAGCGTCGCGGCAATCGCTCCGGGACGCAGCTTTGCGCCGATGTGCGTCAGCGGCGGACCGGGGCCCGCGTTGCCGTTCTCACCCAATACGTGGCAAGCGAGGCAGCCAGAGTCCCCGAGAACCACCTTGCCGGCGTTGAACGTGGTGATCTGGGCCGCCGTCAGCCCGGCCGGCGGCTTCATGTCGACCGAGTTAGGTGAGCCGGCGTGGGCACCCGCGTAGGTGAGATACGCGATCGCCAGGATCGTCACCACGCCGGCGGTCACGACGACCGGACGACGCTCGATCCGCCGCTCGGGGCTGCGGTCATAGAACGGCAGCAGGAACAGCAGGATCATGCAGATCGTCGGCACCCCGACCGCCGCCAGCGGTGTGAAGATGGGAACGTTGCGCATCACGCGCAAAACCTCGAACAGGAAGTAGAAGTACCAGTCGGGTCGCGGCAGGTAGGTAGTGGTGGTCGGGTCCACCTTGGGCCCGAGTTCGGCGCCGAACATCAGCGAGAGGAAGATGATCATGGCCATCACGATCAACGCCATCCCCGAGTCCTTGGCGACGATGTACGGGAAGAACGGCTTGCCCTGGTTCTTCAGGGTCGAGTACTCGCGAAGGTATTGCTCCTTCTCGGCCTGGTTCATCGCGCAGTGCTCAAACTTCTGACCGCTCGGCCAGCTCGGGCTCGGGCTTGCCCTTCAGCCACGGGGGGGCGGAGATGCCAAGCTTCGCGACCAGATACAGGTGCGCGCCGATCAGTGCCGCCATGATCCCCGGGATGATCAACATGTGGATCGAGTAGAACCGCGACAGCGTGGTGGCGCCGAACTCCGGGCCCGCACGCAGGAAGTCCGACAGGTAGGGCCCGATGAACGGTCCCGTGCCGTTGATGTTGACACCCACGATCGTCGCCCAGTAGGCCCGCTGATCGAACGGCAGCAGGTAGCCGCTGAACGACATGATCATCGTCAGGAGGAGGAGCGTGACGCCGATGATCCAGGTCATCTCACGCGGGTACTTATAGGCGCCGAAGAAGAACGTGCGCGCCATGTGCAGGAAGATCAGGATCACCATCACCGACGCGCCCCACTTGTGCATCCCGCGGACGAACTGGCCAAGGAACGCCTGGTCGGTGATGTAGCGAATCGACTCGTACGCGCTCCCGATGTCCGGGCGGTAATACATCGCGAGGAAAACGCCGGTCACCGCCTGAGCGAGGAACGCGATCATCGTCGCCGAGCCCAGCGTGTAGAACCAGTTCACGCCGGGGGGGACCTTGCGGAACAGCATCCACCTGATCCCTCCCGACAGCGACGTGCGCTCGTCGATCCAGTCGACCACGGTGACCCCCTTCACATCCGCAGGTGCTGCACCATTCCCATTCCCTCCTTCGTTCTCGCCGGGGCGCGAGGGCTTGGGCAGCAGGACCTTGGGGAGCGGCGGTGTGGGGAGACGGGGCAAGCTGACTAGTCCTTCGGGAGCACGGAGGTCGAGAATCGCTTCGGGTACAAGTACTGGCCAATCCCGTCGAGCGGCTGGGCTGGGTCACGCGGGGAGAAGCGCTGGAGCTCGGAGTTGACCGAGTATCGCGGGCCGACCTCCACGAGCCCGTTGTTCAAACGGGTGTAGAAGCGGTCGAGCGGGCGGACTGGGGGTCCGCTCGACACCTTTCCCCGGAAGTCGTACACACCACCGTGGCAGGGGCAGATGAAGCGCTCAGCCGCGGAGACGAATCGCACCGGACAGCCGAGGTGCGCGCAACGTGAGGAGAGCGCGATGAACTGGTTGTACTTGTCGGACGGCTCGGTGTCGATCGACGGGTCGCGGGCGCGGACGAAGGCGATCGATTTCCCGGCCTCCCCGACGCCTGGCACGATTGTGAGCACCTTGGTCACGTAGGTCTGCTCGGTGAAGTCCGTGGACGCGCCAATCGACTGCCAGTCGAAGGGCTCGCGGCTGGCCAGCGGGCCGAGCGCGAAGCCGAGCGCGGGGAGCGTGAATGCCGCTGCGGCGACCGCCCCCGCGCTGTGGACGGTCGCGGTCATGAACCGCCGGCGCGTGATCGTCTCGCCCTCGAACGCGCCGGGGATGTTCCGGTCAAGCGTGTACTTGGACTCTGTGGGCTCTGGGGGCTGGGGGTCGTGGTGTCGATCTGGCATGGCTCGCAGGACAGCGGTGGGGCTCAATTGAACCGGGTCAGACAGGATATCGTCAACAATGAGCCGACCTCAACAATGAGCCGACCGTCACGAGCGTGCTCCCCCGCGCGGTCGGCGGGCGCGCAGGGATCCGGTGGCTCGAAGCTTGGCGGCGGCCAGTGGATTTCTCGCCCGCGCGAGGGCCTTGGCGGTTTCGAGCTCCTCGCCCCCGCCCCAGCCGATCGCCACCGACCCGGCCTCCCACACCGCCTCCGCGAGCTCGGAGTCATCGTCGGCCTGGGCCTGGGCGACGAGGGAGATCACATCGGCGAGCTGCGCGACCGCATCGAGGTCGCCGAGCGCCGCCAGTCGGGAAAGGCCGAGCGCGTAGAGCTGGTCTCCGAGCAGCAGGGCAAGATCGGGGTCGCCGGGACAGACCACGCGGGGCTGGCCGTAGTGCAGGCGTGAGCCCTCGAGGATCATCTCGACCAGCATCTCGTACTCGGCTTCGGGGGCCGGCGGCCCGCGGGCGCCTGGGGGCGGCCCTGGGGGGGGAAGGCGTCCGTTGTTGTCTTCTCGGGGGGGTCTT
>JBPCRJ010000008.1:0-7179 GCA_050996975.1 Solirubrobacteraceae bacterium | reverse complement strand
CGAGCGCCATGCCATCCTCGTTGCCGAGAAGAACCGCCACCACCAGGAGACCCGCCAGCCCGTTACCGTGTGACCATCAACCCGTGAGGATCGTCACCGAACTTCCACGACGATCCGGACAACCTCGTCTGGAGCATGTGCCAGGCGGCGGTCAGGATCGAGTGGCCGACGGCGGTGACGGCTTTGGCTGGTCCGCGACGTCCGCGCAGGCGTTGGTATTGCGCGGCGAGGTAGGAGTTTTTGGTCTTGGTGACGGCCATTGATGCTTCCGCGAGGGTGGCTCTGAGGCACATGGAGCTTCGCGGGTTTTGCCTGAGTGACGTTTGCCGCCGGACTCGTTGTTGCCAGGGCAGACCCCCGCCCAGGAGGCGAGGTGCTTGGGGGTGGGGAACGCGGTCATATCGACGCCGATCTCGGCGATCAGCACTTCGGCGGTGCGTCGCTGGACGCCGGGGATGCTCATCAGCAGGTCGCGCTCACGGGGGAGCTTGATGCCGGTGTCCTTGAGGATCTTGTGCAGGCGCGAGGACTCGCACCTGCAGACTCGCTTCCCCTCAGACGCTCACTTCGCCAGCTGGGCCGCGCAATGCCCCGGCAACCTCCAATCCGCCGGCAAGCGCCGCTCGGGCAGGACGCGCAAGGGTCCGAAATGGCTCGACGGGACGCTGCACGACGCCGCGATGGGCGCCATCCGCGTCACCGACGAGCACTTCGCCCGCAAGTACCGCCGGATCAAGGGCCGCTCTGGGCACAAGCTCGCGATCGGCGCGATCAAGCACGCGATCCTGATCGCTCACTACCACATGCTCCAGACCGGCGAGGTCTACCGGCCCCAATATCCACCCCAACGCCGAGCGCAAACAGCGCGAACGGACCACCAAACGCCTCATCGCTCAGCTCGAACGGCCCAAGCACAGCGTCACGCTCGGAACGGCAACAGCCCCAACGGCGGTCGCACCCTGAACGTATTTTCCTACCGGACGGAAGTCTTTGAGGTCGCGGCTCTACGCCTGCGGTCGGTAGGCCAGATAGACCACACCGTTCTCATACGACTCGCACGCATCAAGCGTCAGCCTGCCTGGCGCGGCTTGATCGGGCAGCAGCCGTGGACCGGATCCGCGGGTGAGCGGATAGACGAACAGGTGCAGCTCGTCGACCAGGCCGTCGGCGAGCATCGCTCGGACCAGCGTGCCGCTCCCGCTGACGTACAGGTCGCCGTCGTTCTTCAGGCTGCTGACCGCGTCGGGGTCATACGGCCCGATGATCTTCGAGTTTCGCCACGTGGCCTCCGTGAGCGTCGTGGACACGACGTACTTGGTGGTGTCGTTGAAGAATGGCGCCCCTGGATCGTCCTCCACGGTTCTCGTCGACCACGCCGGCTCGAACATCTCGTAAGTCTCGCGCCCGAGCAGGATCCCTCCGCACCGTTCCGTGATCGCGCCGAGAGCCGCTGACATCTTTGGGTCGAGGCCGTAGTCGAACGTCCACGTCGGCGTGTCGATCACGCCATCGAGGCTGATGAACTCATGCACGTGTATGGCTCCCATTTCTTACCTCCGTATCGATGTTTGCCGTGTAGACCTCACCGGCGCTGCGAACTAATCGGTCGGCAGGAAGCCGCCGGGCGAACCGCTGCCGCTTTCCATGCCGCGCAGAAGCAGCGCGCTCCGTCGGCGCCGCGCCCGTGTGGTGAAGCTCTGGTCCGACGAGGCCCTATCGCCGGTCGCTGATCAGACGGAATCAGGCGAGGCTCGCTTTCAACTTTTAGCGGACGCGACATACTCGTCGACCGATCGAGCTTCGCGGGACCGCGCTAATACTTCGACACTTCGACGATGTATACGAGAGGGAGTGAGTGATGACCGAGCCCGGGTGTGAGGCGCACGAAGAGCAGGGCGACGAGACGACGCTGTATCGGACGGCACGCGACGCGATGGAGGCTCCATCGGAGAAGCTTGCCTATGTCGCCTTGTTGGACCCCGACGCGATCGCGGTGGTGGACGTCGATCCCGAGTCGGAGAGCTACGGGAGCGTGGTCGGTGGTTGGGATCCGCCGAGCCAAGAGGCGCCTGATGAGTTTCATCATTTTGGCTGGAATATTTGCAGCTCGGCGCTGGGCGGCGGCCATGACCACGACGGTGCGATGGAGCGTCGTTATCTGGTTGTGCCCGGCATCCGGTCTTCGCGGATCTACGTGTTGGATACCGGTGTCGATCCGCGCCATCCCGTATTGGTCCGTACGATCGAGCCCGAGGAGGTGATGGGAGAGGGGCATTACAGCCGTCCCCACACGGTCCACTGCGGCCCCGAGGGGCTGTTCGTGAGCGCCCTGGGCTCGGGATCGGTCGACGGCAACGACGGCCCGGGCGGAATTTTCACGATCGACCACGCCGATTTCAGGGTCACCGGTCAGTGGGAGATCGACCGCGGCAGCCAGTTCTACGCTTATGACTTCTGGTGGCACGTCGATCAGGGGGTGCTGATCGCGAGCGAGTGGGCGCCCCCGCGGTTGATCGAGCACGGGCTCGTGCCCGAGGCGCTGCTCGGCCGTGAGTACGGTCACCGCCTGCATTTCTTTGACCTCAAGGCGCGCCGTCAGATCGCTGAGATCGACTTGGGCGATCAGTATCAGATGGCGCTCGAGGTGCGTCCCGCCCATGATCCGACCAAGACTCATGGCTTTCTCGGTGTGGTGATCGACGTGACCGATCTTTCCGCGTCGATCTGGACCTGGTACAAGGACGGCGCGGAGTGGAAGGCCAAGAAGACGATCCACATCCCCGCCGTCCCCGTTGCCGCGGACCGTCTGCCGCCGCTGCTTCAAGGCTTCGGGGCGGTGCCGCCGGTCGTGACCGACATCGACCTCTCCCTGGATGACCGCTTCCTGTATGTCGCCTGCTGGGGAACCGGGGAGCTGCGCCAGTACGACGTCAGCGACCCGTTCGCGCCGCGCCTGGCCGCCACGATCGAGTTGGGTGGAATCCTTCACGGCAGGGACCACCCTTCGGGTCGTTCCTGGGGCGGCAGTCCGCAGATGATCGAGGTCAGCCGGGACGGCCATCGGGTGTACGGCACGAACTCGCTCTACGGCGCGTGGGATCCGCAGTTCTACCCCAAGGGGGTGCCGGGGGCGATGTTCAAGGCCGAGGTCGACACCCACGGCGGTGGACTGGCGCTCGACCCCGATTTTCACGTCGAGTTCGCTGGCCATCGCGCACACCAGATCCGCCTGCAGGGCGGCGACTGCTCAACCGACTCGTTCTGCTTCGTCTGAGCTGCAAGTCGCCAAGCCCGAGACGCCGATCGCGCAGCTCACGCTCTGCGCCATCCCCCTTCTCGTGCACGAGCTACCGCAACGGGCGCCTCACGGTCTCACGCTCGGCTGCCCGCGAGCTGGTCGATGACCCGGCGCTGGCCGAGGTTCGCCTCGCCTGCGCCGCACCGGGCGAGGCGGTCCGGATCGTGGGCGCGCTGGACGCCGTCCAGCCCTGCTCGAAGGGCCCTGGCGGCGGTGGAGTGTTTCCGGGGTTCCTCGGGCCGGCGCTACCACCCGGCCGCGGCGCTGTCACCGCTCGCCGGCACGCACAATCTGGTGATCGAGTTCGAGCGCTCTCGCGGGGCGGCGTGGGAGGACGTCGAGGCCGCGCTCCGGCGCGGGCTGCTTCGCGTGGCGGTCCACCTCGCCGACGCCTGCCTCGAGGCCGAGCCCGACGCCGTCGAGCAGCTTTCCGAGCCGGGCGCGGGACGGCCGGGCGCCGCGCGTGGCGATCCTCACCAACCTGCAGACCCAGGGGATGTTCAAGGACGTTTTCGTCTACGGACGCAGCCTGTCCGGCGCCCTGCCCACCGTGATCTCGCCAAACGAGCTCGACGACGGCGCGGTGGTAAGTGGGCAGCACGGCCACCCCGCGCTCAAGAACCCGACCTACCTGCACCAGACCCACCCGCTGCTGGCCGCGTTGCGCGCGCACGATGACCTCTGCGTGGCCGCGCTCGTGCTGTGCCCGGAGCCCGTCGAGCAGAGCGTCAAGGAGCTCGTGTCGGCGCATGCGGCGCGACTGTGTGCCGGGCTCGGGGTGGACGCCGCGATCGTCACCAAGGAGGGCGGTGGCAACGCCGACGCCGACGTGTCGCTGAAGATGGACCGGCTCGAGGAGGAGGGGATCGCGGCGATCGGGATCTTCGCCGAGATGGCCGGTCGGGATGGGATCGGACCGTCGCTGGTGGTCCCTCCGAGCGTGGTCCCCCCGAGCCGGACGAGCGCGATGGTGAGCGTGGGCAATTACGACGAGCGCCTCTCCCTGCCGGCGTGCGAGCGGGCGCTCGGGAGTGACCGGCTCGCCCAGCTCGACCGGCCCGCCACCGACGCGCTCGACCTTCCGGCGGCGGCGATCTACTGCGCGCTGAACCCGCTAGGCTGGGGGCGCCTCACCTGCCACGAGCTTGCCTGATGCGGATCGTCCACTACATCAACCAGTTCTTCGCGGGCGTCGGCGGCGAGGACGCCGCGGGCATCGGCCCTGAGCTGCGGGACGGGCCCGTGGGGCCCGGTCGCCGCCTGGCGGCGCTGCTGGGTGACGAGCACGAACTCGTCGCGACCCTCCTCTGCGGGGATAACCACGCTTCCTCGCACCCCGAGTTCGCCGCCGAGCTGGTCGAGCGGGCCCGCGCACAGGACGCCGAGCTGCTGATCGCGGGCCCCGCGTTCACGAGCGGGCGCTACGGTCTGGCCTGCGCCCGGATCGCGAGCGCCGCCGCCGCGGCCGGACTCACCGCGCTCGCCGCGATGCACCCCGACAATCCCGGGCTCGCGGAGGCCGGCTCCACTGCGGTGATCGAGAGCAGCGCCACCGCAAGGGGCATGGGTCCATCGCTGGAGCGGCTGGCGGCCGCCGCGATAAAGGCCGCCGCGGGCCAGGAGCTGACCACGCAGGACGGCCGCGTCGGGACGGTCCCGCGCACCAACCGCCTGGCCGATCAAAGCGCTGCCCAGCGCGCCGTCGCGCTGGCGCTCACCCGCCTCAGCGGCGATCGCGACGCCACCGAGATCCCGCTGCCTCCATTTGATCAGGTCACCCCGGCGCCCGCGCTCAGCGATCCCGCCGACGCGATGATCGCACTGCTCACCGAGGGAGGATTCGTGCCGGCGGGCAACCCCGATCGGCTCGAATCGGCCCGGGCGACGAAGTGGATCCGGCATTCGCTCGAGGGCTATGACTCGGCGCAGGCGGGGACGTTCGAGTCCGTTCACGGGGGCTTCTCCACCCAGTGGGCCAACGCCGAGCCCAACCGCATCCTCCCCCTCGACGCGATGCGCGAGCTCGAGCGCGAGGGAGCGATCGGCGGCCTTCACACCGAGTACTTCGCCACGACCGGGAACGGCACCACCGTTGCCGACGCGCGCCGCTTCGGGGTCGAGTGGGCCGCCGAGCTACACCAGGCGGGGATCCAGGCGGCGGTCCTCACCGCCACCTGAGGAACCGGCACGCGTTGCGGGTCAACGCTGACCAAGGAGCTGGAGCGCGCCGGGATTCCCACCGCGCTGCTGTGCAATCTCGTCTCGATCGCCCAGCGCGTCGGTGCGCCACGGATCGTGCCCACTCGCGGGATTCCCTACCCGACCGGCGACCCGGAGCTCAGCCCCGAGCGGGAACGGGCGTGGCGCCGCCAGCTGCTCGAGCGGGCGCTGCACGCGATCTCCACGCCGGTCAGCGAGCCGACGATCTTCGACGCCGACCCGGTCGCCTAGCGCGCGATGGGTACCCCCGTCGTCTCGGCCGCCAGCGCGGTCCTGGCCCACGTCCCCGGGCTTGCTGCCCACGGCTCCAAGCCCTCGCGCGAGCTGACCCGCGACCCGAAGCTGCGCCAGCGCTTCCTCGCGGCGCTGCGCACTTCGAGCAGGCCGTGGACTACCCGCCTCACCAGGCGTTCCTGGGCGCGCTGCACCCGCGGGACATGCCCGAGCGGCCGTGGACGTCCGCGGGCGCCGGTGCCGGCGCCGGGGAGCGCTTCGCCGGCGAGCTGATGCCCGAGGAGGAGTTCCTCGCGCTGATGGCCGCGGTCGACGACTTCGGCCTGGTCAAGCTCGCCGATGGCGACGGAGCCGCGGCGAGGCTGTCCGGCCATCCCCTCGCCGAGCGCATCGACCTCGCGCGCGTGGCCGCGCCGCCGGCGACATCGAGGCGATCGCCGCCGAGCCATGCGCGCTCGCCCTCCACACCCGCGCTGGCCCACTGGCCGGTGCGATCCGCCGGGCTCACGAATCCGATCCAGCTCTCGGCGCGGCGGTGCTGCTCGAGAACCTGGCCGGGAAGGCGAGCGCGACGCTCGCCCTCCTTCACCTCTTGGCCGACAACGACGTCGACCCGAGCTCGATCGACTACGTCCTCGGCGCGGGCGAGGAGGCGATCGGTGACCGCTATCAGCGGGGCGGGGGCAACCTGGCCAAGGCCGTCGCCGCGGCGGCCGGCTGCAGCGAGGCCTCCGGCGCCGACGTCAAGAACTTCTGCGCGGCTCCGGTCCCGGCGGTCGTGATCGCCAGCGGCCTTGTGGCCGCGGGGGTTCAGACGTGTCGTGGTGGTGGCGGGCGGCTCGCTGCCCAAGCTGGGGATGAAGTTCCAGGGCCACCTCAAGCACGATTTGCCGGTGCTCGAGGACGTGCTCGGTGCCTCGGCGCTGTCGTGGAGGCCGACGACGGCGCGTCCCGCACGTGCGCCTCGACAGCGTGGGACGTCACCCGGTGTCGGCAGGCTCTTCCAATCCCAAGGTCATGGAGGCCCTGGTGATCGCGCCGCTGCAGCGCCTCGATCTCGGGATGCTCGACGTCGACGACTACGCCACCGAGCTCCACAATCCCGAGATCACCGAGCCGCAGGGGTCGGGCAACGTCCCGGAGCGCAACTACAAGACGATCGCCGAGCTCGGGGTGCGCCGCGGCGAGCTTGCCCGCGAGGAGATCGTCGGCTTCGTCGGCTAGTCGTGGCATGCCCGGCTTTGCCCCCACCCAGGGCCACATCGCCTCTGCGCTGTGCTATGTCCCGCATGCCCGGGCGCGGCTCGGCGCCGGTCAGGCGCGGCGGGTGCAGCTGATCGCCAAGGGAAGCCTTTTTCTTGGGCGCATGTCGGAGCAATCTGACGGTATGAGCGTCATACTGGAGCGCAACGACAGAGAGGGAGGCT
>JBPCRJ010000059.1:0-40939 GCA_050996975.1 Solirubrobacteraceae bacterium | reverse complement strand
GCACTGGTGAAGGCGGTGGGCGAATGGCTCCGTGAGCCTAGCGGTCGGAAAGGCGTGGTGGCAGCCCGCATCCAAGCGCAGCAATCGCTCCTCTCAGCGACAATGCAGCAGTGCTCTCCGCGCAGATGAGAAGGCGGCGGGCTGCGCAGATAAGAAGGCGGCGGGCGTTGCACGCAGCGTTTCTCGTCGGGCTCGCGCTGCTGGTCGGGACCCTTACGGACGGCTCTGACCCCATGCCGCCGAGGTCGACAGCGGCGCGCACGCCAGCGCCGGCCCGCTCCGGGGCGGCCTCCGCCGGCGCGGCTGGCCGCGCGGCGCGGGCCTCAGCGAGCAACGTCTACGCGTATGCCGCCGCCGGGGATCTCAGTCCAGTGGTGCGCGGGGATCCGGCGTTGGTGTACGTCCCCAACAGCGCCAGCAACACGGTCGACGTGATCAGCCAGCGCACCTTCAAGATCGTCCGGAATTTCTCGACCGGTGACCTGCCCCAGCACGTAACCCCCTCGTACGACCTGAAGACGCTGTACGTCGACAACGACGTCGGCAACAGCCTGACTCCGATCGACCCCCGCACCGGAAAGCCGCATGCCCCGATCCCGGTGGAGGATCCCTACAACCTGTACTTCACTCCGGACGGCCGTTACGCGATCGTGGTCTCCGAGCGCCTGCGCAAGCTCGCGTTCCGCGATCCGTCGACGATGCGCCTGAAGGATGTGCTGTCGGTGCCGACCTGCGCGGGAGTCGACCACATGGACTTCTCCGCCGACGGCCGCTACGCGTACGCGAGCTGCGAGTTCGGTGGCCGGATGATCGAG
The DNA here is from genome assembly GCA_050996975.1 of Solirubrobacteraceae bacterium. Classification (GTDB taxonomy): domain Bacteria; phylum Actinomycetota; class Thermoleophilia; order Solirubrobacterales; family Solirubrobacteraceae; genus Palsa-465. Next base: position 40,124 of record JBPCRJ010000059.1, on the reverse strand, counting down.
GTCGATCTGCGCGATCGACGGGTGCGCCGGACGCTGGTGCTGGGCAACGGCGTGGGCAGCCCGCAGGACGTCAAGCTCTCGCCCGACGGGAAGGTGCTGTACGTCGCCGATCAGGCGGGGGGAGGGCTCTGGGAGCTCGATCCGGGCCGGTTTCGGGTCACCGGATTCCTGCGCACGGGTGCGGGTGCACACGGGCTGTATCCCAGCCGCGGCGCGCGATCGCTGTACGTATCCAACCGGTCAGCGGGATCGATCAGCGTGGTCAGCTTCGCCAGCCGCCGCGTGGTGGCCACGTGGAAGCTTCCGCAACCGGCGAGCCCGGACATGGGCGGGGTCTCGGCCGACGGACGAACGCTGTGGCTTAGCGGCCGCTACGACGCGGTCGTGTACGCGATCGACACCGCCAGCGGGCATCTGCGGGCCAAGCTCCCCGTCGGTCAAGGGCCCCACGGGCTTTGCGTCTGGCCCCAGCCGGGTCGGTACTCGCTCGGTCATACCGGCATTCTGCGCTGAGCGCCGCGGCGTCCGCGGCGCGATCGCGCCAGGATCCCGGTCCCCGTCCCGTCGCGCCCCGTTCCGCCGCGCCCGTCGTGCCCCCCGTTCCACCGCGGCCCCGTTCCGTCGCGCCCGTCGCGCCCGCCGTCCCGGGGTGGTCGTCGCGCCCCATCGCGCGGCCTGATTTGGTCATCCGCGATCAGCGCAGGTAGACGGCGAAGAAGTCTCGGTCGTCGGGTGAGAGGTAGCGTTCGGGGCCGCGGGTCATGCTCGGGAGCAGACTGCTGGGTTGCGCGGCGAGGGGCTGGGCATAGGTGATGAAGGTGACCCAGTAGGAGTTGATGTCGAGCTCCATCGCGCGCACTGCGCCGGCTCTGATCAAGATCGCGGCCAGCGAGCCCACGGTCTGCGCGTCGGCGGCGGCGTAGATCAGGTTGCCGCGCGCGTCGACGCCGACTCCGGAGCGCCAGACGCGGACGGCGTTGCCGAGCGTCGCGCCCCATTGGGCCCCGTCGCTGAGGTTGGGGTTCGGTGCCCCGCCCTGAACGATCAGCGGCAGGTTCTGGCGGGCAAAGTCGACCCCGTGTGGAACCTGGCTGGCGGACCAGGCCTGGACGTCGACCCGTCCGTCGCGATAGTGAATCAGCGTTGCGATGCCGGGGTGCAGCGGCGCGTACGTAATACCGTTCAACGCGAAGCCGCCGCCCGAGTCGCTCAGCTTGAAGGCGCTGTTGAAGGTCGCCAGCAGGCGCGACCGGAAGGCTGAAGGCACCTCCATCGTGCCGCGCGGGATCGGGCCCGCTGGTCCCGATGGCACCGGCGGTTCCAGACGGCCAGGGTTCAGCGAGATCACGGTGCGTGCCGCGTTGATCCAGGCGACCCCGGCGACCATCCGCGGGTATCGGGTGTCGGTGCGAAACTGGGTGACCTGGACCGGCGCGTCGGCCCCGCTCCAGCTCTCGCGCGGCGCCCATACGCCCTCCCCGGGGAGGGCCGGAAGGATCACGGGCGAAATGTTCGGGGGATGAGCCCCAGCGACGGCGGGAGCCGCAACGCCGGCCCGATTCCCCAGCAGGAGCTTGTGCAACGCCGGACCGCCGGTGGCCGGGGCGTTCAACGAGTAGTAGACGCTCTCGATCTGGGAGGCGACCGATGCCGCGCCGTGGTCGCGCAGCCACTCGAACGACCTGATCACAAAGCTTGAGTTCGACGGACCGGCGATCGCACCGACGTACGAGAGGGTGCACGGAAAGGCACACAGGCACAGGGTGACCACGACGATACGTCGCGCACGACCCCACGGGTCAAGGCGCGGCGGGAGCGCTCGCGGCGTGGCGGCGTTAAGGGCGGTCGGGTTGGCGTGCACGGTCGTCGGTCAGTGGGGGGCGAGGCCCCTAGCCGGACGTTTTCGGGACGGCGAAAACTTCCGCCTAGCAGGTGTTCGCGCGCTACCGGCTCCTTCCTGTTCGCGCGCTACCGGCTCCTTCCTGTTCGCGCGCTACGGGCTCCTTCCTGCGGCGCGGCCGGACCTGAGCGAGCTCTCACGCCGCGCGCAGGCAATCCTCAATTCGTGACGAAAGGGGAAGCAGGCGTTCCGCCCTCAAGTGCAACCCGCAACATTCGCTCGCAGTCTGATGCCAATTGCCGACCCGCAGCCCTACCGCTCGTTCCCCTCGTCGCGCCGTCGACCGCAGGCGAGCTCTGGGTCCGTCGCCGCCACAGTCCGTATTGACGAGCGCCGTCGACGTCAGCAGCACTTCAGGGGCCGGCGGCGGGATCTGCTTCAGGACGTCGCGATCGGGATCCTGCTCACGACGATCGTGCTGACTTACGCCGCTGGGCTGGGAGTAGTGGCGTTACTGGAGGTTCTGGTCGCGGGAACGATGATTGGCAGCGCACTGGCGCGACGCGTGCGGCGCACGCGACTCAGGACGCCGGTCCGCACGGCTCGGCCCCCGATCCCGCCGGCCCGCGCGCGCCCGCGGGGGTGACGCTCACCGCGCGCCCACCCCACCGCGCGATCACCGGTCCCTCGCCACCTCGCCATGGCGCGATCGTAGAGCGGATTTCTCAAGCGCGCCGGTTGCGCGCGTGAGGACTATCTCAGGCCGGCGAGCGCCCGGGATCCACGGCGAGCGCCTTGGCGCGCTGGCGCTCGGGGCTGATGCGAACCACGTTCCAGACGATCCCCAGCTTCTCCAGCAACGCGATCACGAGTCCGGTGGGGTCGGCGATGCGCTCCCACAGCGCGAGCCCGTGGAACGCGGAGGTCGGGAAGGCGTGATGGTTGTGGTGCCACGCCTCGCCCATCGAGAGCGGCGCGAGCCAGAACACGTTGCGCGACTCGTCGGCGACCCTGAAGCGCTGGCGACCGAAGAAGTGACACACCGAGTTGATCGACCAGGTGACGTGGTGAAGCAGGAAGACGCGGACGAATCCACCCCACAACAGTGCCGTCAGCGCCGTGCCGAAGCTGCCGCCGACGATCCACCCGAGCGAGAACGGGATCGCGAGGCCTAGGATCACCCAGACCCAGAAGAGCTTGTCCACAGTGCGGATCACGCGGTCACCGACGAGGTCTCCGGCGAAGCGCTCACGCTCGGCCGTGCCGACGCTCTCAAACAGCCAGCCGACATGCGCGTGCCAGAGTCCCCTGACCGCGCCCCAGAAGCCGGGACCGCTCAGATGCGGCGAGTGCGGGTCGCCAGCCTGGTCGGTGAACGCGTGATGCTTGCGATGGTCAGCCACCCAGGTGATCACCGAGCCCTCCACGGCCATCGACCCCATCACGGCGACGATCGCCCGGAACGCTCTGGAGGACTGGAACGCGCGGTGGGTGAACATGCGGTGGTAGCCGAGGGTTACCCCGAGTGCGGTGAGCACGTACAGAACGGCGAGTAGGCCGAGCTCCAGCGGACCGATCGCGCGGTTCCACAGCAGCACGATTGCCGCGATCAATCCGATCAGCGGCAGCGGGACGCCGATCAAATTGATGATCTTGTGCGCGCGACTCATCGAAGTGAACGGAGCGTAGGGTAAATCCGCGCAAGTTTCTGCTCCTCTGACCACGACCATCGGTCAAGAAGTTGTAGCTTTGCAATGAGAAATGACCGACCAACCGTGGCACGAGCTACCTCCGGAGATCGTCGGCGTACTCAGTCCGATGCTCGCCGACGTCGCCGACGAGATGATCGAGGCGGTGCGCACGATTCCCGCCTACTCGCGTCCGATCGAGGGCCAGTTCGGCGATGGCATCCGCGCCGGGGTGCAGGGGGCGCTGGCCCATCTGCTGGCCGAGATCGAGGCGGGCGGGCCGGTGGCCCAGTCCGACGTGTACGTGGCGCTGGGGCGCGGCGAGATGCGCGCGGGGCGCAGCCTGGACTCGCTGCTGAGCGCCTACCGGGTGGGGGCGCGCGTCGCCTGGCGGCGCTTTGCCGCCGCGGGCGTGAGCGCCGGGCTCGAGCCCGACACCCTCTACCTGCTCGCGGAATCGATCTTCGCCTACATCGATGCGCTTTCAGCGCAGTCGGCCGAGGGTCACGCGCTCGAGCAGTCGGCCGCCGCGGGCGAGGCCGAGCTGCGGCGCCGGCGCCTCGTGCGGCTGCTGGTGCGCGTGCCGCCAGCCGAGCCGAGCTCAGTCCAGAGGGCCGCCGCGCAAGCGGGCTGGCCGCTGCCCCGAACGCTCGCGGTGCTGGCGATCGACGGAGATAAGCGCGAGCGGGCCGCCGCGCGGATGCCGCCGGACAGCATCGCCGACACAATCGGCGAGCTGACATGCGCGGTGGTGCCCGACCCAGAAGGCCCGATGCGCTTCCCGGCGATCGAGCACGCGATCGCGGATGCCGGCGCTCGCGCGGGGCTGGGAACAACCGTCGGGTGGAGCGCCGCAGCGCTCAGCTTCGCCCGCGCCCGCGCGGCGCTGGAGCTCGCCGGACCCGCGGGCGCGATCGTCGCGGCGCGCGCGAGCGCCGGTGAGCTGCTGCTGCGAAACGATCGGCAGCTCGCGGACGAGCTCGCCACCGATCGGCTCGCGCCGCTGGCGCAGCTTTCCGCCGGCTCGCGCGCCCGCTTGACCGAGACGCTGCGGGCGTGGCTCGCCGAGCAGGGTCGCCTCGGTCCGGTGGCGGCGCGGCTCGGGATTCACCCCCAGACCGTGCGCTACCGGCTGGCGCGGCTGCGGGAGTGCTTCGGGGGCGCGCTCGACGATCCTGACGCGCGGTTCTGGCTGGAGCTCGCGCTGCGTGTGCAGCGGAGTGAGCCGCCGCGGGAGGAGAGGGCAGAGCGCACCTCTACCGTTGAATGACCATGGTAATATGACCAGTTATGCGGGAGCTCTCGGCATCGGAATTCAAGGCGGGATGCCTGGCGCTGTTAGACGAAGTTGCCTCGACGGGCGAGGCGATCGTGATAACCAAGCGCGGCCGCCCGGTCGCGAGGGTCGAGCCGCTCCAGGATCCACCCTCGCTGCTGCGAAGCGTGCGCTTTAACTGCTCCGATGACGAGCTGATCGCCCCGCTCCGGGAGCCGTGGGACGCTGAATAGTGGGTTTGATCGTTCTCGATACCCACGCCTGGCTGTGGTGGATCTCGCAACCGGCGAAGCTTGGGCACGCTGCCCGCGAGGCGATCGACAGCGCTGAACGGGTCGGGATCGCGACGATCAGCGCATGGGAGATCGCGATGCTCGTGCAGAAGGGACGGATCACGCTGGATCGGCCGCTCGAGCCGTGGATCAACCAAGCCCTCAGCAATCCACGCGTGGTGGCGCTGGCTCTCTCCGCGTCCACCGCCGTGCGGGCGGGGCTGCTCGACCGGGAGCGATTCCCCGGCGATCCGGCCGACCGGATCGTCTATTCGACCGCGCGGGCCTGGGATGCCCACCTGGCCACTCGCGACGAGGCGCTGCGTAGCTTCGATCCGCGCGGCACCGTTTGGGACTGAGCATCGCCCCCGCCGGCTGAAGGCCTCAGCTGCCAGCGCCGAATTGGCTGCCTCAGCCGTTGGCGGGCGCCGTGTGGAAGCTACGTGGCGGTCTGTGGCTCGGGTCGGGGGCCGGCGCGGGCGGGACTGGAACCTCGGGTCCGAGCGCGCCTGTGACGAGCTCGTCGTACCAGACGTAGGTAACCGGGACCTGATAGTGGCCGGAGTGGCGGCGGCGGAACTCGATCATCTCGGGGCCGTCCCAATACCGGTACCAGTCATGGGAGTCCTCGAACCAAGCCATCTGGAAGATCTTGTAGCGGTCATCACGGGCGCGGTGCACCGAGTATTGAGTCGCGCCGTAGCGCAGCACCAGTCGCGCGATCTCCGAAACCGCCTCGGCGAGCAGATCCTGGCGCAGCACGGTCGCATACCAGGGGATCCAGACCACGCCGGCCATGATCAGGCTCCCACCTCGGCGCGGATGGCGCCCGGTCCGGGCGCGGTCTTGCCATCCCCTGGCGCAGTTGCTCCCACGAGAATCGCGATCTTACCCAGGTGCCGGTTCTCGCGGAGCAGCTGGTGGGCATCGGCGACCCGATCGAAGCCCATCGTCTGCCACAGCACGGGTCTGATCTTGGACTCCTCGATCAGCTCGTTCGCCCGGTTGCACTCCCAGGCGTTGGCGAAGTGCGAGCCGAGGATCTCCTTCTGGCGCATCCACAGGTACCTGACGTCGAAGTCGAGCTGGTAGCCGGACGTCGCACCGCAGATCACGACCTTGCCAAACGGCTTGACGGCAAGCACCGAGGTGGGGAAGGTGGCCTTGCCGACGTGCTCGAAGACGATGTCGGGTGGCCCGCCCAGGATCGACTCGAGCGCCTTGCAGAAACGCCGGGACTCCTTGAAGCGCGCCTTCTCTTCCGGGGGCGCCTCGCCGCCGCGGCGCATCATGCCGGTGAACTCGGAGCGGTTGATGTAGCCGACGGCGCCGAGCTGCTCGATCAGCTTGCCCTTCGCGTCGCTCGAGACGACCCCGACCGCGTCGGCCCCGGCCAGTGCGCAGAGCTGCGTGGCAAACACGCCGAGGCCCCCGGCAGCGCCCCAGATCAGAACCCGGTGCCCCGCCTGCAGCTGGCAACGATCGATCAACATCCGGTAGGCGGTGAAGTACGTCAGCCCGTACGACGCCGCCTCCTCCCAAGCGAGGTGCCGGGGCTTTGGCAGCAGCTGCTGGGCCTGCACCTTGCAGAACTGGGCGAAAGAGCCCCAGCTCGTCTCATAGCCCCAGATCTTCTGCGACGGCGCGGCCAGCGGGTCAAGCCCGTGGACCTCGGGATCCTCGTATGAGGCCTGGTTGCAGTGGATCACGACCTCATCGCCGGGCTTCCAGCGGGTGACGCCCTGACCGACCTTCCAGACGATCCCCGACGCGTCCGAGCCCCCGATGTGGTGGTCCTCGTCGGGGTGGTAGCGGAAAACCGAGACCGGCTCTCCCAGCGCCGCCCACACGTTGTTGAAGTTGACCCCGGCCGCCATCACACGGACGGTGACCTCGAAGGCGCCCGGCTGAGGGACCTCGATCTCCTCGAGCCGGAAGGCATCCGCCGGCTCGCCGAGGCGTTCCTGGCGAATCACCCAGGCGGACATCGTGCGGGGAAGCTCGCCCGGCTCGACATCGACGTGTGCGACGTCTTGCGACCTTTCGACTGCCACTCGTGCAACCCTTCCCGCTCGCGGATGGCCGATCGCCAGGATCGTACCCCGGTCGGCGATCCGGCGAGGGACTCGGGGCCGCATGCTGAGCGTCGGTGGGTCCGCGCCGCCGCGATCCAGCGACCAGTGCTCCTGCAAGTCACCGTGCATGCCGTCCGGCGCACTCCGTATCACGATGGCGATGGACCTCCTCGACCAGCCGATCGCCAGCGCCGAGCTGCTCGTTCTCGACACCGAGACCAACGGGCTCGGCGGCGAGGACTGCGAGCTGACCGAGGTCGGCGCCGTGCTCGTCGGCGGCGGTGAGCTCCACGACCGATGGTCTTCGCTGCTGCGAACCGGGGCGCCCCTGCGGCGCGGAATTCAGCGCTTCACCGGGATCACGCAGGAGATGGTGGACGGGGCCCCGCCGCTCGAGGCGGTCCTACCGCTGGTGAGGCAGCGCCTACAGGGGAGGGTGATGGTCGCTCACAATGCGTCGTTTGACCGGCGCATCCTTCGTCAGGCGTTCGTGCGCAGCGGGCTCGAGTGGCCCGAGCCGCCGGTGCTCTGCACGGTCGCGCTCGCGCGGGCGCTGCTGCCCTTGCAGCACCAGCGCCGGCTGCTCGCGCTGGCGGGCGCGCTCGGGATTGAGGTGGAGTGCAGCCATCGCGCTCTCGCCGATGCGGAAACGTGCGCGCGCGTGCTGTGTGCGCTCTTTCCGCGCCTGTGCGCGAACGCGATCACGGTCGGGGATGCGCTCGCGCTCCTCGCCCCGCGGCGCCGGCGCTCGCCGAGCTCGCGCGCTCGCTGGGTCCCGGCCAGCGCCGCCGCCGCGGCCAGCGCGACCAGCGCAATCACGGCATCCACCGCGGCTGCCGCCACTCCGGTTGCCGCGATCCCGGGGCTCGCCACCCAGACGACCGCTCGCCGCCTTCACGACGCGCAAGCCGGTCCCGCGCTCGCGCAGCTGGATTTCGCCGCGCTGCCGCGCGATCCGGGCGTGTACCTGTTCCGTGATCAGGCCGGACGCGTGCTGTACATCGGCAAGTCGATCTCGATCCGCGCCCGTGCCCGTGCCCACTTCGCGCCGGCCACGCGCGCCGCTCCGAGGCTGCTCGCTGACCCCGACCGGAGCACCGACTGGACCGCTCACGCGACGATCGTCGACTACCGCAGCACCCGCTCGGAGCTCGGCGCGCTGGTGCTCGAGAACCGCCTGATCAAGCAGCTGGGCCCCCCCGGCAACCTCCGCCTCGCGCGCCGCGATGACCGCTTGGTGTACATCCGCTGCCGGCTCGACATCGCGTTTCCGATCCTCGAGGTCTCCCGCGGTCCGGCGTCCGGCCACGCGGTCACGATCGGCCCCGTGGGCTTGCCGCCCGCTCGGCATCCAGCCTCGCCTTCAAGGGCGGCGCCCACGTCATCCGGCCACGCTCGCCGGCTCGCGCTAGAGCTGGTCGAGCAGCTGAACTCGCTGTTCGGCCTACGTCACTGCGGGCGGCGGCTGGTGCGGCGTGAGCATCCCTCGGCGTACGGTCAGATGGGCCGCTGCCTGTCGCCGTGCCTGGGCGATCTTGATCCGAATCTGTATCGGCGCCGCGTTGACGAGGCGCTGCGCCTGTTCGCCGACGGTGGCGATGGAGCGCAGCGGCTGCTGGCTCACGTCGACGCCCAGATGCGTCAGGCGGCGGCGCAGCGACGCTACGAGCGCGCCGCGTGGCTGCGCCGCCGCGCGCAGCGGCTGCGGACGATCCTCGCTGGTCTGGGCGGCGTGCTGGAGGCCACGCACGCTCGGCCGCGCCTCGCGCTGGGCGCCCATCCCACGGACCCGCGGCGGCTGGATGCGTTCTGGGTGCTGGGCGGCCGGCTGCTCGACTGGGGTGCGATATCGGACGATCTGGGCGATCTGGACGAGCTCGAGCAGCGGACCGAGGCGGCAATCAGGCGCGGAGGACGGATCGGCGAGCTGGGCGCGCATCTGCCCCCCGGAGAGGTCGACGAGGTGCGGATCGTGGCGGGCTACCTCGCGTCGCATCCCGCGACGCCGCAGCTCGTGCTCGCGCCGGCGCCGAGCCGCGAAGCGCTCGAGCGCTTTATCGCGGCGCACCTCGGCTAGCCGGTGCTGCGATGGGCAGCTCACCTGAACGGGAGCTCGAGCACCGAGGCTTCGATCGCCTCGGGGCCCACCGTGACGCTCACGCCGGGGGGTGCCTCGCGGCGCACGAGGGCCAGCGCGATCGGGCCCACCCGCGGTGAGCGGGCGACGCTGCCCACGTGGCCGACGGGCCGGCCGCCGAACGTGATCGCGTCGCCGCTGTGCACGGGCGCCGCACACGCCAAGCCGCGCAGGTGGCGGTTGGGCTTGCCGCGGTAGTAGAGCCTCGCAACGGTCTCCTGGCCCACGTAGCAACCCTTGGTGAACGACACCGCGCGGGCGTTGAGCCCAGCCTCCTGCGGAATCACCGTGGCGTCGAGGTCGATCCCGTAACGCGGGCGTCCGCGCTCGACCCGCAGGCACTCGGCAGCCTCCTCGCCGACGGCCTCCGCACCGCAGGCCACCAGCTTGACGCTCAATGCGTCCGTGTCGGAGGACTCACACAGCAGGTCGAGTCCGATGTCGGTCCGGATCGCCCGGGCGCGCACGCCGTCCAGCACCAGCGGCGCATTGGCGTGCTCTTCCGGCGCGAGCTCGGACATCCCGGCGGTCGCGGCGGCCCGCGGACCGATCAGCGACAGCAGCCCCCGCTGCAGCGTGCGCTTGTGCAGCTCCAGCTCGTAGCCGATGCTGAAGCGCGTGACCATGTTGAAGAGCTCCTGGAGCGCGACCCGCTCGGTGTCGAGCAGCAACTCCTCCTCTCCAGCGTCGAGAATCCGCAGGTCGCCGAGCATCTTGCCCTTCGGGGTCAGGAACGCCGCGTAGCAGCCCCGCCCTTCGACGAGCGCCTCGACGTCGCCCGTCACCTGACCCTGAAGGAACGTCTTGGCCTGCGGTCCGGTCAGCGCGAGCTTGCCCCGCTGCGAGCGGTCGAGCAGCCCGCAGCCCTCCGTGATTGCGCGGTACTCCGATGTAGCTGATCGCCGGGCCGGGATGATCGAGGACACGCCCACAAAATACCGTGGCGCGTAGCGCGCCGCCTGACTAACGTGGCACTGGGCCCTTGATCGTCGTGCAGGGTTGAGAAAGGGCTACGCTCCGCTGACGATGTCCCTCGCCGAGAGCTTCCAGCAGATCACCGATTCGCTGCCCGACGACTGGACCGACATGGAGCTCGATCTGCGGATCTTCGACGAGCGCCGTTATGTCGACGCGGCGGTGCTCGTGGTCACCTGCAATGGCCAGCCGTACTCCAAGCACGACTGGCACTGGCGCCTGCTCGTCGCGCACCGCTTCGGGCACGCGGCGGCGGCCCCGGCGGTCCACGCCACGCTGAAGCTGCTCGACGATGCGGGCATCGACGGGGAGCTGGCGCTGCGCGAGGTGCGCACCGGGCGCGTCGAGGTCACGCAGATGTGGGGCAGGCCCGAGTCGGTCCGCGAGGAGTTCCGGCAGCTGCGCGCGCAGTAGCGGGTGTTGCGTTCCCATGGCTCGCGTAATCGCCTTCGTCCCGGATCTGCTGTTCGGCTCCAATGTGCTTGGCGCGCTGAAAGCGGCCGGGCACGAAGCGTCGCTGGTGGCGGAGCTGGGCGACGTGAAGATGGACGAGGCGGACGTGCTGGTGGTGGATCTGACGGCGGACGCGGAAGACCGGATCGCCCTTGTGCGCGCGGTTGCGCTGGAAGGGGTGCCGGCCGAGGGTCATCGGCGCGTGCGGACGCTCGCGTTCTATTCGCACGTCGAGGGCGACGTGCGAGCACTGGCCGACGCGGCCGGATTCGATCAGGTCGTCCCGCGCTCACGGATGGCGCGTGAAGGCGGCGTGCTCGTGACGCGGCTGGCCGCGCGCGAGTGAAGGGGCCCGGGTTGGCAGAGGGCTCGTGGCCGTGACGAGCTGCGGGTCGAACATCGGCGTTGTATCGGGGGCCTGGCGACGATCCCCATCCGCGCCTCCCCAGGCGCTCCACGCCTTCAGCCGGGTGGGGTCGAGCTCGCCGTAACGGCCGCCGGGCGTCTGGAGCGCACCCGCGAGCGCGTGCAGCTCGGCGGCCACGAGCGAGGGCTCGAGGCCGGGGACCTGCCGCTCGAGGTCGGCTGCGCTGCGCGCGGGATCGCTCAGCGTGACTCCGTAGCCGCGCACCAGCGCCGGCACGACCGCGCGGGCCGGCTGGGGATCGCGGTGCAGGGCGGCGCGCGTGGCTCACAGCATCAGCTCCGGATACGAGGGAGCGCCGTAGTCATCGACGCGGAACACGTGATAGCCCGGTCGCCGACGTTTCTGGCTTTCCGGGGCTGCGGCCTCCGTGGAGGGCCGTAGGCGCGGGCTCCGTGGAGGTCCGGAGCCGCGGCCTCCGTAGAATGAACGGGGCGTATGAGCCGCCGCGTCACGTTCAGCCGTAATCTGACGCTCTCGCTGTCTCGGACGTGCCGCTGCTATTGCAAGTACTGCGCGTTCGCGACCCACACGCCGCACCTTTACGCGCCCGACGAGGTCGAGGCGATCCTCGAGCGGGCGGCCACTCGCCACCGGGTCAAGGAGCTGCTGGTGCTGACGGGCGAGCGACCCGAGGTCAACGCCGAGGTGGCGGCGCGGCTGGCCGAGTACGGGCACGCGGACTTCAGCTCCTATGTCGTCTGGACATGCGCGCGCGCGCTGGAGCACGGGCTGCTGGCGCACACCAACCTCGGGGTGCTCCCCCGGCGTGATCTGGCGCGCCTGCGCGAGGTAACCGCCTCGCAGGGCCTGATGCTCGAATCTACCTCGGAGCGGCTGATGGAGACCGTGCACGCGGGCTCGCCGACCAAGGACCCGGCTCGCCGGATCAACACGATCGCCGCGGCCGGAGAGCTGAAGATCCCGTTCACGAGCGGGGTTCTGGTCGGGATCGGCGAGACCGAGGAGGAGCGGATGGCCTCGCTGCAGGCGCTGGCCGAACTGCAGACGCGCTACGGCCATATCCAGGAGGTGATCCTCCAGAACTTCGTCCCGCACCAGAGCTACTACGGTCGCGAGCCGGCGCAGATCGCCGCTGGCGCGGCGGCCAAGTACTGGCGAACGGGCATCAGCGACGGTCCTGCGCTGGACGCGCCGTCGTGGGCGTGCGAGATCGGAATCGAGGCGATGAAGCGGCTGGTCGCCGAGGCTCGCCGGCTGATGCCCGGCGTCGGGATCCAGGTGCCGCCGAACCTGTCGGACTACTGGGTCGAGCTCGTGCACGCGGGCGCCACGGATCTCGGCGGACTGAGCGCCAATGGGGATCACATCTCTCCCGAGCATCCCTTCCCGTCCCCCGCCGCGGCTCGCAAGCGGCTGCAGGCGGAGGGCCTGGCGCTCAGCGAGCGCCTGTGCGTGTACCCGGAGTACATCGACACCGAGTGGCTCGCCAGCCCGGTGCTCGACGTGATCAAGCGCAACTACTGGTCGTTCATTCCGCGCCGGGGGAGTGGACGGCGGGGGGGCGTGACGATCGCCGATGGCGCCGCGCCGCGCGCGGTGTTGCGAGCGTCCCGAGGTGAGCGGCTGACGCCGCAGGAGCTGAGCGCCCTGTTCGCCGAACGGCGTCCAGAGGTGATCGAGGAGATGCGGGGCGCGGCGGATCAGCTGCGGCGCGAGCTTGCCGGCGAGACCGTCACCTTCGTCGTGAACCGCAACATCAATGTCTCGAACATCTGCGTGGTCGGCTGCGCGTTCTGCGGCTTTGGCCAGTCGCGCCGCTCGCCGGACGCCTACGAGCATTCCGAGGAGGAGTTCGCGCACCGAGTCCAGGAGGCGCTCGCCGCCGGCGCGAGCGAGATCTGCATCCAGTCCGGGATCCACCCTGACTGGAGGCTCGAGGACTACGAGAAGTGGCTGCGCCTGGCGCACGAGCTCGCGCCCGGGATCCATCTGCACGCCTACTCGCCGATGGAGGTCGCGCACATGTGCGACGTCAGCGGGCTGTCACCCGCCCGCGTGTTCGAGCGCCTGCGCGAGGCGGGTCTGGGCTCCACCCCCGGGACCGCCGCCGAGGTGCTCCACGACGGCGTGCGCGAGCGCATCTCGCCGAACAAGCTGCCCGTCGCCCGCTGGGTGGAGATCATCGAGGCCTCGCACCGGGCAGGCATCCGCTCGACCGTGACAGTGATGTTCGGACACATCGAAGAGCCCTGGGAGCTCGCCGAGCACATGCGCGTCGTCCGCGAGCTGCAAGAGCGCACCGGCGGGTTCACCGAGTTCGTGCCGCTGTCGTTCATCCCGTTCCACACGCTGCTCGGGCGCACCCACGGGGTGGCGGAGATCTCGCGGGAGGAGAACCTCAAGCACACGGCGGCGTTCCGACTCGCGCTGGGGCGGACCGTGCCAAGCCTCCAGGCCAGCTGGGTCAAGATGGGCCTCGACGCGGCCACCGAGGCACTGCACTGGGGGGTCAACGATCTCGGCGGCACGCTGATGGAGGAATCGATCTCACGGATGGCGGGCAGCGCTCACGGCGTCCGGCTCGAGCCCCACGAGCTGATCGCCGCGGCCCACCGCGCCGGCCGGCCAGCCGCGGAGCGTACAACGCTGTATGACGTGCGGCGGCGCTATGAGGTCCCGGTGGCGGCGTGAGCTGGCTTTCGCGCTGACAGCGCGGCGTGGCTTCGCCCGGACAGGGCGGACTGGCTTCGCCCGGACTCGGTGGACTGGCTCTTCTTGCCCGCCGGCGTCGCTTTCGCCTTGACAGCGCGACCTGGGGGCGTAGTCTGGAGGGGCGTCGCGGCGCTCGCTGAGTGACTCGCGAGGCGTTATCGAACTCTGAGACCCGGACGCATGGGACGGCGCTACCGGGGGTTGAGGTTATCCAACCAAAGCGAGGCACGAATGCCACTCACGTATTGTCCGGGCTGCCACACGACGGTTCATCGGCTGCTGATGGCCGCGCCCGGAATGCTCTGCCCATCGTGCCTGGAGCGCGGTGATCACTTTTCGCTGCTGTTCGCGCCGCCGGACACCCAGGGCCCCCCGCCCCCCGAGTCCCAGCCGCCCGCGACGTCCCGTTTTCCCCGCCAGATGACGGCGCGGCGCGGCCCCGTGGGGAGCCACGGCGGCCCGGTGGGGGTGCGCGACCGCTCCGCGGGCGGTTAGACGCGCCAGATCCATATCGCCGGCCCGCGGGGCGCGGACAGTGTGCCCGCTGCGCCGTGATGGGTCGAGATTCGGATGGTCACGGCGCCGACGTCTCGCGCAGCGCGTCGCGTGCGAGCTCGAGCCACGCCCCGGTCGCGCTGATTCGGGAGATCGTCGCGAACAGCTGCAGCACCGCCCGCGCGGGCCACAGGTCCTGTGGCGGGAGCGCGCCGGCGAGGATCAGCTCGATCAGGGCCTCGCGCCGCTGGCGCAGCCGGTCGCGTGCCGCCAGCAGGGCCTCGCTGTCGAGCAGCACGGGCGCCTGGCGGGCGAACTCGCCGAGCCCATCGCGCACCAGCGCGAGCGCCTCGCCGGTATGGCTCGCGGGAAGCCAGCCGAGCTGCTCGAGCACGATTCCGAAGCCGTCCGCGCTGAGGTCCGGGTTCGCCGCGGTTCCGGCGGCGTCCGCGCTGAGGTCCGGATGCGCCACGTGCCGGTCCTCGGCGGAATGCGGGTTCGCCGCGCACGCCTGCGCGAACGCCTCTAGTCCGGCCGCCGCCACCGCCACCCGCGCGGGGTCGACCGTTCGCGTCGCGCCGAAGTCGATAATCGCCAGACGGCCGTCGGGAAGCACGAGCGCGTCGTCGGGGTTGGGGTCGGCGTGGATCACGCCCCGGCGGGCGCACCCGAGCACGAACAGCAACAGTCCCGCGGCCGCGCGGTCTGGGTCGGGCGCGCGCCGGATCGGAATTCCGTCCACCCATTCGCTGACCAGCACGCCTTCGCGGGCCAGCCGGGTCATCGGCGCGGGCACCGTGAGCAGCGGATGACCGCGCAGCGCGCGGTGGAAGCGTCGCTGGAGCGCGGCCTCGTGCTCCAGGTCGAACTCGTCGAGCACGCGATCGCGGAACTCGGAAATGAGACCGCCCGCGTCGAGGGCCGGGATCGCCGCACGGAGCGAGGGGAGTAATCCCCCCAGCAGCCCGAGGTCCTGACGGACCGCCGCCGCGAGGCCTGGGCGTAGCAGCTTGATCGCCACCGGGGCGCCGTCGAGCACGCCGCGGTGCACCTGCGAGGTGCGGGTCACAACGACCGGCTCTGGCTGCAGCTCGTCGAGCTCGTTCATGGCGGGAGTGCCCCACGCATCGCGCAGCAGGCGCTCGACCTGGCGTGGGCTGATCGGCTCGGGCGCGGCCGCTCGAGCGAGCTCGAGCTCGCTCGCGATCTCCTCGCCCCACGGAAGGGGGATCCAGGCCGGATCCAGCGCGTCCGCGACCCGCCCGAGCAGGATGCGCCCCGTCGGCGCCGAGCGGGCCAGAATCAGGCAGCGACGGATCAGCGCGTCCAGGCGTTGGGAGCCGTTTTCGCTCACGGTGACAGCGTAGCTGCGGTCCTTGGGCCCGAACCGGCGGTTAGCCGTCGAGTCTCTACCGGGATGCGCATCGGCGCCGTGTTGGCTCTAGCCACGCGGCGTTATGTGTGCGCAGGCCTGCGGAGAGCCTGCCCCCGGTCCCCCCGGCCGGGGGGAAGCCGTGTGCGCGCACTGGATTGGGGGCGGATCCCGCGCGTAATGTAGGGACCATATGCCTACCTCGATGCAAACGGCGATTCTCTTCCCGGGCCAGGGGAGCCAGACCCCTGAGATGCGCGACTCCGTCGCGGATGTCCGTCCCGATCTGCTGTCGATGTCGATTGATGTCGTCGGCGAGGATCCGTTCCCGCGCGCGGACGAGGGCACCCGATTCGCTCAGCCGGCGATCTTCTGTGCCAGCCTCGCCGGCTGGGAAGCGCTCGGTCGTCCCGAGGGCGAGATGATGGCCGGTCACTCGCTCGGCGAGCTTGCGGCGCTCGTCGCCGCCGGCAGTATCGACGAGCGCGATGGCCTGGAGCTGGTGGCGCTGCGCGGCGCGCTGATGCAGGATGCCGGCGAGCAGGCTGGCGACGGCGGGATGATCGCGCTGCTCGGCGCCGGCGCAGCGGAGCACGCCACCGAGCTAGCCGACGACCATGGATTGGCCGTCGCGAACGACAACTCACCTCAGCAGATCGTCCTCTCGGGTGCCCGCGCGTCGCTGCCTGCCGCCGCCGCGGCCGCCAAGGAGCTCGGCCTGCGGGCGATCAACCTGCCCGTCACGGGTGCGTTTCACTCGCCGATGATGGAATCGGCCGTGCCCGCGTTCGTCGCCGCGCTGCAACGCGCGCAGATCAAGCCCGCACGCATTCCGGTCCTCTCGGCCGTCACCGCGGAACCCTTCACCGATGTACGGGAAGGACTGGCGCGCGCGCTGACGATGCCGGTCCGCTGGCGCGAGACGATGCTGGCGCTGCGCGCGCTGGGGGCCGAGCGGTTCGTCGAGGTGGGCCCCGGGCGGGTCCTCACCGGTCTGGCCAAGCGGACGCTCAAGGACGTGGAGCTCGTCAATGCCTGAGTCCTCGGCGCCGGTTACGGCGGCGGTTACCGTGCCCCTTGCGGCCCCCGTCCGGGCGCCGCTTCGCAGCACCGGTAGGAGCGCCGCGATTCTGTCCGTCGCCACCGAGCTCCCAGAAGGCCGACTCGCGAACGCAGAGCTCGCCTCGACGCTCGGGATCACCGAGGACTGGATTTTGTCTCGCACCGGGATCCGCGAGCGCCGCCGAGCGGGACCGGAGGAGCGACTGGCCGACTACGCCACCCGCGCGGGCGCTCGCGCGCTCGCGCAGGCGGGTGTGCAGGCATCCGAGCTCGACCTCGTGATCGTCGCGACGATGACTCCGGACGAGCTGACTCCCAACACGGCGCCGCTTGTCGCCCATGCCCTCGGTGCCGACCGTGCCGGCGGGTTCGACGTCGGCGCTGCGTGCACGGCCTTCATGTCCGGGCTGGCGATCGGTGCGGGGCAGATCGAGAGCGCTCGCGCCGAGCGGGTGCTGCTGATCGGCGCGGACTTCATCACCCGGATCATCGACTACGAGGACAAGGGCACCGCCCCCCTGTTCGCCGACGCGGTCGGTGCCGTCGTGCTCGGCCGGGCGCAAGGCGAGCATGGCGCGATCGGCCCGATCGTCCTCGGCACCGACGGCTCCCACGGCGCCACGATCATCGCGAGCCATTCCGAGCGCAAGATCCGCATGAACGGTCCCGAGGTGTTCCGTCACGCGGTTGACCGGATGAGCGAGGTGACGCTCGAAGCGGTGGCCAAGGCGGAACTGACGCTCGATGATGTCGACCTGTTCGTCTACCACCAGGCCAACGCCCGGATCACGCGCGCGCTCGGCGAACGGCTCGGACTCGCGAGCGAGCGCGTCGTGGACTGCATCGAGACACTCGGGAACGCTTCCGCGGCGACCCTCCCGGTGGCGCTGGCCGCCGCCGAGCGAGATGGCCGCCTGCCGGCGGGCGCGCGGGTGCTGATGAGCGCGTTCGGCGCCGGCTTCACCTGGGGCGGCGGCGTGATCGAGTGGGGGATCGACGGTGACGGCTGAGTCCCCTGCCGAGCGCCGGGGGTGCGCACTCGTGACCGGTGCGTCGCGGGGAATCGGCGGCGCGATCGCGACCGCGCTGTCGGACGACGGCTGGGCGGTAGGGGTCAACTACCGCAGCGATCGTCACGGCGCCGAGTCGGTCGTGGCCGAGATCGAGCGTACGGGCGGCCGCGCGATCGCGCTCGCCGCCGACGTCACCCAGCCGGATGCCGCTGACGAGCTGTTCGCGGCGCTCGAAGCCGAGTACGGCGTCCCGGTGCTCGCGCTGGTCAACAACGCGGGAATCAGCGCCGATGACCTGATCGCCTCGCTCGGGGACGCGGAATGGTCGACGGTCCTCGACACGAACCTGACCGCGGCGTTCCGGCTCACCCGGCGGGCGCTGAAGCCGATGCTCAAGGCTCGGTCGGGGCGGATCGTCAACATCTCCTCCGTCGTCGGCCTGCGGGCCAATCCCGGACAGGCGAACTACGCCGCCGCGAAGGCGGGCCTGATCGCGCTGACCAAGACGGCGGCGATCGAGGTGGCCCGGCGCGGGATCACCATCAACGCCGTCGCGCCGGGATGGATCGACACGGCGATGACCACCGAGGTGTCGAAGGAGCTGCTCGCCGCCGTACCGGCGCGGCGAGCCGGTACACCGGAGGAGGTCGCGGCCTGCGTACGCTTCCTGGCATCCGACGAGGCGAGCTACGTCACCGGTGCGGTGCTGACCGTCGACGGCGGCCTGGCCGCGTGACACATACTGGACGATGGACGATGGACTACACCAATCGATAGGAGAACGATGTCAACCGTCACCAGCGAGCAGGTCGAGGCCCGCGTCGTCGAGACGCTCGCGAGCTTTGGCCCGGATGCAAGCCAGATCACCCGTCAGGCGACCTTCGAGGAGCTCGAGATTGACTCGCTTGACCTGGTCGAGCTGGCTCAGGTCGTGGAGGACGAGTACGGCGTGATCCTCAAGGGCGAGGACATGAAGGAGCTCAAGACCGTGGGCGACGCCGTCGATCTGATCGTGGCGAAGGCCTCCTAGCGCGTGGCGCGAGGAGTAGTCATCACCGGGCTGGGCGCGGTCACACCGCTCGGCGTCGGTGCGGGTCCGCTGCACGAGCGCTGGTCGGCGGGGATCTGCGGGATCGCCGACGGAGCCGGGGCATGCCGAGACTTCGAGCCCAAGGCCTTCCTGTCACTCAAGGAGATCCGCCGGCTCGACCGCTTCTCCCAGTTGGCGCTCGTCGCCTCCAGCGAGGCGCTCGCGCAAGCCGGCTGGGGGGCGGAGCTCCCGTATGACTCGGTGCGGATCGGATGCGTGCTGGCGACGGGGATCGGCGGCCTGGAGACGGTCATCACGCAGCACGACGTGATGCGCGACAAGGGAACAAAGATGGTCTCTCCGCTGGGCGTCCCCCAGTACATGCCCAATGCCGGTGCCGCGGCGGTGGCGATCAAGCACGGGCTCCAGGGTCAGACCTACGGAGTCGTCTCCGCCTGCTCCAGCGGGGCGCACGCGATCGGCTCCGCGATGCGGATGATTCAGTACGGGGACGCCGATGCGGTTGTGGCTGGGGGAGCCGAGGCGACGCTGACTCCGTTCGGGTTCGCATGCTTTAACTCCATGCAGGCGCTGTCGCCGACCGGCGTGTCGCGTCCGTTCGACGCGCGCCGCGACGGGTTCGTGATGGGGGAGGGGGCCGGTGTGCTGGTGCTGGAGGAAGCCTCGGCGGCGCAGGCGCGGGGCGCGAGCATCCTCGGCGAGCTGATCGGGTACGGATCGACCTCCGATGCGCACCACCTGACCGCGCCCGAGCCCAGCGGTCTACCCGCGTCGCGCGCGATCGAGCTCGCGCTCGCCGATGCGGGGCTGACCCCGGAGGACGTGAGCTACGTCAACGCCCACGGCACTTCCACCCAGCTCAACGATGCGGCTGAGACGGCTGCGATCAAGCGGGCGTTTGGTGAGGAGCGCGCCAAGCAGATCCCCGTCTCCTCGACGAAGTCGGCGATCGGGCACCTGCTGGGCGCTGCCGGGGCCGTCGAAGCCGTCGCGACGGTTCAGGTGCTCGCCACCGGGGTGATCCCGCCGACGCTGGGCTACGAAGTTCCCGATCCGGAGCTGGACCTCGATTACGTCCCCGGCGAGGCGCGCGCGCTGTCGAGCTCAAACGGCGATGCGCCGGTCGCGATCTCGAACTCGTTCGCGTTCGGCGGCCACAACGTGACACTGGTGCTCCGGGGCGCTCCGCGGTGAAGGCCGCAGCCGCGCCCCACCCGGGGCGGGGGGAGGGTGTGAGCCTCGAGGGCAAGCGGCTGCTGTTCACCGGGGTGATCACCAAGGACTCGATCGCGTTCCACGCCGCGGCGCAGGCGCAGCGGGAAGGCGCGTCGGTGCTGTTGACGAGCTTCGGTCGCGTGCGCCGGATGACCGAGCGCGCCGCCCAGAAGCTCCCAAATCCGGTCGACGGGGTCGACGTGCTCGAGCTCGACGTCAACGCGCCGGCGGACCTGGAGGCGCTCACCGCCACGCTGCGAGATCGCTGGGGCGGGGTCGACGGAGCGCTGCACGCGATCGCGTTCGCGCCCGAGGACGCCCTCGGGGGACGGTTCATGTCCACGCCGGCCGAGAGCGCAGTCCAAGCCTTTCAAACGAGCGCGTTCTCGCTCAAGGCGCTCGCCGCGGCGCTCGCGCCGCTGATGCCCACCGGCTCGAGCATCGTCGGGCTCGACTTCGACGCCAGCGTCGCCTGGCCCGTCTACGACTGGATGGGGGTGGCCAAAGCGGCACTTGAGTCTGTCTCGCGGTACCTCGCGCGCGATCTTGGGCCGCACGGGATCAGGGTCAACCTGATTTCGGCCGGGCCGCTCGGTACGCTCGCCGCGCGCGGGATCCCCGGCTTCGAGCAGCTGGCGGAGCTGTGGCAGTCCCAGGCGCCGCTCGGATGGGACGTCGAGGACCCATCCCCGGTGGCCGACGCGATCTGCTTCCTGCTCTCCGACCACGCCCGCGCGATCAGCGGCGAGATCCTGCACGTCGACGGCGGGTTTCACGCGATCGGGGCCCCGGGCGGGGCGTCGGGCGGGGCTACCTGAACAGATCCTCGCCTTTGGGGCGCAGCAGGACCGCTGCGCCGGGGCCGTCGTCGAGGCTCACGTGAGCGCCGACGCCGCGGACCAGCATCACCGGCTCCAGCGCATCCTTGCGCCTCGCCAGGTCCGCGGCCGCGGCGAGCTGGTCAGCCACGGCGATCCAGGTCGCTCTCAGCTCGCGCCCGAAAGCATCGTGGCGTCCGCGCCAATCGTCGAGCGCCGAGAGTCCCGCGCAGCCGATCGCCACGTCGCACTGCCCGTGGCGCCAGGCGCGGCCGAAGGAGTCCGTGATCAGGACCGCGGGGGCGACTCCGGTGAGCTCGCGCAGTCTCCGGCGCAGCGACCGCGCGGACCCATCCGGATCGCGAGGGAGCAGGACCACGGTCTCGGGTCTCGGTGCGTTCGATGAATCCACCCCTGCGTTGGCGCAGACGAACCCGTGGGGGGTCGCGCAGATCAGCACTCCGTGTGAGGCCCGCAGCAGCTCGCTCGATTCGTCGAGTACCACCTGGACGATTCGCGGGTCCTTCGCGTGCGCACGCGCCAGCGAGCGTGCGCGCTCGCCGGGAATGACCTCTGACAGCACGCGTATTCTCCCTTCGGCCTTCGAGATCACCTTGTGCGCGACGACGAGCGCGTCGCCCGGCGCCAGCGGGCCGGGCGCGGCGGATGCGCTGGCCGCGATCATCCTCGCCAGGTCGTCACCGGGCGCGACCTCGGGCAGGCCCTTTAGCGCGGTCGCGCTCAGCACTTACAACCTGCTTCGCAGCAGCTGGCTGAGCATCCCGCGAGTGTTCGCGGCGGCGCCGTGCATGCTCGCGAGGACCTCCTGCAGGGTCGCGAGATCCTCGGGTGTGTCGACATCGAGCGCGAGCGACGGAACCTCGACGACCTCGGGCGCGACACCGGTCGTCCTGGCGTTCGCGAAGTGTCGCTCGCGGCTGCCCGGTCCGAACGCGGGCGCGAGTGAATCCGGTGGGGACAGCAGCAGCGCGTTGGTTCCGTCGCCGTGCCGGTCGGGGACGATCAGCACCGACCGCGGCTCCGCAGGTCGTCCGATCAGCTCATCGAGCTGATCGGGGACGAGCAGCGGGCAGTCGCCCGGAACCAGCAGCACCCGATCGGCTCCGGACTCGCGTGCCCAGCCGATGCCGAGGGCCGCCGCCGGGTTGTGTCCATCCTCATTCGCGTCAAGCGCAGCCGCGCCGTGACCACCGGCGATCTGGGCGGCGCCGTTGTCTGCCGTGACGACGAGGATCCCGTCCACCGACTTGGCGCGCCGCAGGGCAACCAGCACATCGGAGAACATCGCCTCGGCCAGCGCCCGGCGAGTCCCCTCAGTGAGCTCGTGCTCGAGCCGCTGGTTGGCCGCGGCGAAGCTCTTGACCGGAAGGATCGCGAGCGTTGCCATCGACGAACGCTATCCGCTATCGGACGGCGAGGACGAGGAGCCAGCCGAGCGCGGGTCAGGGCGCGCGCGCACGAGACCAGGAGGAGGGGCGGACGCGCCCGAGGTCGGGTCGCCGAGGGCGAGCGCGAACCGGAGCGCCTGGTACGCGAGCCCCTGCCGCCCGCCGGCGGTGTCCATCAGCACGTCGGTCTGAAGGACGGCGATCGCCTCGGTCCGCTGGTCAGCGATCAGTCCATCGATCACGCCGGCGTACGCGGCTGCGACCCCGTCGCTCGAAAGCTCGTGGCCCGCCCAGCGCATGAACGCCTCCGTCGGTCCCTTGATCACCTTCCCGTGCACCAGGGGACTGACCGCGACGACGGCGGCGGGGCTGTCGGTCAAGGCGGCGCGCACGCCGTCGAGGGCGAGGATCGGTCCGATCGAGATCACCGGATTGGACGGGCCGATGATGATCGCGCGAGCCGTCGCGATCGCGTCGAGCGCCTCGGGCGTGGCGCCCGCGCTCGGCAGGCCGCGGAAGTCGATCTCCTGCACCGGGCCCCGGCCCCCCGAGCGGATCATGAACTCCTGAAACGGCCACCAGCGCCCGTGGGCGAGGATCCGGCTTCGGACCGGCCTGTCGCTCATCGGTAGCACCCGGGCGCGCACGCCGAGCGCGGTGGCGATCGACGCCTGAGCTTCGGTCAGCCGCGCGCCGTCGTCGAGCGCCCGCGCCCGCTGGATGCCGATCGCGAGGTCACGATCGCCCAGCCTGAACCAGACCTCGTTCCCGAGCTCGGCCATCCCCTCCATGACTGCGAAGCTGTCCCCGGCGAGGCCCCAACCGCGATCGTCGATCCGGTCGGCGAGCCAGAAGGTGATGAGGTCCGGGTCAGGCGAGACGTACGCGCCGTAGATCTCGATGTCATCGCCGGTGTTCGCAATCACCACCAGCTCCTCGGCGCCGACGACATCGAGCATCCCGCGCGCGAGCTTTGCGCCGCCGGTCCCGCCGGCGAGGACGACGACCGGGCCGCTCACGCACCCCAGTCTATGGATCGCTGGGCCCCGGCAGGTATATATTGCCCCGGCGGTGCGCGCTGCGATCCTCCTTGCACTCGGCCTCGCTGACCCAGCGGGGCCCGGAGCTTGCCTGGCAGGTCGAGCTCGGCCACGCGTTCGCTCGAGCGGGTCACGGCGGCCGCGATGATGCGGCCCGGACCGCGACCGGCCGCGGTCACGGGCCAGGGACGTGGGGGTCGCGTACCGGTCGGTCCGGTGGCAGGTGCTCAGCACGCTCGCGGCGCTGCCAGGGGAGATCGACTCGCTGCGCCGCCAGGGCTACAGATTCGTCAAGGTCACGCAGCTGCTCGGCTTGCGGCTGATCTACAGGTGAGCGCCTGGTGAGCTCGACGCCGGCGAGCGGGCTGCCGTCGAGCGTCCGGATTCGCGAAGTCGGACCGCGGGACGGGTTTCAGAACGAGCCCGAGGTGATCGCGACCGCGGACAAGGTCCGCCTGATCGAGCTGCTCGCCGCCGCCGGCCTGAAGCGGATCGAGCTCACGGGCTTCGTGCGGTCAGACGTGATCCCCCAGCTCGCCGACGCCGATCAGGTGCTCGAAGCCGTGCGTCTACCGGACGACGTGTCGGTGAGCGTGCTGGTCCCCAACGAGCGCGGGCTGGAGCGGGCGCTGCGCCATCGCCCGCGCGTACACGAGATCAGCGGGTTCCTGTCGGCTTCGGAGACCCACAACGACAAGAACCTCGGCCGCCCGATCCGCGAGTCGCTCGCCGGACTGGAGCGAACCTTCGCCCGCGCCGGCGGCGAGGGATTGCGGTGCGAGGGCGTGATCTCGGTGTCCTTCGGCTGCCCCTACGAAGGGAGAGTTTCCACCCCGCGGGTGCTCGAGATCGCCGAGCGGCTGGTGGCCGGGGGCGCGCGCGAGATCGCGTTCGGCGACACGACCGGCATGGCCAACCCGCTGGCGGTGGGCGAGCTGTTCCTCGCCGCTCGCGAGGCGCTCGGGGATGTCGAGCTGACGGCTCACTTTCACAACTCCCGCGGCCAGGGACTCGCGAACGTCCTGGCGGCGCTCCAGGCCGGGATTCGGAGCTTCGAGTCGAGCTTCGGCGAGCTCGGCGGATGTCCGGCACCGATCGTCCCGAGAACCGCGGCGGCGGCGGGCAACATCGCCACCGAGGACCTCGTCTCGATGCTGCACGAGATGGGGATCGAGACAGGGATCGACCTCGGGTCGCTGATCGAAGCCTCGCGCGCGGCCGAGCGGGTGCTCGACCGCCGGCTCGGGAGCCGCGTGCTGAGCGCTGGCCCGGTCGACTGGCGCTGAGGGCGTCAGCGACTAGCCTTGCGCTTCCGAAGGCCAAACACCAACCGGGCCGCGTCAGCGGCCCCATAAACACAACCACGGAGAAGGCATGGCGCAGATACAGACGGTCGGTGTCCTCGGCTGCGGCCTGATGGGACATGGGATCACGCAGGTCGCCGCCCAGGCGGGCTATGGCGTGCTCGTGTGCGAGGTCGACGATGCGACGCTCACCAGGGGGCTCGGCAAGATCGAGGCCCAGCTCGCCAGGGCGGTGCAGAAGGGCCGCTGCGCCCAGGGCGACGCCGACGCCACGCGGGCGCGAATCGAGGGGACGACGGACTGCGGAGCGCTCGCTGGCTGCGACCTGGTGCTCGAGGCGGTCACGGAGAACCTGCCGCGCAAGCTCGAGCTGTGGCGCGAGATGGACCGGATCTGCAAGCCCGAAACGTATTTCGCCACCAACACCTCGTCGCTGCCGGTGATCGACCAGGCCGCCGCCACGGGCCGTCCCGAGCGGTTCATCGGGCTGCACTTCTTCAATCCCGTGCAGGTGATGAAGCTGCTGGAGGTCGTGCGCTGCGTGACCAGCTCCGAGGAGGCGCTCGGCGTGGGCCTGGAGTTCGGGCGGCGCCTGGGCAAGCTGACCGTGCAGACAAACGACACAGCCGGATTCATCGTCAACCGCCTGCTGGTCCCGTACCTGCTCGATGCGATCCGCGCCTACGAGGAGGGCGTCGGCTCGATCACCGAGATCGACATCGCGATGAAGGCGGGAGCCGGACATCCGATGGGGCCGCTGACGCTCGCGGACTTCGTCGGCCTCGACACGCTCGGCTCGATCTGCGAGGCGATGTTCGACGAGTTCCGCGAGCGACGCTTCGCCGCACCCCCGACACTGCGCAAGATGCTCGCGGCGGGCTGGTTGGGGAGCAAGTCCGGGATCGGCTTCTACGACCACCGAGGCTCCGAGCCCGTCGAGAATCCCGGGCTGACGTGAGTGCGGGCGGGGCCGGCGCGTCGGAGCTCGGATGAATCGGGCGGGCCTCTGCGCCGCGGTGGGGCTTCGCGCCCGTGGGCGCCGCCCGGTGAGCGCCTCTGAGCTGTGGCGGTGAGCGATCCTGACCCCACCGAGGCGCTGAGCGCTGCCACCGAGCGCGCGCTCGCGGGCGGTCGGGCCCGTCATCGGGCGCGCGCGGTCGAGCAGGACAAGCTGCCCGTGCGCGAACGCGTCGCTCGCCTGCTCGATGCCGGCTCGCTGGCCGAGGAGAGCCTGCTCGCGAGCTGGGAACAGGACGGGGTCGGCGCGGAAGGCGTCATCACAGGTCTGGGGACGATCGATGGCCGGCGGGTGGCGGTGATCGCGAATGATCCGACCGTCAAGGCGGGATCGTGGGCGCCCAAGACGGTCGAGAAGATCCTGCGGATCCAAGAGCGCGCGCTGACGCTGCGCTGCCCGCTCGTGTACCTCGTTGACTCGGCCGGGGCGCGGATCGACGAGCAGGTGCAGATGTTCCCCGGCCGTCGCCACGCCGGGAGGATCTTCTTCAACCAGGTGCGGCTCTCGGGGATCGTTCCGCAGGTGTGCGTCCTGTTCGGTCCCAGTGCGGCCGGCGGCGCTTACATTCCCGCGTTCTGCGACGTGGTGATCATGCGGGAGGGCAACGCGTCGATGTACCTCGGGTCGCCGCGAATGGCCGAGATGGTGATCGGCGAGCGCGTCACGCTCGAGCAGATGGGCGGGGCCGGCATGCACACCACGACGAGTGGCTGCGGCCACGCGCTGGTCTCGAGCGACGAAGAGGGAATCGACTTTGCCAAGCGCTACCTGAGCTATTTTCCCACCAACTCGGGTGAGCCGTGTCCGGGAACGCCGCCGGCCTCTCCGGCGTCTGATCGCCCGATCGGCGAGCTGATCCCGACCGACGAGAACAAGCCGTTCGACATCCGGGAGCTGCTCGACAGCCTGCTCGACGCGGACTCGCTGCTCGAGATCCACGCGCGCTGGGCCCGGGAGGTGATCGTCGGCTACGCGCGCCTGAACGGGCAGGCGATCGGCGTGATCGCCAACCAGCCCAAAGTCAAGGGTGGGGTGTTGTTCGTGGATTCCGCGGACAAGTGCGCCCGCTTCATCTGGACCTGCAACGCGTTCAACGTCCCACTGCTGTTCCTCGCCGACGTGCCCGGCTTCATGATCGGCACCCAGGTCGAGCGCGAGGGAATCATCCGCCACGGCGCGAAGATGATCAGCGCCGTCTCGGAGGCCAGCGTGCCGAAGATCTCGGTGATCGTGCGCAAGGCGTACGGCGCCGGGCTCTACGCGATGTGTGGGCCGGCGTTCGAACCCGACTGCTGTCTCGCGCTACCGACCGCGTCGATCGCCGTGATGGGCCCCCAGGCCGCCGTCAATGCGGTCTATTACCACCAGCTCCAGGCGATCGAAGATCCGGTGAAGCGCAGCGCTCGCACCGAGGAACTGCGAAACGAATACGCCCAGGACATCGACATCCTGCATCTGGCCTCTGAGCTAGTGGTCGATGCGGTGATCGCGCCCGAGAGCCTGCGCAGCGAGCTGATTCGCCGCTTTGCGCTCGCCGCGGGCAAGGATCGCGGGTGGCCGGCCAAGCGCAATGCGGTCACGCCGGTGTGACTCGGTTGGCCGGCCGGGCCGCCTTCCGGGGGGTCCTGCGGCGTCGCGCCGGCGCGTGGGTGGGCGCGATTCGGTGCGCGCAGGGGGCAGTGAGCGATCGCGTGCAGGTACAGACGCAGCGAGTCGCCTGCACGAAGTGCGTCGAGCGGGCATGGTAGAACGAGGCTGATGACGAATGCTCTCCAGGATGAGCTGCTGGCGATCGCGCAGGAAGCCGCTCGGGCGGCGGCGGCCGAGTTGCGACCACGCTTCGGCCGCGTCAGCGACGGCGTCCGTGCCAAGTCCGGGCCGACGGACCTCGTCTCCGACGCCGACCTTGCCGCCGAGTCGAGCGTGCGCGCCGTGCTGGCGCAGCGCCGTCCGGGCGACAGGATCCTCGCCGAAGAAGGAGGCGCAAGCGGCGAGGGCGAGCTTCGCTGGGTCGTCGATCCGCTCGACGGGACGATCAACTTCCTGTTCGGGATTCCCACGTTCGCCGTCAGCATCGCGTGCGAGGACGCGTCGGGGGCGCTGGCCGGCGTGGTGCTCGACCCGATCCGGGACGAGTGCTTTGCCGCCACGCGCTCGGGAGCGGCGACCCTGAACGGCGAGCCGATCCACACGCCGGGGCGCGCCGAGCTGTCGAAGGCGATGGTGGCGACCGGGTTCTCCTACGACGCCGGCGCGCGTGCCCGTCAAGCGGCGGTGCTCGCGAGGGTCTTGCCGCAGGTTCGGGACATCCGGCGCTTCGGCGCCGCCGCGCTCGACCTCGCGTGGTGTGCGTGCGGGCGCTATGACGCCTACTACGAGCGCGGGCTGCGCCGCTGGGATCTTGCGGCGGGCGCGCTGATCGCGACTCGCGCCGGGCTGGTCGTGCGCGAGCTTGCGGCGGTAGAGCAGGAGCCGGCGGGCGCGGTCGTCGCGCCGCCGGGGCTGATCGACGGGCTGTGGGGGTTGGTGACGGGGTAGGCGGGTCGGGGGGTAGCTCGGGTCGGGCTTGGCGGCGTAGGGGTGCGGTGTTTGGGGTTTGGGGGGTTGCCGGGGCGGGGGTGTTTCCGTCCCAAGGGCGAACTACACTGGCTCTGGAGCGGCGGTGGCGAAACTAGGCAAACGCGATGCGCTCAAAATGCATTGTCCGAAAGGACTTGTGGGTTCGAGTCCCACCCGCCGTACTCAGTCACGCCATGCGATCAACGCTGAGTGTGCCGAAGTGCTGAAGCGCGTCACGCAGGGGTTCAACGATTGCGAGATCGCAACCTTTTCACGCCACCTGCGGCTTGGCATCCGGGCGTCAGATGAATGCCCGCAACATCGCGGTTGCCCGCATGGCCTCCGTCGCGCGCCTCGACGAGTTCGTAGGCCCGAAGAACTGACTCGCTACGCCGCCGCCGGCTTGGTCGGGGAAGACGCAGCCGGCTTGTGCCGGCGGCGCACGGCCTCGTCGATCGGCACCTCTGTCTCCACGTTCCAGCGCTGGGCGAACCCGCCCATCGAGAACAGGATCAGCAGCAGCTGTACCGGTGCGATCAGCAGGATCACGAGCCCGATTGTGTCCGCGCTGAGGCCGACACCGCCGGACAGCGCGTGCGCGGTGGCAAACCCGGGATGGTTGCGGTCAGCCCAGCTCGTTCCCGAGACGCCCGTTTCGGCAATCACCGAGACGATCAGCAGCAGTAGCGCCAGCGCGGCCGCGACCGGCAACAGCCCGCGCGCCCAGCGCGCGACGGACAGGGCGATCACCAGGTACGCGATGCACAAGGCGAAGTTGACCGGCTTCATTCCCTGCAGCTCGCTCCACGCGCCGATCGTCACGACCAGCATCAAGCCGATGGAGATCAGCAGGAGCAGAATCACCATCCCCTTCGTCGCCTGGCTGATCGCCCGGTCCCGATTGGGATAGACGATCGTGTGTTCGGGAGGGAGGTTGCGCACCGGAGGCATCGAGCGGACGATACAATTCTCGGGCGCCTCGCGCCGCCATGTCGTCGCACTGGACCGACGTTGCCTGCGGGGTAGCTTCGCATCCGAGGGGCCGCGGCGTTAGGGTGGCCGCGACCACTACTCCCGCGGGCGTGGCGAAATTGGCAGACGCGCCGGCTTTAGGTGCCGGTGGGCTAGTCCCTTGGGGGTTCGAGTCCCTCCGCCCGCATGATGATGAGGTCCTCATGCTCGGCCTCTGTGTCTCGCTGCTTTCGGTGCGAGGTCCAGGGACTGGTTGCGCGCCTCCAGCGCGCGCGAGTCATCTCGCCGAGCGCCCGCGATGCTCGGCGAGGATCGCCCGGTAGCGCCACGCGATCACGCCGACCGCCAAGCCGCCCGCGATCTCCTCGAACGGCCCAGGGATCGGCAGCAGCGCCACCACGAGCAGCCAGCGCAACGGACGCGGTATCCGCCGATCGCGGGCAAGCGCCGCGAGCAGCCGGGCGCTGTCCTTCATTGCCGTCCGGGTTCGCGGATGAGCCATGAACCCCAGGCAGGCGAGCAGCATGGCTGCGACAGCGAGCGCCGCAATCTCGATCAACGCTCAGCGCTCCAGCCGGAATCCAGATTGGGCGGTTCTGAGCGGCAACGGCGCAGAGCGGCCTGGTGGCGGGGAAGTACGAAGATACAAGCGGCAGCCTGTTATGACAGGGCTTCTGCGAGCGATCGAGAGCGGGCGGGAGCGGGGCAGCCAGGACTCGAACCTGGGACCTCCGGTTTTGGAGACCGGCGCTTCCACCAAACTGAGCTACTGCCCCGTGGGGTCTCGATCGTAGCTGAAGCGTTGAGAGGGGTCACGGGTCAGCGACGGCACGATAGGATCGTCAGGCGCGAGCACCGCGGACAGCGCGGAATCGTCAGGCGCGAGAACCGGGGACAGGGCGGCCCTCCGATTGTCACGGCCAGGGCGCAGGGACCCCCGCTCCTGAGGGCCGGGCGCAGGGACTAGCGCTCCTGGCGGAGCGATCCTGAGATCCTTGAGCTACCCGTTTACCCTGCGATATCGAGGATCTGCGAGGCACCCCATGAAGTCCCACACCGTTTACCGCACGTTTCGCACCCAACACCGGCGTGAGTTCATCCGGATCACCGAGGACGTGGAGGCGGCGGTGCGCGAGGCGGGGATCAGCGAAGGAATGGTGCTCGTGTCGGCGATGCACATCACGGCCGGCGTCTGGGTCAACGACGACGAGCCGGGGATCCAGGCGGATGCGCTCGAGTGGCTTGACAAGCTCGCGCCGCCCAGCTGGCAGGAGCGCGACGGCGAGATCGCTAACGCGCTGCTGCCGAACCCGGGCGACTACCGCCATCACCGCGGGGGAGAGGACAACGGCGACGCACACCTGAAGAACCTGCTGGTCCACCACCAGGTGATCGTTCCTGTCACCGACGGCCAGCTCGATCTAGGACCCTGGCAGCAGGTCTTCTACTGCGAGTTCGACGGCGGGCGCCCGAAGCGCCTCGTGATCAAGGCGATGGGGGAGTAACGGGAGCCTCCGCGGGAACGGAACGCACGTTCCGTTGGCACTGCATCCGAATTGCTCTCCGCGTCATCGGCTCGATCAGCGCCTAGACGCGGGCCATGGGAAGGCGACGGTCTCGTTATCGGTCTCGGGGGACGGTTCTGGCAGCAGCTGTTCCCTGGGCCGGGGGGCGTTGCCGAGGCCTACCGGTTCGAGGGATCGTGAGGCGGCGGGTACCATCCCGTTTCCGCGGGCGAAGTGTTGTGGTTGCACAGAAGCCTTCCAAGCTCCTAGGGCGGGTTCGATTCCCGTCGCCCGCTCTGGGTTTCAAACGACGGCCGTCCGCGAAATCGGAGTTCGCGGACGCGGTTCCTCCATGCTCGCCACGCGCCACCGTTTGGGTGCGCATCCACAGGCTCCGGCCAGAGGGTTGGTACGACTTCTCGTAGCGCCCGATCGTGACCCCCCGCGGCCGGTTATCATCGACCCACCACGGGGAGTGGCGCAGTCTGGTAGCGCACCCGGCTGGGGGCCGGGCGGTCGCAGGTTCAAATCCTGTCTCCCCGATTGAAGGAAAGCCCCGCTCAGGCGGGGTTTTTGTTTGGGTCCAGTTTCGCCGGCTGAGCCCAACCATGTACCGTCGGTGTACCGTCTTCGAGCCTACGCCGCCATGTCCTCCGCCTGATTGATCACCGCGGCCATCTCCTCCTCGATCTCCCCACGGCGGAGGGCGCTCGACAGGGCTCGAGCGGACACAGTGCGATGTCCGTTGGCCTGCAGCCAGGCGTTGACGGCCGACAACAGGTCCTTCGCGTTGCACATCCAGGGCCGCTCCGCCGTCCTCGCCCATCGCGCCTCGAAGTCGTGTTGGGCAGCCTTCGTGACGTCTGTGAGGTGCCGCGTTGCGGACACCTCGGTCTGAACACGTTGCGCATGCTGCTGAGCGAACACCTCTTCTCGCTTGCTCTCGGCGGCCGCCTCCAGCACTCGCTCGATGTCCTTGGGATCAGCGCCTGATCGCCGCGCGATCGCGGCTGGCTCCAAGACGTAGCTCTCAAGTTCTTTGCGGCGCCACACGTGCGCGGACACGTTGAGCCTGCCAAGCGCCACAACGACATCGCGACATTGCTCGTCGGTCCGGTAGTCGCGATCCAAGATCACCATTACGCGAACGGTCTGGTCAAGAAACTCGTTCACAAGCCATGAGAACGGCTCCACGTATCTCCAGTTGCTAAACCCGCGCAGCGGGATTGCGACGATGCCGGCCTCAGTGGCGATCCGACGAGCACCGAGAGTCCGCGCCATGTTCCTGAGCATGCGCATGTCGTCGCCCTCGACGAACAGCACTGCCTTCACTCGCAACGCTCGCGCGAGTCGCAGGTTGAACTGACTCCCCAACGCGCCCGAGAGCTCGCTGGAGACCTTCGACGTCGGTGCCCTGACCGAAGCGCGACGGTCTCTGGCAATCCATACGACGGCCTCCGGTGGCGCCTCGACTAGGACCTCCGCGGAGTGGCTCGCAGCGATAGTCTGCGGCTCGAGCTCGTCGAGGAGACGAACCATCCGGCGCTGCAAGTCTGCATGGAGGTAGAGGTCCGGCTCGTCGAGCACGATCGTTGAGCGGTGGCGATTGCGAAACAGGTGCATCAGCAGCTGGATCCAGACCTGGATCCCGTCGCCAGCCCAAAACAGTTCCTTCTCGCTCCGGCTCCCCGTCTCGCGACAGAACACGTCAAGGAACGGCTTGCCGTCGACCCGTCGAACCACAATGTCACCGATCCGGAAGTCCGGCGTCCACGGTTCGGCCCAATCCAAGAACTCCTCGAGTTGCGATCGGTCCGGGTCGTCCGAGCCTTCCTGCTCGCTCAACATCAGGATGTGGTTGCGTGTGTGACGGCTCGAAAGGCGCGACAGCATGTTCACTCGGACATGATCGGGAGAGAGCCGCTGTTCCTCGTGCTCCACCGGGGACAGGATCGGAAGCACGGCCAGATCTGGCACGGCAGCTCGCGCGGTTGCAGGGGTGCGCAGGCGCACCCCTGCGCCGGAAGTGATGTAGAAGAACCCCTGAGGTTCTGGCTGTTCCTCAGTCGGAGCCGGCCACACGGCCGTGAGCCGTGCGTCGTTTCGAAATCTAAGCTCGAGGCGAGTCTCGACCTGCCGAAATTCGTGGCGCAAGTTCTCCTCGACGAGCGTGAAGCGGCCAGGAGGAAAGCTGTGGGCGGGCACAACGAGATCGCCGTCGTCGGCCGTAATGGAGGGCGGCCGTCTCTTGGCATGAGAAACCATCTGAGCGGCAACCCGGAGTGCTGCGATGATCGTCGACTTGCCCGCGTTGTTGGGGCCGACGAGGAAGCTCTCGTCCGAGAAGTTGACGCGGAACCGCTCGAAGCCCTTGAAGTTGACTAGTTGCAATTGCTTGATCATCGGACAGGGCGATTCTCTCAGCTGGTCGGGAGTGCCCTGCTTCGACGAGGTCTTTCGCCACCAAGACCTCGTGCCGAGTCGGCGAGGCCTCCTGGCCATCACATCCCCATGGCGAGGATCCTCTCTGCAAGCTGGCGGAGGCGGGCGTCGAAGCTACGGGCAGTAAGCTCGCCAGCGGTGAGTCGACCCGAGCCCCGGTGCAATGCAGCCTGATCTATCGGAACTCGAGAACCGTCTTTGGGATGCAGCCGACGAGCTGCGGGCGAACTCCGGGCTCAAGGCGTCGGAGTACGGCACGCCCGTCCTGGGGCTGATCTTCCTTCGGTTCGCGGAGACCAAGTTCGAAGCCGCCCGCGCCGGAATCGAAGCGAAGGCGTCGGCCCGCCGCAGGATCGGCCCTTCGGACTACCACGCCCAGCGCATCCTCTACCTGACCGAGGCGGCGCGCTTCAGCTATCTGCTGAGCCTGCCCGAGGGGTCCGATCTCGGCAAGGCCGTCAACGAAGCGATGCGGCTGGTCGAGGAGAACAACCCTGAACTCGCGGGGGTGATGCCGCGCACGTACACGGCGCTCGAGTCGAGCACGATCGCCTCGCTGCTTCGGCACATCAGCAGCTACACCAAGGACCTGGAAGGCGATGCATTTGGACTGATCTACGAGTACTTCCTGGGCAAGTTCGCGCTCGCCGAGGGACAGGGCGCGGGCGAGTTCTTCACGCCTATGTCGATCGTGCGGCTGATCGTCGAGATCATCGAGCTGTTCCACGGGCGGATCTTCGACCCGGCGTGCGGGTCGGGCGGAATGTTCGTGCAGTCGGCGCACTTCGTCGAGCGTCACCGCCGATCTCCGGGCGACGAGCTGTCGATCTACGGGCAGGAGAAGACCGGCGAGACCGTGCGGCTGGCGAGGATGAACCTCGCGATCCACGGGCTCTCAGGCGAGATCCGCGAAGGCAACAGCTACTACGAGGACCCGCACAAGAGCGTGGGCCGGTTCGACTTCGTGATGGCGAATCCGCCGTTCAACGTCGATCGCGTCGACAAGGCCAAGCTCGAGGACGATCGGCGCTTTCCGGACCTTCCTCGCGCCGACAACGCCAACTACCTGTGGATCCAGCTGTTCGCGACGGCGCTCAACGCCACCGGCCGGGCCGGTTTCGTGATGGCCAACTCGTCGTCGGACGCCCGTCACAGCGAGGGCGAGATCCGTCGCAAGCTGATCGAGGACCGGCTCGTCGACGTGATGGTCGCGATCGGCCCGAACTTCTTTTACACGGTGACGCTGCCGGTCACGTTGTGGTTCCTCGACCGCGGCAAGCGCAAGACCGACCGGGAGGATCGGGTGCTGTTCATCGACGCTCGGCAGATCTTCCGCCAGATCGACCGCGCGCACCGCGACTTCACCGACGAGCAGCTCGAGCTGCTCGCGAACATCGTGCGCTTGTACCGCGGCGAGGCACCCGAGCTCTACCGCGCAGAGGAGGGACTGTTCGTGCAGCGATTCCCGGACGCGACGTACGTGGATGTCCCGGCGCTGTGCAAGGTCGCAACGATCGACGAAATCGAGTCGCAGGGATGGAGCCTGAATCCCGGCAGGTACGTGGGGACCGAAGTCGAGGACCTCGACCAGGAAGTGTTCGAGGAAAAGCTCGCGGCCGCCCACTTGGAGCTGCGCGAGCTCGCCGCCCGGGGTGCGACCCTTGAGCAAGGTGTGGATGCTGTGCTGACGAAGCTGCTCTCGCGGTGACCGATGCGCTGCGTGGGAGTTGATGGCGGGTCGGTGGATGGGCGAGACGACGGGGGCGCGGCGAGCGAGTGGCGGGAGGTGGAGCTTGGCGACCTCGTCTCTCAGGAACTCGCCGAGATTCGAACGGGGCCGTTTGGCACACAGCTTCGGGCGTCAGATTACGTTCGCGCTGGCACACCGGTGATTAACGTTCGCAACCTCGGGTACGGATCGATCCGACCTGCGGAGGTCGAGCGGGTCGGTCCGGACGTCCAAGAGCGACTTTCGGGTCATTTGCTTCGGGCGGGGGATCTGGTCTTTGGACGGAAAGGCGCGGTCGATCGCCACGTTCTGGTCACCGACCGAGAGGCTGGTTGGATGCAGGGGTCTGACTGCATTCGGGTGAGGTTGTCGTCCGATAGTCCCGTCGGTCCGTCGTTTGTGTCTAAGTGTCTGATGACGCCGAGCCACAAGGCGTGGATGGAGGCGCAGTGCTCTCACGGAGCGACGATGGCTTCTCTAAATCAGGCGATCCTCGGGCGCATCGTGCTTCCTGTGCCGCCCTCCGCGACCCAGCATCGCATCGCCAGGGTCCTGTCCGCCTTCGACGAGCTGATCGAGATCAACGAGCGGCGGATCGAACTGTTGGCGGACGTCACGCGCTCGCTTTACCGGGAGTGGTTTGTCCGCTACCGATTCCCGGGCCACGTCGATGTCGAGTCCGTGGACTCCGAGTTGGGTCTGATCCCTGAGCGGTGGGAGGTGCGGACTGTCGGCGATGTACTGGACGTGATCGGGGGTGGTACGCCATCGAAGAAGCGCTCTGAGTACTGGCTCGACGGACACATCCCATGGTTCACACCGACTGATCTCACACGTTCACGCCGTCGGTTCGTCGACGAATCCGAGCATCCGATCACCGCGCTCGGACTCGCGAGTAGCAGCGCCCGGCTGTTCCCACCTGGGTCGGTCCTGATGACCAGCCGAGCGACGTTGGGCGTGCTGGCGATCGCCTCCAAGGAGGCCACCTGCAACCAGGGCTTCATCGTGATTCCACCCGTCGACGGTGTACCTCCAGCGTTCATCTACGAGTGGTTGGCAAGCCAATCCGCCGAGCTAGAGCAGATCGCCACCGGCGCCACGTTTAAGGAGATCACCAAGGGCGCCTTCAAGCGCTTCCCGTTGATTTGGCCACCTCGTGAGTTACTCGCGAAGTTCAGGGATGCGGTCAGCCCCTGGCTTCAGCGCATCGAAGAGTGCGAGTGGCACAACCGTGAGCTCGCTGCCACCCGCGACCTCGTCCTCCCGCGTCTCGTGACTGGGATCCTCGACATCTCCGACATCGAACTCGGCGACCTCTCACCCGCCGAGCCCGCATGACGCCCGGCGACTTCTCCGAGCGCGGTCTCGTTGAGGAGCCGACGCTCGCATTGCTCGGACAGCGCGGTTACGAGACAGCCAATGGCTACACAGAGCTGTTCGGCGCGGATCACGCCTTCGCTGGCGGCCTCGGCCGGGACGACCAGTCGCAGGTCGTGCTGCACCACCGTCTGCGGCCGAAGCTCGCATCGCTGAATCCAGACGTGTCGGCCGCGGGCATCGAGGCGGCGATCGACGAGCTGATGGTTGATCGCTCGGCGATGGACCCGACCCGCGCCAACCAGGCGGTTTGGAAGCTGCTCCGCGACGGTGCCAAGGTCACGGTCGCCGATGACCGTGGCGGTCGCGAGACGAAGACCGTCCGTTCCATCGACTGGCTCGTGCCGGCCAACAACGAGTTCTTCGCGGTGCAGCAGTTCTGGGTCGTCGGTCCGCTGCACACGCGTCGCTGCGACATCGTTTGCTTCATCAACGGGATCCCGCTGGTGCTGCTCGAGCTGAAGGCGTCGCATAAATCGGTCGAGCAGGCGTACTCGAAGAACCTGCGCGACTACCGCGACGCGATCCCACAGCTGTTCACGCCCAATGGACTCGTCGTGCTGTCGAACGGCTCGGAGACGAAGGTGGGTGCGACGTTCGCGCCGTGGGAGCGATTCGGGGAGTGGAAGCGGGTCGACAACGAGTCCGAGCCCGGCGTAGTCTCTCTGGAGACCGCAATCCAGGGCGTGTGCGAGCCGTGCCACCTGCTCGACATGGTCGAGAACTTCGTCGCCTACTTCGAGCGGCCGGGTGGACTGGCGAAGGTGCTGGCGCAGAACCACCAGGTGCTCGGCGTGAATGCGGCGCTCCAGGCGCTGCGTGATGAACGCACGCGCGACGGGCGACTCGGCGTGTTCTGGCACACGCAGGGCTCGGGCAAGAGCCTGTCGATGGTCTTCTTCACGCAGAAGGTGCTCCGGCGCGAGTCGGGCAACTGGACGTTCGTGATGGTGACCGATCGCACCGAGCTCGACGACCAGCTGTACGGCGAGTTCAAGGACGCCGGGGTGGTCGAGGGCCACATGCAGGCGACGTCGTCGGCCCATCTTCGCCGACTGCTGGCCGAGGACCACCGGTACGTGTTCACGCTGATCCAAAAGTTCCGGCCCGAGACTGGGCACGAGATGCCGGTCTGCTCGGAGCGCAACGACGTGATCGTGATCACTGACGAGGCGCACCGCAGCCAGTACTCGACGCTCGCCCTGAACATGCGCCGGGCGCTCCCGAACGCCGGCTTCCTCGGCTTCACGGGCACGCCGCTGATCACCGACGAGCTCGAGCGCACGCGCGAGGTGTTCGGCGACTACGTCTCGACGTACAACTTCCGGGACTCGATCGAGGACGGCGCGACGGTCCCGCTCTACTACGAGAACCGGATCCCCGAGCTGCAGATCGTCAACGAGCGCTTCGACGAGGAGCTGACGGAGATCCTCGAGCAGGCCGAGTTGGACGACTCGCAGGAGCACGCGCTCGCGCGCCGGTTTGCGACCGAGTACCAGCTGATCACGCGCCCGGAGCGGCTGCGGCGGCTCGCAGCAGATCTCGTGCGGCACTTCGTCGGCCGCGGGTTCCTCGGCAAGGCGATGTACGTCGGGATCGACAAGGCGACCGCAGTTCGGATGTACGACCTCGTGACGGTCGAGTGGCAGCAGCACCTGGCCGAGCTGCGCGACCGCGTCGCTCGGGTGCCCGTGCTAGAGCGTGGCGGGCTTCAGGCGCAGATCGCGTTCATGGAGGAAACCGACATGGCCGTCGTCGTCTCCCAGTCGCAGAATGAGATCGCCGATCTGCGCGACGTGGGGCTCGACATCGCGCCCCACCGCCGGCGGATGCTCGACGAGGACCTCGATGAGCGTTTCAAGGATCCCGACGACCGCTTCCGACTCGTGTTCGTGTGCGCAATGTGGATGACCGGGTTCGACGTGCCGTCATGCTCGACGATCTACCTCGACCGCCCGATGCGCGGGCACACGCTGATGCAGACGATCGCGCGCGCCAACCGCGTGTTCCCCGACAAGCAGAACGGACTGATCGTCGATTACGTCGGCGTCTTTCGCCGGCTCGAGGCGGCTCTCGCGATCTACGCCGCCGGCCCAGCCAGCGTCGACGGCCGAGACATCATCCGCGACAAGTCCGCGCTCGTGGATGAGCTCGAGGAGGCAATCGGTGAGCTGGTCGACTACACGCGCCGATGGGACGTCGACCTCGAGGCGCTCGCTCGCGCCGACGGGTTCGAGTTCATCGCGCTGCGCGACGCGTCGATCGAAGCGCTGCTGATCGAGGAGGTGACGCGACGCGCGTATCTCGAGCGCTCAGACCAGGTGCGCCGACTTTTCGCAGCGATTCTGCCCGATCCAGCCGCGAGCGGGTATGTACGGCTGGTCGGCGTGGCGCGCAACCTCGCCGAGAAGATCCGTTCGCTGGATGGGGCGCCGCCTGACTTGTCAATCGTCGCGGGAGCGGTGACCGAGCTGCTCGACCGCTCGGTCGGGGCCGAGGAGTACGTGATCCGCGCGGCCGCCGACGGCTCTGACGCAGACTCGCTGATCGATCTCGGCGCGATCGACTTCGAGACGCTCGCCGCACGCCTGGCCGGGAAGACGCGGTCGTCGACCCGCCGACTCATCGGGGATCTCACCGAACGGGCCGATGCGGCGGCGCGACGCAACCCGACTCGCGTCGGTCTCGTTGAGCGCCTGCGTGAGTTGATCGACGCGTACAACGCCGGCAGCTTCAACGTCGACGAGATGCTGCGCCGGCTGCAGTCGCTCTCGCGCCAGCTCTCCGAGGACGAGCAGCGAACGGTCCGCGAGGGGCTGTCCGAACCCGAGCTCGCGGTGTTCGACCTGTTGACGAAGCCCGATCCGGTCCTCACCGAACAGGAGCGCGAACAGGTCAAGGCAGTCGCGAAAAAGTTGATGTCGCACATCGAGGACCGGCTCGTGCTCGATTGGCGCAAGAAGGCCGAGACCCGCGAGGCCGCACGCGGGCTGGTGAAGGAGATCCTCGACGAGCTCCCCGAGGTGTACGACCCAGAGATCTGGGAGCGCAAAACCGAGATCGTGTTCAACCACATCTTCGCCAGCTACTACGACGACGGCGGCAGCGTGTACGTCGAGCCAACGCCGGCGGTCGAGCTCGAGGACGGCGCGTCCGCTGCCCATGCTGTAGCGCTTGCGTCGCCGCCGCCGGGCGTCGATGTCGAGACGATTACCACGAGCGTGATCGAGCAGATCATGGCCGACTCGTCGTTAGCGGAGGCGGTCGCCGAGCAGCTGCGCGGGAAGGGCGCGTTCTTTGCAGTTCCGAGCGCTGAGCTGATCGCTGGCGAGGAAACGTTTGATGTCGAGTTCAAGTCCACCGCCAGATGGAACCTCAGGAAGCTGCGCAAAGACAAGCGGATGGAGGACGCGGTCGTCAAGACGATCGCGGGCTTTCTCAATGCCGACGGAGGAACCCTGTTCATCGGCGTAGACGACCAGGGTCTGGCGATCGGCCTCACGTTCGATCTCGAGCTGGTGAAGCCTCCCAGTCCCGACGGGCTGGTGAACTGGCTGACCACACATCTGATC
Organism: Solirubrobacteraceae bacterium; assembly: GCA_050996975.1. Classification (GTDB taxonomy): domain Bacteria; phylum Actinomycetota; class Thermoleophilia; order Solirubrobacterales; family Solirubrobacteraceae; genus Palsa-465. The sequence goes on along the minus strand of JBPCRJ010000059.1, from coordinate 355 downwards.
ACCGCACTCCGGCATACCGCTGCTTCACGTGCCCGGATCAGGATCGAGGAGATCGATGCGACCGCCATCTGCCGCATCGACGTCGCGCGGTCGTCGACGCCGGTGACGGCACGCATGAGCGACAAGGGCGACGTGTTCTGGGTGCGGATGAACAACAGCACTCGCTCGCTTCCCGAGATCGAAGTCGAGGAGTACGTCAGGGACCATTGGCAGTAGTCAAGGCGGCTTTGTGTGAACGAGAGGAGTCCTTGGCTGTGGATTCGGGCATGGACCGCCGGTCCACCCCGTCCGCCCGCCCCGCCTGGGTTTATGACCGCGCTCGGCCGCTGACCCCGCCCCCACATCGTGTGTGACC
>JBPCRJ010000156.1:0-4171 GCA_050996975.1 Solirubrobacteraceae bacterium | reverse complement strand
CTCCGCGTCCGCCTGGCCGCACGCTTCGCCGCACTCGCCGCCGCAATCTCCCTCAACCACCAACTCGGACGGCCAAGCCGCTCGATCGCCTGCTACACCGCATAAACCCGTGGCACTACTCATCTAGGACCGCCGAGGACGTCGGACGGGCGGCACGCCCGCGATCCAGGCGCCGTCGACGGGATGAGCGCCGCCGCAACGCTGACGCGGCGCTCGCCCGTGGAGCCGACCGTTTCCTTTCTTGTCGCAGGGGCCGGTCCGGACGCCGGCCGGCCTTACGGTCAGCCGGTGAACCGGGGGTGGGCGACCAGTTGACCGGCGGAAGGATGGCCGCCCGACTGCTTCTTGGCGGGCTTGCAGGGAGCGGGCTTCTTGACCGGCAGTGGTGAGCCGAGGCTCGAGCTGTCGGGCGTCGGGGTGTTGAGCGGCGCGTTCGGCACGGCGGGTCGGACGGCTGCGAGGTCATAGAACTGGCCGGGGCTGGCGCCCGGGGCCCCGAAGCCGAAGCCGGCCGCCTTGAGCTCGGTGACGGCGTCGAGGATGTTGGTGAAGCCCGGGAGCCCGGGCAGGGGTCCCGGGGCGGACTCGGGCTCATCGAACTTCATGAAGACGCGATCGTTCCCGAGCAGTCCCAGCGATTGGCGCGCCAACGCGCGATGGACGGCCTCGACACCCATGAACTCCGCGGCCGCACGGGCGAGCTTGCCGTTGCCGGCCTGACCGAACGCCGAAACGCCGATCAGGTACGCGTTGATGAAGATCTGGTCCCCGACGATGACCGTGTTGAGCAGGCCCTTCGGGCCATTGTCGCTGGCGAACACGGCGTCGGGCACCCAGATCTGCGTGGTCAGGGGCTTGGCTCCCAGCGAGACGAGCACGTCGTAGTGGATGAGCTCCTCCCTCGCCGCCGCCGCGATGTTGCGCTTCGTGATCGCGGCCGTCCCGGTGGTTCCCGGCGAGTCGCTGAACGTCACCTTCTGAAAGCCGACGGTGTTGACGATGGTGGCCAGCACCTCGGCTGTCGCGGCCACGTTGAGAATCGTCTGGGGGTCGTTACCGGACTGGGCGGCGCGCGCCTTGGCGGTGGCGCCGGCCACGGCCGGAAGGCCGAGCAACCCGAGGCCGCCGAGGGATATCGACGCGGCGGCGATCATCTGCCGCCGAGTCGACGCGGTCAGGTGTGAATGGTCGTCGTCGATCGAGCGATAGACCAGATCCAGCTCTGCGGACATTCAGTCTCCTTCGAGGGGTTTGGCTCGGGTCGGCCGTCAGGCCGCCCGAGTACAGCAGCTTCTGCGACCAGCAGCGCCCTGAAGCCACCAGGGCGTTTCGTGATCGACCGACACTCACCGGGAGCCCGCCATCGCGGACGGGCCCGGCTCAGACTCGACCTCCCGGCCCGACTCGAACCGCATTGGTCGGCTCGACGAACCGTGACGCGGCGCGAGGATCCCTCAGGATGCCGGGCCGGCCGCGCTCGAGCCGGTACCGGCTCCCTGCCCCGCACCGCGGACCTCTGCCGGATGCCGCCGCCAGCAGCGGCGTGCCCTCTTCGACAACGAAGCTGCGCGAGCACAGGCTCAGCACGAGACGTCCAAGTGAGCACGGCTGCTCACGGTGCGAACCGACGCCGAGGCTCGGTTGGCCTTCCTAGATCAGCTACGGTCTCTCGCGCGCCACGACAGGCCCCTCTCTCGGAGATCCACCCACTCGCGTCGTGTTTACCCACCTAGCCGGGCCCCAAACCCGGCCGTCCGGGCGGGAGGACGGTCGGTTCGGTCCCCGCCCGCAATGGGTGCTCGTTGCGCACACGTGGGTAGAGCCTGACTGCGCCTGGTAGCCCGCGCGATGCTGGTCCGTGGCTGACGAGTCGCCGGCTGGAGCGGCCGGTTTGCCGGCACGGGAGACGGGTAATCAGGTGGGTAACGGTCCTCCGCGAACACGACCGGCAGGCCGCACGGCCGCCAGTCGTACGTGTGGGCCTGGGTATTCACCGTTGAGCGTTGCTCGGCGGCCATTTTCGACGCGAAACGAGGCGACATCGTGCTGACGATCATTCTGATCATTCTCGTCGTACTTCTACTGACTGGCGGCATCGGGTTTGGTCGCCGGGGACGCGGACGCCGCCTCTGATCAGTGGCCGTGCGCTCGCAAGCCCCACATCGGTAGCGGCGCTTGCGCCACCGCAGATAGGTCGGCCGGCCGGCGAGCGGCCAGTCGCGCACCCGAACGACTGGTCGCTCCTTGACTTCCAAAGTGCCGCGACCGCACCGCGGGCAGCAGCCCGCCGGCGCGACCAACTGGACCACGAGCTCGAGCGTGTCGCCGACCTCGATGACATACGTGACCTCAAACCCGTCCAAGCCGATGAGACGGCTAACTTGATCTTGCATCCGCTGTTCCTCCCGGGCTCCGCGATCTAGACCACGCGAAGCCTCGACAGGGCAGCGGATGTCTTCGTCTACATCCTCAACCCCGGCCGTTCAGCAAGACCCCAGTTTTCCACCGGCTGTGTAACTTGGCGAGCTCGGCTGGTCCGCGGTCGCGTCGCGCGCCTCGTGGCGTGAAGGTGGTGGCCGCGGCGGTGGCGTCCGAAGCCCGATGGAGGGTGTGGGCGGCGAGATCGGGCTGGGGTGCCGTTAAGTTTCGTCGTGCGCGTCGGCGCACGACGTACAGCGGTCGCCACCGCCGTCCTCGCCGCGGCCTCGCGGCGCCGATCCCCATCCTCTGCGGCTTGAGCTGATTCAAGTTTGCTGGACGAATGTCCGATGGGGTTCGTGGCTGCGCCTGTTTCTTTGGCGGCTCCTGGTGGTGTAGGACCTGATGATCGGGGGTCCGTTGGCGTTAACGGGTCGAGGCGTGCGCCTCATAAGGCAAACCCGCCGTGAGGCGGGGACGCAAAACCAGGGGCCTCCTTGAGAGGCGGCCCAGTTGCCCGGAGGTTTTCCTATGAAGTCTTTGTCTCCCGCCCGCCCTCGCATCGAGTCGGGGCGCATGACGCGCCTCGCGCTCGCTGGGGCGTTGATTGCCGGGGCGCTGACCGTCGCTCCGCTGGCGCAGGCTGACTCGCTCTCCAGCGTGCGCAGTCACGTTCACCGCGCCGATCGCGCGCTGCATAAGCTTGCTGCTGGCGCGAGCAGCGGATCGGTGAGCGGCCCGCTGGCCGATCTCGAGGCGCAGCTCAAGGCGGCCGGTCGCAGCTCGGCGAAGCTCTACAAGCACGCTCATTCTCCGGCGCTCCGGTTGCGGGCCGCGACCGCGATCACCAAAGTCGCCGCGCAGGAGAACCGCGACGCCACCATGCTGACGCCGCTGATCGGTCAGCTCAGCGGGCCAAGCCAGACCGATGTCTCAAGCTTTATCGCGGCGGTCACGCAGGCCCGTGAGCTGGCGCTGAGCGTCGTCACGCAGCTGATCGGGCAGCTTCCGACCTCAGCCCAGGGTCAGGTCGCAGGTCTTGTCGCGCAGCTCTCGGGCGCCGGGACCGGCCAGGTCGGCCAGCTCGCCGGTACGATTTCGCCCGGTTCGATTGCCTGCCCGGCGATCGACGCCGTCAGCCAGGTCATCGCGAGCGTTCTGACGGCAGTCCAGGCTGATCTCGCTCGCGTCCAGTCGATCCTCGCGTTTCTCCCCGCCGGAGCCGCTGCCCAGGTCACCGGGATCCTGGACGGTCTCCCGACCCAGCTCAACTCGCTGGTGGCGAGCATCAAGCAGGGATTCAACTGCCCGAGCACCACACCAGTCACCAGCAGCGGGGGCATCGGGTCAGTCGTCGGCTCAACGATCGGCGTTGTCGGCTCGGTGGTCAACTCGATCATCCAGCTCGTCCAATCGCTGCTCTCGAGCTTCCTGCCCGGCATCAGCGCCGGCCAGACCCCCTCCCCCGTAACGGGTTCCGGTCCGGTGTCGGGCTTGATCGGGCAAGCGGCCCCGTCCGCGGGCTTCGGCAGCTTCTTCAGCAGCTTCTTCGGCGGCGGCAGTGGAGGCATCCCCGGCTTCAGTAGCTTCTTCGGCGGCAGCACCGGAGGACTCCCAGGCCTCGGCGGCTAACCGGACCACAGCACACGGCCCCGGGGGGGGGGGGGGGGGGGAAAGGAGGGGGAAGAGGGGGGGGGGGGGGGGGGGGGGGGGAGGGGGGGGGGGGGGGGGGGGGGGGGGGTGGGGGGGGGCG
>JBPCRJ010000137.1:0-35127 GCA_050996975.1 Solirubrobacteraceae bacterium | reverse complement strand
GCTTCGGGGTGACGATCCACTTCCTGGTCAACGCCGACCAGCTTCAGATCAAGATGGCCCAGGGCGCCAAGCCGGGGGAGGGGGGGCAGCTTCCCGGGCACAAGGTCGACGATTACATCGCCAAGATCCGCAGCTCGACCCCGGGCGTGGGCCTGATCTCCCCGCCGCCCCACCACGACATCTACTCGATCGAGGACCTCAAGCAGCTGATCTACGATCTGCGGTGCGCGAACCCGACGGCTTCGGTGTCGGTCAAGCTCGTCTCCGAAGTCGGGGTCGGCACGGTCGCCGCCGGCGTCGCTAAGGCCAACGCCGACCACGTCACGATCTCCGGCCACGACGGGGGCACGGGCGCCTCGCCGCAGTCCTCGATCCAGGCCGCGGGCGTGCCGTGGGAGATCGGACTCGCCGAGACCCAGCAGACGCTGCTGCTCAACGACCTGCGCTCGCGGATCACGGTCGAGGTCGACGGACAGATGAAGACCGGCCGAGACGTCGTCGTCGCGGCGCTGCTGGGCGCCGACGGGTTCGGTTTCTCGACCGCGCCGTTGATCGCGACCGGTTGCATCATGATGCGCGTCTGTCACCTGAACACGTGCCCGGTGGGGATCGCCACCCAGGACCCCGAGCTTCGCCAGCGGTTCCGCGGCACGCCCGACCAGGTCGTCAATTACCTGATGCTGGTCGCCGACGAGGTGCGCGGGATCATGGCGTCGCTGGGCATCAGTCGCTTCGAGGATATGATCGGGCGCACCGACCTGCTCGAGATGGACGACGCCGTTGCGCATTGGAAAGCGCGGCATGTAGATTTGTCAATGATCCTGCGCACACCCGACCTGCCGCCGGATGCGCCACGGCGCCGGACGCGCGCGCAGGTACCCGTGCTCGACGACGCCCTGGATTGGGAGCTCGTGCAAGCGTGCGCCCCGGCGATCGATGGCGGCGAGCCGGTGCGGCTCGGTCCGGTGCCGGTGCGTAACGTCAACCGCACCGTCGGCGGGATCCTGTCGGGGGAGATCGCCAGACGGCGCGGCATCAACGGGTTGCCCGAGGGGACGATCGAGATCTCCTTCTCGGGCTCGGCCGGTCAGAGCTTCGCCGCCTGGCTGGCGCCGGGGGTCACGTTCTCGCTGCGCGGAGAGACCAACGACTACACCGGCAAGGGGCTGTCGGGCGGCGTCGTGTCCGTGCGCCCGCCGGACTCCGTGATGTTCCGGGCCGAGGAGAACATGATCGTCGGCAACACCGTGCTCTACGGCGCCACCGCCGGCCGGGCGTTCTTCCGCGGCCTCGCGGGCGAGCGCTTCGCGGTGCGCAACTCGGGTGTCCACGCGGTCGTCGAAGGCGTCGGGGACCATGGCTGCGAGTACATGACCGGCGGCCGGGTGGTGATCCTGGGACCGACGGGACGGAACTTCGCGGCGGGGATGAGCGGCGGGATCGCCTACGTGTACGACGTCGACCGCGGCTTTGAGCGCCGCTGCAACCTGGAGCTGGTCGATCTCGAGGCGCTCACCGATGAGTATGAGGGCGAGGTCAAGGCGTTGATCTCCGAACACGCCCAGCGCACGGGCTCGCTGGTGGCGCGCAACGTGCTCGCGTCGTGGGAGCGGGCACGCGAGCGGTTCGTCAAGGTGATGCCGCGCGACTACAAGCGGGCGCTTGAGCAGAGCCGTGAGGAGAAGGCCGCCGTCGGGGGGTAGAACCGGTGCGGGCGATGAACCTCGATGGCGCTCCGATTGAGGTCATGCCACGAGGAGCGTCAGGGTGCGGTCTCGCTGGGCCATCCTGCTCGGTCGACTCGGGCAATCCGAGCGCGAGCTGGCGAGCCTGTACCGGGGAGCGCCTCTACGCCCGGGTGGCACCGTCCAGCCACCGGCTGAGCGCGTGGCGCCCGACAAGCGTGACCTCGCCGTCGACGTCGATCCAATCTCGGGCATGCAGCTCGCGGACGAGCCCCAGCGCGTCCGTAGGTCCGGAACCCTGGCCATGAGCAGTGAGCGCATTGCTGCCGGGCTCGACGACCCAGCGTCCCGAACCCAGGGCGGCGAGTGCCAAACCCTGCTCCTCGGTGGGTAGGTCCAGCGGATGCGGTGCGGCGCTGCGTAGCGGATCCTCGTCGAGCGGCGCGTCGGCTGGACCAGCATCACGCGAAACCACATCGTCGCCCAGGCTCTCGGCTTGGGCGCGCAGCCATTTCCCGGCGCTGTCGACCCAATCCTTCGCGCGCGCCGGATCCATGCCGATCGACCCCGCGAGCTCGTCGACATCGACCTGCGCCATGCGCTCAGCCGAGCGACCGACCTCCCTGGCGATCCAGCGCATCCTCTCCTCGAAGCTGTCGTGGCTCGCGTCGTCTTTACCCATCCGCCAATCATCGCACGTCGCGCAAGTCGGTACGCCGCGCGACGACTTTCGTGACCGCCCAGGGCCCGGCTACGATCTGGCTGCGTTGCGTCTCGAGGTGAGTACCGACCTGTCGATGCTCGAGCGCTTGGTCGCGCCGGCGGGGAAGGATGTGCTCGACATCGGTTGCGGCGGTGGCTCTCTGGTGCGTGAGCTCTTCGCGCGCGGCAGCCGTCCGATCGGGGTCGAGATCTCCGACGACCAGCTCGCCGCGGCCGTCGCCCGTGACGGTGGGACCGGCGCACGGTACCTCGTCGGCCGGGCGCAAGCGCTGCCGCTCGCCGACTCCTCAGTCGATATCGCGGTGTTCATGCGCACGCTTCACCACGTGCCGCCGGGTGAGCTGGTCCAGGCCCTGCGCGAGGCTCGCCGCGTGCTGCGTCCCGGTGGCGCGCTGTACGTCGCCGAACCATTGGCGCAGGGCGACTACTTTGCGCTCACGAGGCTGGTCGAGGACGAGCTCGACGTTCGCCGGGCGGCGCAGGCGGCCCTGGGTGAGGCTGCGTCCGCCGGGTTCGATCACCTGATCACCGTCGATTACAACCTCCGGCTGTGCATCCCTGACCTGGCGGCGCTGCGCAGTCGCATCCTCAGCGTCGATCCTGCGCGGCGGGAGGTTTTCGATGCGCGCGAGGGGGAGCTCGCGCAAGCGTTCGGACGGCTCGGCGAGGCCGGGAAGCGCCCAGGCGAGCGCTGCTTCTTGCAGCCGATGCGCGCCGTCGTACTCCGCGTCGCGTGACCTAGCGAATAGCTTGTGTCGGTGAGCTTTCAAGCCCGCGCGGCGCCCTCCCGCCGATCGACGAGCATCCGCGCGCTCCTGTGCACCGCCGATGGCCAGCCGCACTGGGATCGCGTCGGCGTCGGCGCGGTGATCGCCGGGGCGCTGCTACGGGCGCTGTTCGTGTTCGTCCTGCATTCACCGCATGACTACGTGTACTCCGACATGCGGGGGTACCTCGACCGCGCGATGCAGGTGCTGCACGGAGGGGCGGTGCCGCGCTCGCTCGCACTCGAGCCCCCGGGAGCGCATCTGCTGCTGGCGGGGCCGCTTGAGCTGTTCGGCACCGGAGTCACGGGGCTGCGCTGGGCCGACGCGTTGTGGTTCGGGTTCTCGGCGCTCGTGCCCCTGTTCGCCTGGCGCTGGGTACGTCAGCTGCTCGGGCCGGTGGCGGGCGCGATCACGGCCGCGCTCTGCGCGGCAGCGCCGCTGTTCGTGCTCTACGCCGGCTTCTTCACCTCGGAGACACCGAGCATGGCACTGCTCGCCGGAGCGCTGTGGCTCGGCTATCGGGCGGGCTCGGCGCGACCGTGGGCTGGGCTCGGGCTGGGCGTCACGGGAGGGTTGCTCGGCGGCGCGCTGGTGGCGACCCGGCCGCAGTTCATTCTCAACCTGGCGCTCGTGTTCATTCCGCTGGTGCGCAACCTTCACGCGCGCTGGCGCGCGGCGGCGGGGTTCGCCTTCGGGCTGATCGCGGTGATTGCCGCGATCGTGGCGGTCAACTCGAGCCACACCGGGCACCTGACCGGGATCAGCGAGAACAGCGGTCTCACATTCTTCCAGGCGCAGTGCAACATTCACGATGTCGTCACGGGGCGGCCGCCCGGACCCTCGTTTGAGTTCGGCAACCCGGTAGCCGCCGCCCTGGCGCGGGGGCGCAACGTCCGCTTCCCCAATCACATCGCCTGGGATCAGGGGTTCTTCTACCGCCAGGGCCTGGAGTGCATCGGCACCGACGGCGTCGGTCAGGTGTTCATCCTGGCCCGTGAGCTCGTCGATCTCACCGCGACGAGCATCCCCTGGCCGTTCAGCAACGAGATCGCGCTCTCCCGGATCGGCGACATCGCGAACACGCTCTACAGCGTGGCGCTCCTGATCGTGATCGCGCTGGTCCTGCTCGCGCGCCGCCGCTCCACGCTTGACGAGCGGACGAGGTCGGGTACCGCCACGCTGCTGGCCCACCTGGCGATGGCCGCGCCGGTGGCGGTCGTGTTCGGCTCCGAGCCCCGCTATCGCGTGCCCTACGACATCTTCGGCCTGGCGCTGATGGCGTGGCTGATCGCCGTCTTCCTCCGCACGCGCGGCGGGCAAGCCACGACTGCCGGCGTAGACGCAGCCGCTAGCCCGTGAGTCGGAGCGTGAGCACGACCTGCTGGGCTTCGACCAGATCGTGAACGGAGGCGTTGCGCAGAGTGATCGCCTCCACGACGTAGCCGAGGTGCTTTCCGCGCGCGCCGGCCACGAGGATCCGGATCGGCGTCCCGCGGGCGTCACGGGTGTAGATCACCCGGCTGTTGGCAGGCAGTCCGCCGAGCTTCGTTCCCCGCCCGAGTTTTAGCTTGATCTCGGGGCGGTGCTTGGTCAAAGTCTTGAGCGCCGCCAGCAGCAGCGCGTGGGTCCCGGAGTGATTGCTCTCCGCGGCGATTACGATCAGCGCGCCGCCGTCTCGGCTGCCCAGACGGACGAAGCCCGAACCGCGTCTCGCGGTCCAGTCGGCCGGGAGCAGGCCCACCACGCCGATCGAGCTACTCGTGTAAGCCTGCGACAGCGGCGGCAGCTTGGCCGGTCGGGGGGGACGCTTCTTGGCCTGACTGCCGGACCCGCCGGTCGTGAACAGCACGATCACGACGATGATCACCACAGGGATAGCCACCCCCAACGCGAAGCCCGTCCGCTTCGTCATCAGCTCACCTCGAGCGCGAAGCCTGTCCGCTTCGTCATAACGCCCCCAAACGCAAAGCGCGCCCACTTCGGACTACGAAGCGGACGCGCTTTGGTGAGGCTGAATCCGTCAGTGCTTCTACTTAGATGCTGTTGCGCTGTGCTCGGTTCGTGAGGATCCGGCGTCCGGCGAAGCCGCCGCCGATCAGCAACAGGCCGAGCAGAACCGCGCCGGTGATGTCATAACCGGTGAACGGCAGGTGCGCTGCCGCCGTGGCGTTGCCGGTGGTTCCAGCAGTGCCGGTCGTTCCGGTCGTGCCCGTGTCCCCGGTCGTTCCGGTGGTGCCGGTGGTGCCGGTCGTGTCGGCGACGCAGTCAGCGTCACCGTCGGGATCGACGCCGTTTTCGCACTCCTCGGGCTTCCCGTTGGGACCGATGCCACAGTCGTGGTCGCCGTCGGTGCACTTCTGCTTGCCGGTCGTCGTGCCGGTCGTCGTGCCGGTCGTGGTACCGGTCGTCGTCGTGCCGGTCGTCGTGGTGCCGGTCGTCACTGGGGGCGCCTTGGCGGCGGACTCTGACGCGGCCGTCGTGATCTGCGCGACGGCGGTGTTCCCGGGCCGGGTGCCGACGGTACTCGTGTTCGCGAGGAACACGACCAGTCCCTCACGGACGTTGTAGGGGATGGACGCCTGGTTGGTATTAGTGTCGTTGGCGTTGCAGACGGTCGGCAGCAGCACGGGGACGCCGCCGTCCGTGTTGGGTACCCCGTTGATCTGCCCGTTGGGTCCTGTCGGGCCGCCGCTGCTGCAGCCGGTGGGGACGACGAACAGCACGTCCAGCGGGTTGTTCTGGTTGAGCTTGGCTACCGACGAGGTCGCCACCGGAGCGGTCGAGGTCCCGTCGTTGCAGGTCTTCGTATCCGAAGTGGACTGGACGGCCTGCGCGGTGACGATGCCCGCGGCGACGAGGTTCGACACGGTGCTGGCGCCGTGCGCGATCTGGCAGTTGCCGACGGTGGCGATGTCCCCGTTCGAGCTCTCGGCGGCAGCGCCGAGCGTGGCCGAGAGAAGCGCGCCCAGCAGATTGGCTCCGGACAGGTTGGTGACCGCCGGGCCGCCGACCTTGGCGGTCAGCGTGGAGAAGCTGTTGACCGAGCTTGTCGCCGTGGTGGTGGAGTTCACGGTCACCGCTCCGAGGCAGATGCCCGACGAGGTGCAGACGTTCGCGAGCAGGCCGTTATTGAGCCCCCCGACCGGGCCGGTCGACGTCATTCCCGGCGTCGTGTCGGCGCTCAACAGCTCGTTTCCGAGCAGGGAGATGATCGTGATGTGGCCGTGGTAGGTGCCGTCGGCGCGCTGCTCGCCCAACGCGCGGCCAACGATGACCTCGCCGTTGGGATTTGCCTTTCCGGACGGGTCGCCGGGCAGGGGACGGGTGCCCGTGGGCGCCAGATCCGTCACGCTGGCCGTGCCCTCCCCGTGCGGCAGGGTCCCGTGCAGCGGTGGCTGGTAGCCCGGAGCGGGAGCGGCGGCCGCCTTGGAGGCAATGTTGCTGATCGCAGCGGGCGATCCGGATGTCTGCGGCGCGACGGCCTGGCGACCCACGTTGGCGCTGCCAAGGTCGAGCCCGGATGAGAGCCCGGGAACGGCGATGAGCATCAGCGATGCAAGCGCAACCTCCGTTGCGATGACTGACGCGACACGTATCCTCACGAAAACCTCCTTTTAGCCCAACATGATGTACGGCTCCAGGCCTTCATATGGCCTTCCCGCGGGCACAGTACCGGGTATCACGGCCGGGAGCAAGCCTCGCCGAAGGAACTCCACGAAAAGGCCATCAAGCGATCGGCGGTGCTCCCGCTCTGCGGTGCGGAACGCCGGCGGGACTATAGTGTGGCCGCTGATGACCGACGAGGCGCGGCCGGGCCTGCAGCAGCGCTTCGAGGAGTCCGCTTTCGGCCGCGGGATCCTCAGCACGCTGATCGTGATCACGCTCGTCGCGATCGTCGCGGTAAACCTTTCCGGCTCGGAATTGCGCCGCCAGCTTCTGCGACCCGCGCAGCCGTACCTGAACGCCACCGGCCTGGACCAGAACTGGGCGCTGTTCGCTCCCGATCCGCGCCGCGTCGTGATCGACGTGTCAGCCGAGGTGGCGTTCGACGACGGTCGCACGGCGCAATGGCGCTTTCCGCACGACGGCACGCTGATCGGCGGCTATCGAGACTATCGCTGGCGCAAATGGGAGGAGAACCTGATCAGCCCGGCCAACGCCGCGCCCCTGTGGCGCTCGGCGGCGCTCTGGGCGGCGGGACGCGAGGCGCGGCCCGGCCACGCCATCACCCGCGTGTCGCTGCTGGAGGGCTTTGCCACGATCGAGCCGCCCGGCGCCAGCCCGGATACAGGAGCCACGATGCATCGGGTGATCTACGTGCTCCGCGTGACCCCAGGAGCCAAGCGGTGATCTGGGGAGCGAAAGCGGTGAGCGCGGGAGCAAAGGGGTGATCGCCGCAGCGAAGCGCCTGGGCGTAGAGTGGCTCGGAGCGAAGCGGCTGGAAGCGAAGCTGCTCGGGGCCAAGCGTTCGAGTCCCCGAGCGCCGGGCGATGACCCCGGGGGCCAAGCGGTGAGCTCGGGGTGGGAACGGTTCTGGTTCGCTCCGCAGCCGACCTCGAGCCTTGCCCTGGTGCGGGTCTGCTTCGGGTTGGTGGCGCTCGGCTGGACCGCCTCGCTGGCGCCCGACCTCGAGGGCTTCTTCGGCCACGTGGGACTGCTGAGCGGCGAGCCCCGAGACGCGGGGGTATGGGGAGTGCTGGCCGTGTTCCACGGCGATCTCGCCGTGCAGCTGCTGTTCGCCGTGCTGCTGCTCTCGTGCCTCGCGCTGACCATCGGCTACCAGACGCGTCTCGCCGCGGTGCTCGTGTTCGTCGGAATCCTGTCGCTCGAGCGGCGCGATCCGTACGTGTTCAACACCGGTGATTCGCTCGTCCGGCTGATCGCGTTCTACCTGATGCTCGCCCCCGCGGGGGCGGCGTTGTCGCTCGATCGCTGGCGGGCAAACCGCGAGCGCTTCTGGGAGTGTCCGCCGCGGGCGCCGTGGGCGCTGCGCCTGATGCAGATCCAGCTGAGCATCCTTTATCTCGCGGGTCTGTGGATCAAGGTTCAGGGGACGACGTGGAACGACGGCACCGCGGTCTCCTATTCAATGCGAGTCTCCGATCTCACCCGCTTTCCGCTGCCCGGTTTCCTCACCCACTCGATGCTGCTGGCCAACGTGATGACATTCGGCACGCTGGCCCTCGAGCTCAGCATCCCGATCCTGGTGTGGAGCCGGCGCCTGCGCCCGTGGGTGCTGCTGGCCGGCGTGTGCCTGCACCTCGGGATCGAGTACTCGATTCGGGTGGGCTTCTTCAGCGCCGCGATGCTGACGCTTTATGTCTCGTTCCTGGACCCCAAGTGGGCCGCGGCCCGGCTGCTGGCGCTGCGCGACGCCGGCAGGCGCCGGCGTTCCCCTGCGAAAGACCCTGCCAGGTCTCCGGCGGCGGTGCCGGAGCATTGACGGCGCATTGGCTCTAGCCTGGGTGTGGTCGTGAAGCCTTTCGTGAAGCCATGTAAGCCGGGCAAGCCGCGCGTCCTCCGAGCCGCGCTGATCCTCGCGGCGCTTGCCCTCAGCGTCGCGGCGCCCGAATCGAGCGTAGCGGCAGCGCCGCCCCCGTCGGGCGGCCTCACCCCTCTGTGCGCGATTCCCGGCCTGGGCCCCATTCTTTGCCCACCGTCCGGCACGGGAGCAAAGCCGCCTCCCGGTGGGAAATCCCCTCCCGCCCCGCCCCCCAACGCCGGAGGCGGAAAGCCCCCTGCCGTCTCCCCTCCCGCGCCGAATCAGCCGCCGTTTGCTGCCAAGCTGGGGACCGTGCGCGCCGCTCCCGCGGGGGTGGATCCGAACGGTCTGAGCGCCGACCCGAGCCTCAGCGCCGATGGGCGCTACGTGGCGTTCGCCTCACAGGCGTCGAACCTCGGTCCGATCGCCGGCCGGCGCCGCATCTTCAATATCTACCTGTTCGACTTTGGCGCCGGGCGGGCGACGCTGATCTCCAAGGGTCGGGACGGCTCGCCGGCCAACGGGCCCTCGACGATCCCCTCGGTGAGCGCGAACGGGCAGGTGGTCGCCTTCGTCTCCCAGGCCACCAACCTGGTCGCGCACACCCCGAGGCATGTCATCAGCGACATCTTCGTTCGCGACGGCAGCGGCCCGATCCGCTTGGTCAGCGTGGGGTTCGGTGGCGTGCAGCCCGACGCCAGTTCCGCGCAGCCGGTGGTCTCGGCCGACGGGCGGTTCGTGGCCTTCACGTCGGCCGCGGACAACCTTGTCGCCGGCGACGATAACGCGATGCCGGACGTGTTCGTCTCCGACCTCGCCACCGGGCGGATCCAGCGCGTGAGCATCAGCGGCAGCGGGCGGCAGGCCACCGGGGCCTCGTCCCAGGGGTCGATCAGGGGATCGTTCAACCCATCGATCAGCGCAGACGGTCACCTGGTGAGCTTCACCTCCACAGCGACCAACCTCGTGCCCCACGACCGCAACGGCCTACCCGATGTGTTCGTCCGCAACCGGGTCCGCGGGGCCACGCGACGGGTGAGCCTCGCGAGCAATGGCCGCGGACAGAACGCCTCGATCGGGGCACCATTCAGCCAGATCTCGGATTTGAGCGCTGATGGTCACTACGTCGTGTTCGACTCCAACGCCAGCAACTTGGCCCGCGGTGACAGGAACGGCCACACCAACATCTTCCGTCACAGTCTCGTGAGCGGTCGGACGAAGCTGGTGGGGACAAACGCGCGGGGCCGCTCGGGCGACAACGACAGCTTCGCGCCCGCGACCTCGGCCGACGGGCGCGTGACCGTGTTCAACTCCTTCGCGGACAACCTCGTCTCGCCGCTGGCGCCGGGCCCGAACGTGTTCGCCCAGGATCTGGCGACGGGCAAGACCACGACACTCGACGTGGCGGTAGACGGTGGGCCGCGCGGCGCCGAGCTCGATGCCCAGCTGCTGCAGCAGGCAGCGGTCTCAGCGAACGGTCACGCGGTCGCGTTCGTCTCAGGCGCCGACAACCTGGTCGCCGGCGATCACAACGGCGCCGATGACGTGTTCGTGCGCACTATCACTCGCTGAGGAAGGGCCGCTCAAGCCGCCGGCGCGCACGATCGCGCTGCGGCGGGTGGTCGAGTTCCGGGGCGGGGATCCGCTGGCGACGGTCGGATCGTGCCGGCTCGCATGAGGGCGGCGGTACGGTCTCAGGCGATTTCAGGGTACGTAGAGCGTCGTCTTCGCGACCGGCGGACCGTTGTCGCGCTGACCGCCGATGATCAGCGCCCGTCCGTTCCGTAGCAGGACTGCGGCCTGTCTGAGCGTCGCCGGCGTCAGGGTTCCGGCGAAGCTCCAGCGGTTGCGGCGAGGGTTGTAGAGCTCGCCGGCGCTGACGCCGCCCCGGTCATTGATGCCGCCGACGACGAGCACCCTTCCGTCCCGCAAGCGCACCGCCACCCCGAATGCTCGCGGTGCCGGCAGCGAGGCGGCGCGCGTCCAGCGGTTTCGCCGGGGGTTGTAGATCTCAGCGCGTGGGGTGAAGCCGGGCTCCCTGTCTCCGCCCCCGGCTACGAGTACGCGACCGTCCTTGAGCAGCGTCGCGGTCTGGTTTGACAGCGAGTAGGGCAGGTGGCCCGCGGAGATCCAGCGGTTGCGGCGCGGGTCATATAGCTCTGCGCTGGAGAGCTGCCTGAGGTTGCCCGCCGAGCCCTGCTCGCCGCCGACCACCAGCACCCGTCCGCCCGGCAGCAGCGTCGCCGTGTGGTGATATCTGGCGGTATGCAGGCTCCTCACCCGCGTCCAGCGATCCGACTCCGGGTTGTAGGCCTCGGAGCTCGCGAGCGCCGGTCCGAACCGGTTCAGACCGCCCGCGACGAGCACCCGGCCGTCCTGCAGCAGCGTCGCGGTGTGGTTGTTGCGCGGGACCGAGAGGGGAGCGGCCGGCACCCACACGTTGCTTTCGGGCAGGTAGCGCTCCGTGGAAGAGAGAAAGTCAGCCGTCAGGTTGCCGCCGCCGGCGATCAGCACCGAGCCGTTGCGCAGTAGGGTCGCGGTGTGGGCGTCGCGCGGAGAGTAGAACGGCGCCGCCACCGACCACCGGCCGCGCTGCGGGTCATAAACCTCGGCGGTGGCCAGGAACCCGAACCGGAAGCCCCCGGTGACCAGCACCTTGCCGCTCGGAAGCAGCGTGGCCGTCTCCTGGAAGCGTGCCTCGTGGAGCCGGCCCGTTGGACGGAAGTGCCCGCGCGCGAGCGCCGCCGCCGGTCCGCCGCTCAGCGCGAGCAGAGCTACGAGCAGTCCGAGGAGCCCGACCCGCCAGCTGCGCCTGGTCGAGTGTCTTGCGAGCGCACGAGGACGCCTCCAGGCCTGGCGCGGGCGCATCAACGCGCCAGCCTGAAGGGAAGGATCGTGCGCAGGGCAACGGTGAAGAAGTGGCTGACGTTACCGGCGCGGTCGGTCGCCGCGACCCGCACCACGTAGGTCCCGGCTGGGATCACCGCTCGCGCGGGGATGCGAAAGCGCCAGTGCCCGCCGGCGAAGCGCACGAGGAAGTAGTACGGCGCCCCGCAGGGGGTGAGCACGAGGAACCGGCGGCCGCCGTACCAGATGCAGCCCCCGTGCCGGTTGAAATGACGTTTCGAGGCGACCAGCTCGACCGCGATCGCCACTTTGCGCACACCATGTTGATCGCTGGCCCTGCCCTTGAGCAGCAGCCCATGCTTCCCCAACCGCACCCGCTGGTTCGGTCGCGGCGAATCGATCCGCACGACCGGTGGGACGCCGTCGCGCACGTGAATCGTGACTCGGGCCGATACCGACTTCTGCCCCCTGCGGTCGATCACGCCAACCGTCGCCTGGTAGGTCCCCACGTTCCGGTACCCGTGCAGCGCCAGCGGCTGGTAGCTCGAGTCGACGATTCCATCGCCGTAGTTGAAGCTGTACCCCGCGATGTCGCCCGTCGAGCCCGACGCGTCGAACAGCACCCCGACGAACTGGCGGGGGTTGCGGGCCGCGACGCGCAGCCGGGCCTGCGGCGGCGAACTCTCGGCCGCCCGGGCTGGAAGCGGCGACCGCCCCGCCGCGGTAAGAGCCTGCGCCGGAGCCGCCCCCACCGGAACGGGTGACCGAGCCGGAGCGGGAAGAGCCTGCGCTAGAGCCGCCGTCGCCGGAACGGGCGCCCGAGCCGGGGCGGCCGCGAGCGTGGGCGATTCCAACCCCGCCGCACCCAGCGCGCCCAGCGCGCCCGTGACCACGGCCACCCGTACCACCCTCATTCCATTCACTGCCCCGATGATACGCACGGCGGCCCCATCCACGCGCCGGACGCTGCGTGCGTGTGATCCTCATTTACGCGCCGGACGCCTGGCTCCTTTGATCTGAACGCTGAACGCGCTTCCAGTTCCGAAGGCGCCTCGCCGGGCACGGCGTCGCTACAGCAGCGCCCGCGTGACTCCCTGGATCGTGTCGATCCCGTATCCCATCGACGGGTCGCCGTCGGTCATCACCGCGACCGAGAGCCTTCGCCGGTGGCCCTCGAGCCTGCCGATCTGGTGCACCAGCTGGCCGAGGCCGGTGCCACGCCAGCCGCCCTTGAAGAACACGGTATATCCCCGTCCTCGCGCCACCGCGGGAATCCCCCAGCTCTCGTAGGCGGCGATCGTCGAGAGCAGGGCGCGGGCGTAGCCGACGAACTCATGCGGGATCAGCGAGTCCATCGAGAAGAAGAAGCGGGCCTGGTCCGCAGCGCTGATCTGCGCGTTGGCCCAGATCCCCGAGATCGAGAAGTCGGTCATCCCGGCGGCGCGCGCCACCGAGTACAGCCCGCCGTCGCCGACGATCGACCAGGTCGTCGTCGCCGCGGCGTTGTCGGAGACGTTGATCATCGGGTACAGGAACGAGTCACTGTTGTAGTCGACGTAGCGCTGCCCCATCCCGTGCAGGCGTCGGAGGTAGGCGACGAGCAGCATCGCCTTGACGGCGCTCGCCGAGACGAACGTCCAGTGCAGATGGCGACCCGACAACCGCCCTTCGCTGTCCACCACCGCAAACGCGGTTCGCCCGATCCTCCCGCTCAGGTAGGACCCGGCCCGAGCCACCGCCCGCGGCGAAGGGAAGCCGGCCGGCAGATACCCGCCGCCTCCGTAACCGCGCCCGCGGCACCCGCGAGGACGGCGTGGGTTCTCGAGCGCGGCCTCGCCGGGAGCGTGGAAGCACGCCCGCCAGCGAAAGTGGCCGGCGGGCAGCGTCACGATGGTGCGCAGCTCCGTCACGTACCGGCTCACCCGGCGCGTCCGCGTGTCGCGGGCGCGGGTGAAGCCGCCGCGGTGGCCGCTGGCGAACCGCCATTGAACGCGCGCGCCTCCCCAGTGCAGGTCGCTCGGGTGATAGACCAGGATCGTGACTTTCGCCCGTCCGAGCGACAGCGCGCGCACGGTGCTCGTCACCCGACCGATGACGGCGATCTGGACCATGGTCAGCGCGTTGGTCCCGGGGAGAGTCACGCGATAGCGGGTGTCACGGTCCGGAAACACGGTGAACGAGTACGTGCCGTCGGCACCCACAACGGCGGTCCGGAGAAACCCAGCGACCGGATATGGATATGGACTGCGGTAAAGAGCCACCGCGCTGCCGGGCGCGGCGCCGGTCACGAGGCCCTGCAGGGTCACCGGGCTCCCGCTCATGATCCGGGCCGGCGAGGCGCGCAGAGTGAGCGTCGGGCCCGCGGCCGGCGTCGTCGTGGTGGCCGTGTCCGTCGTCGTCGTGGTCGTCGCACCGGGCGTGGCGGTGGCTCGAGGTCGTGATGCCCTTGCACCGGGCGGGGCAGTCGCTCCAAGTCGTGATGCCCTCACACCGGGCGGGGCAGTCGCTCCAAGTCGTGATGCCCTCGCACTGGCCGCAGCGGTCGCTCCCCGTCCGAGCGCGCCGGACGCCGGTATCAGCGTGATCGTCAGCAGCGCAACGCCGAGACCTCTCCTCGCTCCTCCCACGCGCGTACTCTAAGCGTTCGCTCACGGTCTCGGCGCGCCGAGACCGCGCTGGTACTCTCGCAGCCAGCATGGGCGAGCTCGGCGCATTCCTCAAGATCGAACGGGTCGGCTTTGACAAGCGCGATCCGAGCCGGCGCGTGCACGACTACAAGCAGTACTTCGCCGTGCAGCCCGAGGCGGAGCTCGAGCGGCAGGGAGCCCGATGCATGGACTGCGGGATCCCGTTCTGTCACGAGGGCTGTCCGCTCGGCAACCTGATCCCGGACTGGAACGACCTCGTCTATCGCAACAAGTGGCGCGAGGCGATCGATCAGCTTCACGCGACCAACAACTTCCCTGAGTTCACCGGGCGCATCTGTCCCGCGCCGTGCGAGTCCGCGTGCGTGCTCGCGATCAACGACGACCCGGTCACGATCGAGCAGATCGAGCTGGCGATCGCCGAGCGTGCCTTCGCCGAGGGCTGGGTGGTGCCCGACGTCCCCGCCCGGCGCACCGAGAAGACGGCCGCGGTGATCGGCGCCGGCCCGGCTGGCCTGGCCGCAGCGGCCGAGCTCAACCGCTGCGGGCACAACGTCACCGTCTACGAGCGCGACGAGGGTCCCGGCGGGCTGATGCGCTTCGGGGTCCCGGACGCGAAGCTCGAGAAGTGGGTCATCGATCGCCGCGTCGACATCCTCGCGCAGGAGGGGATCGAGTTTGTCTACGACACCGACGCGGGGCGCGACATCCCGGCGGCGGAGCTGCAGGAGCGCTACGACGCGATCGTCGTGAGCATCGGCTCGCGGGTTCCGCGTGATCTCGACGTGGTCGGCCGCGACCTCCCGGGGATCCACCCCGCGATGGACTACCTGTACCAGCGAAATCGCTGGGTGGCCGCTCAGGAGGGGCGTCCGTCCCGAGCGCCCGCGCCCGGGGCCAAGATCACCACGATGGGCAAGCAGGTGCTCGTGATCGGTGGCGGGGACACCGGCATGGACTGCATCTCGAACTCCCATCGCGAGGGGGCCCAGAGCGTCGTGATGCTCGACGTCTACGCGCAACTGCCCGACGGCGTCCCCGATCCGAGATATCCGTGGCCGTTGCCGCCCAAGCGCACGTCCACCACCTACGCGCTGGACGAGGGCGGCAAGCGCCGCTGGGGTACCGAGGTGACCGGCTTCGGGGGCCGCGACGGTGCCGTCAGCCACGTGTACGCGCGCCAGGTGACCGGGCTCTCCTCGCGAGATCTGACGCCCGTTCCCGGCAGCGAGTTCGTGCTCGAGGCAGACCTCGTCCTGATCGCGATCGGCTTTGAGCACGCGGAGCACGAAGGGTTGGTGGAGCAGCTCGGGCTCGAGATCGATCGCCGAGGCAACGTTCGCACCCGGCAGAGCTACCGCACCTCGGTGGGCGGGGTGTACGCCTGCGGCGACGCGCGCGTCGGCCAGTCGCTGATCGTCACCGCGATCGCCGAGGGCCGCAAGTGCGCCCGGATCGTCAATCAGGACCTCGGGGGCAGTCCGATGGACGGCGACCGCGAGAAGCTGGCGATCGGTGCCTGGGACGGCGAGGCCGACCGGACCCTGCGTCATGAGGCAGAGGCCGCCGGAACGGTGCGGCCGGGAGAGGAGTTCTTCAGCGGACCGGGCACTCGTGGGCGCTGAGCCGGCGTGGCGCGCCTCATCGAGGTGCTAGCCTTAATCGTGTTGGGGCGGGCCGCGTCCGCCGCGGGCGAAGGATTTGGCTTTGTCAAGGTATGGGGCGAAGAGACTCGCCCCGATCGGTCAGGGAACTGCGCCCCCACTTCCCTGACTCTCCGGGAGGCCCAGACGGATCTGGACCTCCCGGTCCTTTTTAAGGGCGCCCTCCGGGCGCTGTTTGCTGCCTCTCCGGCCGACGGCCGCGCCTCCCCGGCCGCTTGGCCGCTGGCCGACGGTGCGTGAGTGATGGGAGTCCTGGCCGCCGTGAGCAGCCCGGCTCACCATCACGCGCACACGTCGATCGGCACGACGATCTCGCACCTGCTGGATTCCGCGGGGAAGTTCTTCTCGCAGCTGGCCAACCTGAACTGGGTGGCGCTGCTGATCGCGCTGGTCTGCTACTCGCTGTACCTGCTGCTGCGCTCGCGGGCGTTGTGGGGCGCGATCCGGACCGCCTATCCGGGCCAGGCGGTCCGCTGGCGGGACGTCTGGGGGGCCTACATGGTCGGGTATGCCATCAACAACGTGTTCCCGCTCGGCGGAGGGAACATCGCCCAGCTGTTCCTCACCCGCGCCGCGATCCCCGCCGCCAGCTATCCCACGATTGCCGCGGCGCTCTCGACCGGTGTCGTGTTCGACTGGGTGATCGGGCTGCTGGTGATGTGCTTCGCGTTCACGCAGGGGGTGTTCCCAAAGCCGCCCGACTTCTCGAAGCTGCCGGCGTTCGACATCAGCTTCTTCGCCTCGAACATGCGCTTCACCCTGTTCTTCCTGACCGTGCTGGGCGTCGCCTTCCTGGTCGGGTTCGCGCTTCTGTCGGCCCGGGTGCGAGCCTTCTGGCAGCGCTTCAGGCAGGGGTTCGCGATCCTGCGTGACCGGCGGCGTTACCGCAACCAGATGGCGAGCTGGCAACTCGCGAGCTGGGTCGCCCGGTTCGCCGCCTACTGGGCGCTGCTCGATGCGTTTCACATCGGCGGTTCGGTGCGCAACGTGCTGCTCGTGCTCGCCGTCCAGGTGGTCGCGTCTGTGTTCCCGTTCACGCCGGGAGGGGCCGGGGTCCAGCAGGCGCTGCTGCTGACGATCTTCGCGCACAGCCCGGATGTGGCCTCCTTCTCGGTCGGCCAGCAGATCGCGACCGGCGTGCTCAGCGGCGCCCTCGGGTTCGCGGCGCTGGTGGTGATCTTCCGCATCAAGAGCTTCCGGGAGGTGATTGCCCGCGGGCGCGAGCACCGGCGCCGGGAGGCGGCCGGCAACCCCGAGGCGGATGAGCGCCAAGCCGGCATCGCCCCGACGAGCTGACGGCTCGCAATAGCCACCTCGCAATAAGTTACACGGCGGCGAGCCTCCAGCTGTATTCTGAGCCCGATTCGTAGCGCGCGCCCGCCGCGCTCTGAGGCGAATGCCCACTTTCTGCCGCCACAACCACATCGTGCAGAACTGCCCGATCTGCTCTCGCGAACAGGCGGTCGAAATGCGCCCGATGGTGTCCTCGGGCACCTCCGCGTCGCCGCCCAGCGACCGCCCGAGTGCGGCCCGCGGGCGGTCGAGCCCGCCGCGTTCGGGCGGGAGATCGGCCGGCGTGCGCGTGAGCCGGCTGGCGCGCGGTGCGGACGATGGATATCGCTCGGGCTTGGCGCCGGGACTCAGATCGAGCGCCGACGCGCAGCGCCTGGCGGAAGAGCTCGCGTTCGCCGCCGGACGGCTGGCGCGGCTGGCGAGCGATCCTCCCGGGCTGTACGCCGAGATGTCCGCCGGCGACGCCGATCTCGAGCAGCGCACGTGGCTCGCGTTCCTGATCGCCTATCTCTGCCCGCTGGACACCGACGAGCCGTTCGCCGCGATCGAAGCGGCCGCCACGCCCTGGAGCGCCGGTGAGCTGCCGGCGCTCGAGACGGTCCCGACCGGGCCCCGCGGCGCGCATGACCCAAAGCGCGGTGCGGGAACGATCTCGGCTTATCTTGCCTGGGCGCAGCGGGCAGGATCACAGGCGGCGGCGTTCACCGGTGAGCCGGCGTGGCCGGCAGAGCGGCGCTTCGCCCGCGTCTTCGAGCGCCTGGCGCTGCCGGGCTTTCACCGCGACGCCAGGTTCGACCTGCTGGTCAGCCTGGGGTGGCTCGGCCTCTACGACCTCCGTGCCGGCTCGCTCCAGCTCGGCGGCGCGAACGCCGTGACGGACGCCGCCAAGCGGGCGCTCGGGATCGGTGACCCGCTGCTGCTGGAGCGTCGTGCCGGAGAGCTCGCGCTCGCCTGCGGACTCCCGCTGGAGTCGCTCGACCTCGGGCTCTACAACTGGGATCGTGGCGCGCGCCCCAGGCTCGGACTCGGTCCCGGGGCGCAGCCGGACCCCGCCGCGCTCGCCAGCGCCCGCGCCGGGCTCGGTCTGTAGCCCGGCGAGACTGGCGATCGCGAGCACCGCGACGTCGCGGGTCGCGAGCAGTGCAACTTTGCGATCAGGAGCAGCGCAATCTCCGAGATTGCGAGCAGCGCAACTCGGCGATCGCGGGCGGGTTAGGGCGGTCACTGGAGGACCGGACTCGAGGAAGCTGGGGAGGTGGCAATGCGTCGTTCACTCGTGCTGCTGGTGTCGATCGCGACGGTCGCGGTGGCGGGAGCCGCGGTTACCGCATCTGGATCCGCCGCTTCGACGCGGATCCTGTGTCCGCTGGCGCATCACGGCGGCTTCTGCTGCCCGCGCAACGCCGTCTGCGTTTCGCCGCTGAGCATAAGCTCCGCCCCGGACCCATCGACCGCGGCCGCACAGGTGAGCATCAGCGGTGCACTGCGCGCCAGCGCGCCGGTCTCATCCCGCGTCCTCTTGTGGCAGCGGCTCTCCGGCGGGCGACGGTTTCACCTGCTCGAGGTGACGAGCACAGATGCCTCCGGTCACTACGTGTTCGCGCTGGCCGCCGGCGCCGTCCCGACCAACCGCGAGTGGTACGTGACCGCGGGCGGTCCGCGCAGCGCCCTCGTGTACCAGCGCGTGCACGCGCTGATCACATTGAGAACGGGCACCCCCTCGACCGCGTCAACCGCATCCACGACCTCCGTCGCCACCGCGATCCCCGGCGATCAGGTGCGCCTGAGCGGCCGGGTGACCCCGTCGCACGCCGGCCAGCGCGTCGTCGTCCAGCAGCGCTTCGGCCAGCGGTGGGTGACGATCGCCCGCCCGCGCCTGGGTCGGCAATCGCATTTCTTCCTCGGCCACCGCTTCCGGCACGCCGGAACTGCGCACGTGCGAGTCGTCCTGGCGGGGGATCCGCGGAACATCCGCTCGTACTCGCGGGTGCTCAAGATCAGCGTGAGCCAGATCCACAAGATCAAGCACGTGGTCGTGATCATGCAGGAGAACCGCTCGTTTGACACCTACTTCGGCACCTATCCGGGCGCGGACGGGATCCCCGCCAACGTGTGCGTGCCCGACCCGGTGAACGGCGGCTGCGTCAAGCCCTTCCACGATCCCAACGACACGAACTTCGGGGGCCCGCACAGCGCCGTCAACGCCACCGCCGACATCAACGGGGGCCAGATGAACGGCTTCGTCGGGCAGGCCGAGGGAGGTAACCGGATGTGCGGCGGCACCAATCCGGACTGCAGCCCCTGTCAGGAGGGGCAGCTGACCAGGTGCGTCGACGTGATGGGCTACCACGATGCCCGGGAGATCCCCAACTACTGGCGCTACGCGCACGACTACGTGCTCCAGGACAAGATGTTCGAGCCCAACGCCTCCTGGAGCCTGCCCCAGCACCTGTTCCAGGTCTCCGAGTGGTCGGCCTTCTGCACCGACCCGTTCAGCCCCGGCTCGTGCACGAACCAGCTCCAGAGCCCGAATCCGCCGGGGCTGCCGCTGACCAGCTCGCCGCTGTACGCGTGGACCGACATGACCTACCTGCTCCACCGCCAGAACGTGAGCTGGGGCTACTACGTGTTCAAGGGCAGCGAGCCCGACTGCGAGAACGACGCCGCGACGAGCTGCGCCCCGGTCGCGCAGGGCCCCAAGACGCCGGGGATCTGGAACCCGCTGCCACACTTCACCGACGTCCATCAGGACGGTCAGCTCGGCAACGTGCAGACGCTCAGCAACTTCTACACCGCGGCCAGGAACGGCACCCTGCCGGCCGTCTCGTGGATCGACCCGAACGGAAAGGTCTCAGAGCATCCCCAAGCGCTCGTCAGCGCCGGCCAGACCTACGTCACCGGCCTGATCAACGCGGTCATGCACAGCCCCAACTGGAAGAGCACCGCGATCTTCCTCAGCTGGGACGACTGGGGAGGGTTCTACGATCACGTCGTGCCGCCGGTCGTGGACCAGAACGGCTATGGCCTTCGAGTCCCGGGGATCGTGATCAGCCCCTACGCCCGCAGCGGCTACATCGACCATCAGGTCCTCAGCCACGACGCCTATAACAAGTTCATCGAGGACGACTTCCTCGGTGCGCAGCGGCTTGACCCCAGGACCGACGGCCGTCCGGATCCCCGACCCGACGTCCGCGAGGCGCTCCCGCAGCTGGGCAACCTGAAATCCGACTTCAATTTCGCCCAGGCGCCGAGGGCTCCGGAGGTCCTGCCCGCCCATCCGGCCCCCGGTCCGGCTTCGAGCACGCCGTAAACCGGTGGGCGGGCGCCTGCGCCCAGCCCACCCCCTTTTAGCTCCGTCCGGGCCACCGCCTACCTTCTGCGGTGTTCGCATTATCGAGCCGGAGCCGCAATGTCACTCTGCTTCATCGAACCGCAGAACGCCATCCGGGTCATCGCCGACTCGGTCGGGCGTGAGGCACGCCGACAGATCCTCGGCGAGGTCGTTCACGCCTGGGTGGATGAGATTCCCGAGTCAGAGCTCGAGTCCCACTATGTCAAGGCGGTCGCCGACCTCGACGAGCACGACCTGTCGCTGCTGGCCTCCTGGCACGCCTCACTGGAGGTGGGTCATCCGCTGCCTAACAAGGAGTTCCTGGTCAACGTATTCCGTTCCCTGGGCGAGAATCGCCGGGAGGCGCTCAAGATCGCCGCGGGCTTCCGCGGCGAGGAGGCGTTCGAGGCCGGAGTGGGAGAGGAGCAGGCGCTCGAGACGGTGCTGCCGTGGTTGTCGAAGAAGCGCTGCGTCCAACTGGCGCAGGAGTGCCTGGAGCTCTACTGCTGGGACCGTCTGGGGGTGGAGAACTGAGATCGACGCTCCTAGGCCAATGCCGTCTCGATCTCCTCGATCGCCTGCTCGGTGGAGCGAAACTGCACCGCTCCGATTCCCAGCTGTCGCGCCGCGGCGCAGTTGAGCTCGACGTCGTCGAGCAGGAGCGCCGCGCCCGGCGGTAGTCCGAGTCGCTCCAGCGTCACCTCGTAGATTCTCGGCTCGGGCTTGCGGGCGCCCACGAGCGCCGAGTTGACGACGACGTCGAAGATCTCCTCGACGGGGAGCTTGGCGCGCCACAACGCTTCCCACTCGCGGACGTTGTTGGTGCAGATCGCCAGCTTGTAGCCGCGGTCGCGCAACTCGCGCATGTACTCGATCAGGCGCTCGTTCGGGTGCAGTTGCTCGAAGTAGCGCTCGCCGAAGCCGTGCAGCTCGATCTCGCGCCCGAGCTGTGCGCTGAGCTGGGCCCCGAGCGTGTGCAGGAAGCTGGCCTCGGAGATCCGCCCGGTCTCGAGCTCGAACAGCGGATTGGAACCGTTTTCGGTGACCGCCGCCATCGCGATCCCGAGCGTCTCGAGCGACATCCCCAGCGAAGCCCCGAGCGCGATGAACGCCTCGATCAGCGGCGAGGTCAGAACGCCGCCGAAGTCGCTGATCACGGCCTTGACGGGGCTGTTGGTGGGGGTGGGGGTCATCGCGAGCGTGCGAGCATGTAGATCCCGGTGCCCTCGCGGCCGGCGCCGCGCCACCGGATAGGCGTCGTATGGAGCTCGAATCCTCCCTCGAGCCGGTCGACCCCCGGCCCGATCGAGTCTCCGGCGGTGCGCTGCGGGTACAGCTCGCTCTGCTCATCCTCGAGCCACAGCTCGAGACTGGCGCGGACAGGCCGACCGGCCGCCGCGTACGTCGTCGACAGGCGCGGGTCGGCTACGGGGACCGAGCGCAGCGCGTCGAACGCCGCCGCGGTGACCAGATCGCGTTCGTGGCCGGTGCTCCCGCGCGGACGAATCGAGACCAGCGCCAAGCCTTCGTCGGGACCGAACCAGGCCGACACGTCGCGAGCCGAGTCGCACCGGTCCAGATCGACGGCGGTGCGCAGCCCGCGGCGGCCCGGGCAATCGACCACGCGCTCCTCCCCGCCGACCGCGAACCTGCCGCTGACGCGGCAGAGCTGATCAAAGCCGACGCAGGCGCCGTCGCTCCTTGCCTGCGCCGCTTCTCGCTCGCCGGACACGACGAGATCGACGCCCTTCCCCGCGAGTCGCCACTGCTCGCGCTCGCTCGATCCGGCGATCGTCACGCGGGCCGTTGCCACCTCGGTCCCGGCGCCCAGGCTGATCATCACCTCGCCGCCCCCGCCAGGGTTCCACACCGCTCCCCACGACGCGCAGTCAAGCTCCCCGAACGCCAGGGTGCGCAGATTCGCGGTCGCGCCCCGGCTCATCGCCGCAGGTGGGGAGGATCGATGTCGGTTGCCGTGGAGTCGACGTCGGGTCGTCCTGCGATGTCGGGCCGTCCTGCGACATCGGGCCGTCCTGCGACATCGGGCCGTCCTTCGACGTAGGGCGATCCTCCCCGCCCGGCGAAGCGAGACGCCCGCACGACCAACCGGCTCCGGAGGTTGGCCACCAGCAGCTTTCGCAGCGGCCACCGGGTGGGTGCCAGCAGTAGGCAGACGCCGAGTACGTCGGTGATGAAGCCGGGAAGGATCAGCAGCGTTCCGCCGATCAGCACCAGCACGCCGTCGAGGACCTGCACTCCGGGCGGTCTGCCCTGAGCGAGCGCCAGCGCGAGCCGCTCCCACGCCGCGCGCCCCTGCGATCGCACTGCCCAGATCCCCAGCGGCCAGGTGACGAGCAGCAGCAGGATCGTGTCGAGGACCCCGATCGCTTCTCCAACCTTGATCGCCACGTACAGCTCGGCGACCGGCCAACAGATCAGGAGGACAAACGCCAACAGCATCCCGCCGAAGGCTACTCGGGTGCTCCGGAGGCTGGATCGGCGCTCCCTCGAGGATGCCGGGGAGACTTGGGTGCCCCAGCCGCCTGCTCGCGCTGTCAGCCGCTTACGCGACGGCCGGCGTGGGGCCTTCGAGCCTGACTCCCGCGAGCCGGTGCAGGCCGACGATCTCGATCAGGGTCTTGATCTGGGGCTGGGCGCCGCGCAGCAGGATCGAGCGCCCGCGCGCGCGCAGGCGCCGGGAGAGCATCGCCAGGTCGATCATCAACGATGGATCGGCGAACACCAGCTCGCTCAGGTCGACGATCACGTCGGTCTCCGAGCCGATCGCCCGGACAAGGGCGCGCCGCCGACGCCCCTGCGTGGCCCGATCCTCGTCCCCGCGGCAGCGCAGCGTGGGCGGTTGATCATCGAAGTCGACGATCGGGCAAACCTACACGACCAACCGGCGCCGGCGCAAGACCGACGGCGCGGGTTTCGTACACTCTGACGCAATGGTTTCCGCAGACGAAGTGACCGAGGCCCTCCGCGACGTGATCGATCCCGAGCTCGGGCTCGATTTCGTCGAGCTGGGGCTGATCTACGGTGTCGAGGTCGACGCCAGCACGGTGCGAGTCACCTACACGCTGACCAGTCCCGGCTGCCCGATCGGACCGCAGGTCGAAGAGCAGATCGAGGAGTTTGTCGGCGAGCTCTCGGGGGTCGAGGAGGTTCAATCGACGATGACGTTCTCACCGCCGTGGACGCCGGAGAAGATGAGCGAGGACGCCAAGTTCGCACTCGGGTTCTGAGGTTCGGGTTCTGAGGTTCGCGCGCGAGCCGCTGACTCGGCCGTAGCGTCCACGATGCAGCGGCTGCCGCGCCGGCCTACGGGGACTGGCCCTTGCGGGGTGCGGGGCGTTGGCCGCCGCTCCGCTTGGCTCGCATCTCGCTTGCCGGTCCGTGCTTGGGCCGGTTGGCGGTGGGCATGATCGGGGACGTCGAGGAGCGCGCGGGCTTTCGCCTGGCCGGCGAGGAGCGCGCGGGCGCGCGTCGGGCCGCCTCGAGCAGCTCCTGCAGCGCCGCCTCGATCCCGTCTGCGACCACGTCGATGTCCCCGAGCGCTTCGTAGTCCCCGAGCAGCCCGTAGTCCAGTCCGCCGTCGTAGGACATGACCGCGATCGCCAACCCATGATCCTTGGGCAGGAACGCCACGGGGAAGAGGTCCTCGAGCTTGCGCCCGAGCACGTATAGCGGCACCTGGGGACCGGGAATATTCGTCACGAGCAGGTTGAACAGTCGGGTATTGAAATGCAGCCGTGACGCCTGGGCGAGGATAGTGGGCGGCGCCAGCTCCTCCACCTGCGTGAGCGTCGCTGCCCCGACGGCCTGCTTGGATTCCTTGAGGCCGTCCATCGCCTGCCTGACGACGCTCAGCCGCGCCACAGGATCGTCGATGTAGACCGGGAGCGGGCCGCGCATCACCGTCAGCTGATTGCCGAGCGAGTCTTGGTGTGCATGGGTCCTGACCGACACCGGCACGAGGGCTCGCATCTCGAGCCCTTCCGTGCGGACCCCGCGTGAGCGCAGCCAGCGCGCGAGCGATCCCGAGACGACGCTCAGCACGACGTCGTTGACCGTGCCGCCGAGCGTGTCCTTGACCTCTTTGTAGTCCTTGAGCTGCTGACGCACGACCGCATAGCGTCGGTGAGGGCCGATCTCCACGTTGAGGGGCGTGTCGGGCGCGGGATTCAGCCCCGCCCAGACGAGCTCGCCGACCCCTTCGGCCACGTCTCGCAGCATGCCGAGCGACGTACCCGGTCGCCTCATCGCGCCGAGTGCGCGGGAGACGATCCCGGCCGTTGTGCTGACCGCGCCCAAGGCTCCGGCCAGAACGAGGTCAGTGGAGGTGGGCTCGGGGCGGGGGCGCCACGGCTCCAGCTCAGCGTGGGGCGCGGTTGACGCCTCGCCGAGATCGAGCAGCACAGTGGCCAGATCGACTCCGGACACACCATCGACAAGCGAGTGATGGGTCTTGAAGATCAGCGCAAACCGATCGCCGGACAGCCCTTCGACGAGCCAGCTCTCCCATAGTGGCTTGGAGCGATCGAGGGGTTGGGAGGCGATCCGGGACGCGAGCTGGAACAGCTGACCCTCGTTGCCCGGAGGCGGCAGCGCGGCATCCCGCACGTGATATTCGAGGTTGAAGCTCGGGTCGTCCACCCACAACGGTCGTCCCGTCTCGAACGGAGGAGTGACCAGCTTGTGCCTGTAGCGCGGCACGAGGTGCAGTCGCCCCCGAACGTGATCGAGATAGTCGCTGTACGCCGGCGGCGAGCCGGCGAACACGAGCACCGCGCCGATGTGCATATGCGACGCCGGCCCTTCCTGGTGCAGGAAAGATGCGTCGGTCGAGGTGAGGCGGTCCAGGTGCTGCTGCGGCAAGATCCTCTCCGAACGGACGGTCCCAGCTCAATAATGACTGAAGCGTACCCGCGGGCGGGAGTCCCGGATGTCGGTCGAAGGTAGTCGCGTCTGGACATCGCGGTTGTCCGTCGAAGATAGTCGCGTTCGGAGCTCGCGGTTGTCCATCGAAGGTAGTCGCGTTCAGACCTCGCGGTTGTCCGTCGAAGGTAGTCGCGTTCGGACCTCGCGGTTGTCCGTCGAGGCATCGGAGAGGACGCCTACACTGCGGACAATGGACTCGGTGCCCGAGAAGCTTCTGCTCGCTACCCCGCGCGGCTATTGCGCCGGCGTGGACCGAGCCGTGCAGACGGTCGAGCGAGCGCTGGAGCTCTACGGAGCGCCCGTCTACGTGCGCAAGGAGATCGTCCACAACAAGCACGTCGTCGAGCAGCTGCGGGCCCGCGGCGCGGTGTTCGTGGATTCGGAGACCGAGGTGCCCGAGGGAGCGACGGTGGTCTTCTCCGCCCACGGGGTCGCACCGACCGTGCATGCGAATTCACGGCGCCTGGGCCTGCAGACGATCGACGCGACGTGTCCGCTGGTCACCAAGGTCCATCGGGAGGCGAACAAATTCGCCGCCGAGGGCTACACGATCGTGCTGATCGGGCACGCCGGTCACGAGGAGGTTGAGGGCACGATGGGCGAGGCGCCGCAGGACATCGTCCTGATCGAGAACGAGGACGACGTCGATGCCCTGGAGGTCAAGGATCCGGGCAAGGTCGCCTACATCTCGCAAACGACGTTGTCGGTGGATGAGACTTCCGCGATCATCGATCGCTTGCGGGAGCGCTTCCCGGCGATCGTCGGCCCTCGCACCGACGACATCTGCTACGCGACGACCAACCGTCAAGCGGCGGTGAAGCAGCTCGCCAACGCCTGCGATCTGGTGCTCGTGATCGGCTCTCGCAACTCCTCGAACTCTAATCGTCTGGTCGAGGTTGCGCGTGAGCACGGCGCCGTCTCCCACCTGATCGACAACGAGGCCCAGGTGCGCGAGCAGTGGCTCGTGGACATGCGGGTCGTCGGGATCACGTCGGGGGCGAGTGCGCCAGAGGAGCTCGTGCAGCGGCTGGTGGACTTCTTCCGCGCGCGGGGCACAACCGACGTCCAGGAGCTCGAGGTTGTGCAGGAGGACGTTCGCTTCATGCTGCCCAAGGCGATCCGTCAAGCGATCGCCGCCGCGTCAGCCTAGAGCGTCCAGTTGCGAACGCTGGTCGTCTCCGACCTGCACCTTGGTGCCCGCTCCCAGTGCGATCTCCTGCGCATGGCGCGGCCCCGAGAGGCGTTGCTAAACGCGTTGCCGGGCTTTGACAGGCTCGTCCTGCTCGGAGACGTGATCGAGCTTCGCCAGGGACCGGTCACCGACATTCTGGCCGTCGCCGAGGAGGTGCTGGGGGAGATCGGCTCGGCGCTCGGCCCGGGACGAGAGGCGATCGTCGTGCCCGGCAACCACGACCACCAGCTCGCGGCGGCTTGGCTCGCGCGTCGTGCCCGCAACGGCGCTTGCGCTCCGGCGGGGCTTGAGCGCGCGGCTGATTCCGCTCCGCTGGGGCTTGAGAGCGACGTCGATTCCGCGCCGCTGGGGCTTGAGAGCGCGGTCGACTGTTACGCGGGGGAGCTCCTTGGCGCGGTGGTGGGCTGGCTCGCGCCCGCGCGCGTGCGCGTGGCCTATCCCGGAGTCTGGCTGCGCGATGATCTCTACGCCATTCACGGTCACTACGGCGATCGCCACACCACCGTGCCGATGCTTGAGCGTTTGGGTGCCGGAGCGATGGCGCGGATCGTGCGCGAGGCGGCGAGCGGTCCACGGTGCGCAGAGGACTACGAAGCCGCGCTGGGTCCGCTCTACGCGTGGATCGACTCGATCGCGCAAAGTGCGGTGGGCGAGGTCGGTCGCGCTTCGCAGGGCGTGTCCGTCACGGCATGGCGAGCGCTGACGGGCACTGGTCGGAGTGCGAGCCTGCGGCGACGGGGGCTGGTCGCGATGTTTCCGGTCCTCGTGGCCGGGCTGAACCGGGCCGGGCTCGGACCGCTGCGCGCGGATCTCTCACGCGAGGAGCTACGGCGAGCCAGCCTGCGCGCGTTCGACGAGGTGCTCGCGCGCCTGCACGTCACCCCAGCGCACGTGATCTTCGGCCACACTCATCGCGCCGGTCCGCTGGTGGGCGAGACGCGACGCGAATGGACCACCCGGTCCGGCACCCAGTTGCTCAACATCGGGAGCTGGATCCACGAGACGGGCCTTATCGGCGACGCCCCGCGGCAGAGCCCCTACCGGCCGGGTTTCTGCGCCGTGGTGGGCGACGAAGGGCCACCCGAGCTGAGGAATTTGCTCGATGAGGTTCAGGCCCCGACGCGGCGGAGCGAGCCGGGCCGGGTTTAAGGAGCCGCAATGCCCGGGGTGAAGCACACCGCGTGGCAGCGTACGCCGTCGCCGACCTCGAGCACGAGCACGCCGACCGTGCTCCGGGGATGGGAGACGAGCTCGTAGCAGCCGGGGTGCTCGACGGCGATGGTGGCGCCGTTTGCCCTCACCGAGCCGGACCCTTCGAGCACGGCCCAAACGCTGCCGGCTTCATACGGTCCACTGTAGGGACCGATGACGTCCTCGCTCGGGACGCGCAGTTGCGCGTCCGGGGCATCCTCGGGGGCTTGCGGCGCCACGAGCTCGCGCGCCAAACCGAGCAGCTCCTGGACCGCCCGCTCGGTCTCGGCGTAGGCGCCCTCGCCGTAGTGGTACTCGGCCAGCGTTCCCCGCTGATCGAACAGGTAGCGCGCCGGCCAGCCCAGGTTCCCGTACAGATTCCAGATCTCGTGCTCGGTGTCCACCACCACCGGGTAGCGAACGTCCAGGCGTGAGACGGCGGCGCGGACGGCCTCCGGGTTCATCGACGGCTCGAACCCGGCCGAGTGGACCCCGATCACCCGCAGACCGGCGTCCTTGTAACGCTGGTGCCAAGCCTTCAGGTAGGGCATCGTGCGGATCGAGTTGGGGCGGCAGAAATCCCAAAACTCGATCAGCACCGGCCGGCCGAGCTGCTGATCCATCCGCAGCGCGGCGACGTTGATCCACGGCAGCCGGGGTGGGAACGCGGGAGCGGCGATATGGTCGACCGGCGGACGCACGCCGGGATCGTAGAGCGCCACGAATGGTCGTCCGTTGGCGTCGTGAGATGCGGCCAGGGCGCGTGAGAGATCGGTGAGCCGATCTCATGCCACCAGCGCGCGCGAGATCGCCCGCCCTTGATGGGCTGCGGGCGCTTCCCCGCCCAGGCGATTCCTGACCAGCACCGCCATTTTGGCGCTATACTCTCTGAAGTATTGAATCCAGAGTGCATTTAAGGAATTAAGGAATTTCACCTGATGAGCTTGTCGAGCGCAGAGCTTCTCCGCCAGATCAAGAGCCGGATCGAAGAGGTCGACCCCGCGGTCGTGCGCGAGCAGATGAACAACGGCGCTCTGGTTCTCGACGTTCGTGAGAGCGAAGAGCTGGCCTCCGGTCAGATTCCGGGGGCCAAGCATGTGCCGCGCGGATATCTCGAGTCCCGGATCGAGGCCGCTGCCCCTGATCGCTCCCGGCACCTGATCGTCTACTGCGCCTCGGGCAATCGGTCCGCCTACGCCACGCGCACACTGGTCGAGGATCTCGGCTACGAGCACGTCGAGTCGATGACCGGCGGCATCACGCTGTGGAAGGACCGTGGCTACGATGTCGAGACCCCACGAGCGCTCACCGCCGAGCAGCGCGAGCGTTATTCGCGTCACCTGCTCCTGCCCGAGGTCGGGATCGAGGGCCAGCAGAAGCTGCTCGATGCCAAGGTGCTGCTGCTGGGGGCCGGCGGGCTTGGCTCTCCAGCGGCCCTGTATCTCGCGGCGGCCGGCGTCGGAACGCTGGGGATCGTCGATAACGACGACGTCGACCTCTCCAACCTGCAGCGGCAGGTGATCCACTCGAGCGATCGGATCGGCGTTCCCAAGGTCGACTCGGCGCAGCAGACGATCAACGCTCTGAACCCGGACGTCAAGGTCGAGAAGCACAACGTGCGGCTCGGCGCCGAGAACATCATGGAGATCCTGCCCGGGTACGACATCATCGTCGACGGCCTCGACAACTTCCCCACGCGCTATCTGCTCAACGATGCTTCGGTGCGGCTGAAGATTCCTGTCGTGTCGGCCGCGATCCTCGGCTTCGAAGGCCAGCTGTCGGTGTTCAAGCCGTACGCAGGTCCGTGCTATCGCTGCCTGTTCCCGGTGCCCCCGCCGCCGGAGCTCGCGCCGTCGTGCGGCGCGAACGGGGTGCTCGGGGTGCTCCCCGGGACGATGGGCCTGCTCCAGGCCACAGAGGTGATCAAGCTGATCCTCGACGAGGGCGAGTCGCTGATCGGTCGTCTGCTGATGTACGACGCACTGGCGGCGCGGGTCACCGAGGTCAAGGTGCGCCAGGATCCGCAGTGTCCGGTCTGCTCGCGCGACCCCGACTCGATCGCCGACGAGGAACTGGGCGTCTTTCCTGACTACGAGGCGTTCTGCGCGGGCGCGCACTAGGGACTAGGGTTAACGCATGGCCACCGTCCGGATCCCACCCGTCCTGCGTCCGTCTGTCGGCGGCGAGAAGGAGCTGAGCGCCGACGGCGCCTCGGTGGGGGAGATCCTGAGTTCCGTCGCCGAGAGCCACCCGGACACCAAGTCGCAGCTGTTTGCCACGGACGGGGGGTTGAACCGGTACGTCAACGTCTATCTCAACGACGAGGACGTGCGGGTGCTCGACGGTCTGGCCACGGCGGTGGGCGCGAGCGATACGCTCGTGATCCTCCCCGCGATGGCCGGCGGACGGATCTAGCGCCCCGCGGATGGGCCGCGCCCGCGGCGGTAGGCCCCCTGCGGACGGGCCGCGCCCGCGGCGGTAAGCCATCGCTACACTTCGTGAAGCATGGCTGCCGAGCGCCTCGAGAACAAGCCTTGCGGCGGACGGTACGGCGACATCGTCCAGGCGATCGGGCATACCCCGCTCGTCGAGCTCAAGCGCCTCAGCCCTAAGCCGGGCGTGCGGATTTGGGCGAAGCTCGAGTCACGTAACCCCACCGGGTCGGTCAAGGACCGGATCGCCCGGGCGATGATCGAGGACGCGGAGGAGAAGGGTCTGATCGGACCGGGGCAGACGATCCTCGAGCCGACCTCGGGCAACACCGGGATCTCGCTCGCGATGATCTGCGGGCGCAAGGGCTATCCGCTGAAGGTTGTGATGCCCGAGAACGTGACCCGCGAGCGCACCGAGCTACTGCTCATGTACGGCGCAGAGATCGTCTATTCCGAAGGGTCCAAGGGTTCAAACGGTGCGGTCGAGCTGGCGCTCGAGATGGCCCAGCGCGACGCCTCGTACTACATGCCCTATCAGTACGGCAGCCCGGCCAATCCGCTCGCGCACTACAACGGCACCGCGCTGGAGATCCTCGAGGAGCTCGACGAGATCGCGGCGTTCGTCGCCGGCCTGGGCACCGGCGGGACGTTGATGGGCAACGGGCGGCGGCTGAAGGAGGAGCTGGGCGATCAGGTCAAGATCGTCGCCGCCGAGCCCATGCAGGGCGAGCCGGTCCAGGGTCTGCGCTCGCTTGAAGACGGCTTCATTCCGCCCATCATCGATCTCTCGCTGCTGGACCGCAAGATCTTCGTGACCAACCATGATGCGATCTTGTTCACCCGCAAGCTGCTGGACGAGGAGCGGCTGTTTGCGGGCGTTTCCTCGGGAGCAATCGCCCGCGTCGCCGTCAGGATCGCGAGCGAGCTCGATGAAGGCAACGTCGTGTTCATCGTCGCCGACGACGGTTGGAAGTACCTGTCCTCCGGGATCTATACGCGACCCATCGACGAGATCGAGAATCTGGACGCCACCGTCTGGTGGTGAGCGGGCCGGCAAGTGGAGACATGGCGTCTCGCAGGCAGCTGCTCTGCTGCGCGACGGTGGCCGGCGGCGCGATCTTGCTCGCGGGCTGTGGCGGGAGATCGTCGCGTCCGTCGGTGTCAGGACTCTCGCCGCCGGCGCGAGACACGGACGTCGCGCTCCTCAACCGCGTCCTCGATCTCGAGCACGCGACGATCGCCGCCTACACGGCGGGGATCCCCCGGCTGAGCGGCGCGGGACAGATCGCGGCCAAGCGGTTCCTCGCCCAGGAGCTGTCTCACGCCGGCCAGCTGCGCAGGCTGATCAAGCAGGCGCGCGGTTACGCTCACGTGCCTGAGCCGAGCTACGACCTCGGGAATCCGCATGACGGGCGCGACGTCCTGATGCTCCTGCACCGCTCCGAAGGCGCCCAGGTCGCCACCTACATCGAGGTGCTTCCAGGCCTTTCGCCCGGAAGCGTCAGGGCAGCAGTGGCCTCGATTCTCGCCAACGACGCGCAGCACATCTCGATCCTGCGCTCCGCGATCGGCCTCGAGCCCGATCCGGCGGCGTTGGTCACCGGCTCCGAGTGAGCCGTCGGACGTGGGCGCTTTACCCGCCGGCGGTTGCACCCGACGCGAGCTTCTCTCCGGCGCGATCCCGTCGGTGGGGCTGGGCGCGGCGACGGTAAGCATCCTGACGGCGGTCGGCGTGGAAACCGCCTCAGGGCAGAGCGAGACCGAGGCTGGGTCGCTCACCTCCGTGCTCGAGGTGGAGCTGCTCGTCGCCTTCGTCTACGAGCGGGTGTTGGGCGCTCAGCTGCTCGCGGTCGCCTCGGCGCGCGTCGCCGCGGGCCTCCTGGCTCACGAGCGCGTCCACATAGCGTTGCTGCGCGGCTGGCTGTCGACGCTGGGTGCGCCTCAGACACCGGCGCTGGTGGACGACCGGGCGGCCGATCGGAGCCTCGCCTCCCACCACGTGTCGGTGCGGCTCGCGGGATTGCGGACCGAGCGCGACGCGCTCCGGTTGCTGATCGCGGTCGAAGCCGTCGCGGTCAGCGCCTACGGTCGCCTGATCTCGGCGCTGATCAATCCGATGCTCGTGCGCTCGGCCGCGGAGATGCTGGCCAGCGAGGCTCAGCACGCGACCGTGCTGAGCGGGTTGCTGTATCCGGGGGACATCTCCAGGGCGGTGCCGGACGCGTTCGTAACGGGGAGGCGCTGAGTGCTACGAGGGGGCGTCGAGCACCATCTTGGCCCGTTGGCGTTCGGGTGTGATGCGCACGACGTTCCACGCCAGCCCCGTGCGCTGCATGGCCGAGATGATTAGCCCAGAGGGATCTATCTCCCACCGGCGCAGACCGTGGTAGGCCGAGCGCGGGAACGCGTGGTGGTTGTGATGCCAGGACTCACCCAGCGAGAGCAGCGCCAACCAGCTGACGTTGGTCGAGTGGTCCTCGAGGTCGAATCGCCGGCGCCCGAAGAAGTGACACACCGAGTTCACCGACCACGTGATGTGGTGAACGAAGAAGATCCTGACGAGCCCGCCCCACACGAAGCCGCGGAGCGCACCTGAGAGCGTGAAGCCGTGCAGGGCGAACCCGGCCAGCGTGGGAATCAAAAGCGAGAGCCCGACGAGTAGGGGGAACCTGCGGCCGATCTGACGCATCGTCGAATTCTCGTAGAGGTCCTTGGCGTACCGGTTCCAATCAGCCTGGCCCTGGGTCTCTAGCAGCCAGCCGGTGTGAGCGTGCCAGAGGCCCGCGAGACCACTACCGTGGCCCACGTGGGGACTGTGTGGATCACCCTCGCAGTCAGTATGGGCGTGGTGCTTGCGGTGGTCGGCGACCCAGTCCATCACCGAGCCCTGCACGGCCAGAGAGCCCATCACGGCAAAGGTGTGCTCGAGCCACGGGTAGGTCTGAAATGCGCGGTGCGTGAGCAGCCGGTGAAAGCCGACCGTCACGCCGACGGCGGTAAGGAGATACATCGTTCCCAGGATCGCGAGATCGACGCCGTCGACCGCGCGCTGCCAGAG
The DNA here is from genome assembly GCA_050996975.1 of Solirubrobacteraceae bacterium. Taxonomy (GTDB): domain Bacteria; phylum Actinomycetota; class Thermoleophilia; order Solirubrobacterales; family Solirubrobacteraceae; genus Palsa-465. The sequence continues at coordinate 1,873 of JBPCRJ010000137.1, read as the reverse complement.
CAGGACCACCGCCGCCAGGACGCCGACGAACGGAACGACGACGCCAAGGAGGTTGGCCGCGCGGTCAGCCTGGGTCATCGCGGCGCGGTCGGCGGCGGGTTTGGGGCCGCGGCCGGCTGGGGGGGTGGCGGCGCCGGCTGGGGGGGTGGCACTGACGGCCTCGGCTGGGGGTTTGGGTCGGGTCACGGTGGTGGAATCGGTATAGGTCACCACTGGAGGCTCTCATACGCGCGGACTTGTTTCTTGCGCCCTTGGCCACGCGCGAGGCCCAGGATTTGTGTGCAATATACGAACGGCGATCGAAAGTGATCGAAAAGCCTCCATGGTGGAGGATTTCTCGTCAAGCTGGAGGGGCGGCATCGCTCCTCAGCCTGAAGGTGCGCTGGTAGCCTCGGTGAGGCAATGCGGATTGCTCGGGACCTGTACGACGAGATGATCGCTCACGCGCGGGCGCAGGCGCCGAACGAGTGCTGCGGGATGGTGGCAGCGCGTGGGGACCAGGCGATCGAGGTGCATCGCGCGACGAACGCCGCCGCGAGCCCGCTGCGCTACGAGATCGACGGCGCTGAGCAGTTCCGGATCCAGATGCAGATCGAGGACGCCGATCTGGACCTGGGCGCGATCTACCACTCACACACGCGCAGCGCGCCCTATCCCTCGCAGACGGACATCAACCTCGCGTTCTATCCCGACACCCTCTGCGTGATCGTCGGGCTGGCGAACGGCGATCCGGAGGTGCGAGCGTTCACGATCCGCGACGGTCAGGTGACGGACGCCGAGCTGATCGTGGAGTGATGTCCTGCGCAGGCTGGCGCGAACCGGCACCGAGGCAAACAGAGGCGAAGCTGGTCGGGGAGTGATGGCACGAGAGCTGCTCGAGCCGGTCGTGTGTCCGGGCTGCGGAGATGCGTATTCCGCCCAGGAGCGCTTCTGCCCGTCGTGCCGGCTGCCGCTCGTCCATGCGGAGCCCGCCGGGGAGGCGCAGCGGCTTACCGAGCGCCGTAAGTGGGCGCGTAAGGTCAAGCCCCAGCTGGCCGAAGGTGAGCTCGTCCGTGTCGCATGGGCTAGCAACCAGGCCGAGGCGGAGTTCATCCAAGGGTTGCTGCTGGAGGAGGGCGTTCCGAGCATGCTGCGGCGCAGCGCCGGCTTCGACGTGCCGGACTTCCTCGCTGCCGGCCCGCGAGACGTGCTGGTGCCCCAGGCGGGCCTGATCACCGCTCGCGAGATCCTGCTCGAGGCCGAGCTGATCGGGGCCGAGCCGACGGGTCCGCCCGCCCGCCCGGCTTGGCTTTTCGCCGGGCTGCTCCTCGCGCTCGCATTCGGCGCGCTGGTGGTGTGGCTGGCGGGCGATGTGCTGCGGTGATGCGGGCAACTCCGGACTCGCCTGGCCGTCCGCGCCGCGCCCTTCAGGTCTCGCCCCGTTGTGCGGGATGGAGAGGCCTCAGCTTGTGCCCGCCATCCGCGCCAGGTGTGAGCGCCACGCGCCCTCGGTGTGGACGAACGGGCGGCCGTGGAACGCCGTGGACAGCGCTGCGCGGGCGCCCTGGTGATGGAGCCGGCAGGCGAACTGGGCTGCCAGGCGCTCGCCTTCCTCGCGCGCCAAGAGGTCGATCACGGTTCCTCCGAGCAGCGTCGCGTCGCGAAATCCGGGTGGGAAGTTGGGAGCAGCGCCCTCGCGCAGCCGGCGGGCAATCGCGGGCCGGGAGTGCTCGGTCTGGCCGCAGAAGTATCGGGCCGCGCCCTCGAGCAGCCAGGCCCAGCGGAGCTCGAGACGCACGCGGGCGGGGGAGGGGGGCAGGGGCGAGCAGTGAGTGTTTTTCGCTATCCACCGCCCCCCCTTCCACTCCCCCGCCGCCGGCGCCCACATCCCCCC
>JBPCRJ010000135.1:0-13028 GCA_050996975.1 Solirubrobacteraceae bacterium | reverse complement strand
GCCGCAGACCCTGGGAAAGTCCTCGGCGGCGACCTCCCCGCGGTCGCGGACGGCATCGAGGACCGCGATCGCGTTGGAGACGGCGAAGGCGATCTCCTGGACCGGGGTCGCTCCTGCCTCCTGCAGGTGATAGGAGCAGACGTTGATCGGGTTCCAGCTCGGGATCTCGTTGACGGTGAACGCGACCATGTCCGCGATCAGTCGCATCGAGGGCTCCGGAGGGAACGCGTAGGTCCCGCGGGAGAGGTACTCCTTGATGATGTCGTTTTGAGTCGTGCCCTTGAGCTCGGAGCGGTCGATTCCCTGCTCGTCGGCGACGGCGACGTAGAGGCCGAGCAGCCAGGCGGCGGTGGCGTTGATCGTCATCGAGGTGTTCATCCCGGCCAGCGGGATGCCGTCCATCAGGGTCTCCATGTCACCGCGGTGCGCCACGGAGACGCCGACCTTGCCGACCTCTCCACGGGCGAGGGTCGCGTCTGGGTCATAGCCGGTCTGCGTCGGCAGATCGAACGCGATCGACAGGCCCGTCTGGCCCTTGGCCAGGTTGCGCCGATAGAGCTCGTTGGAGCGCCTGGCGTCCGAGTGACCGGCGTAGGTCCGCATCATCCATGGCCGGTCACGCTCGGGCAGGTGCGGCGGCGGCTCGTCGGACATTGGGGAATTGTATGAGCCGCCTCCGGCTGGCTCTCGGCGCGTCAAAGAGCGATAATGGTCTCCGTGCCCGAGCACGACTCCGCCGCCACCGAGCACGCGATCATGCAGGAGATCACCCTGCCGCTCGCGACGCTCCCGGACGACCCCGTCCGCGTGGCCGCCGACGTGGACTTTCCGGTCGTGCTGCGCGGGTATGACCGGATTGCCGTCGACGCCTACGTGCGCAAGACGGTACGGCTCGTGACCGAGCTCCAGGCCACGCACTCGCCCGAGGCGGCCGTGCGTCGGGCGCTCGAGCGGGTGGGGGAGCAGGTCGCGGGAATCCTGCAGCGCGCCCATGACACCGCCGAGGCGATCACCACGCAGTCGCGATCGGAGGCGGAGGATCGCCTCCAAACCGCACGCCGGGAAGTGACCCAGCTCACCGCCAGCGCCGAGGACCGGATCAAGGAGCTCGACCTCGCCACGGATCGGGTCTGGGCTGAGCGCCGCCGGATCGTGGCTGACGTGCAGAAGCTTGCCGAGGATCTGGGCGAGCTCGCGCGCAGCGCCGCCGAGCGGTTTCCACCCGAGGACACCGCGACCGAGCCCACAACCGAGGCGGCTCCTGGTCCCGGCGATACGGCGCCCTTCGACGTGGCCGCGGATGCTGAGCCCTTGAGTGTGGAGACGGGCACCGAGCCCTTCGACGTGGCCGCAGATGCTGAGCCCTTGAGTGTGGAGACGGGCACCGAGCCCGTCGACGTGGCCGCGGGGATCGAGCGCTCGGATCGAGGCCTCGTCGAGGTGCCCGATGATGCACGCGTGATCGATCTGATGCACCTCGGCCACGAACGCGTTATCGGCTGCTGGCAGGTCGGCGAGGTGCTCGTCGATCCGGGTCCGGCGTCCTGTCTGGACACGTTGCTGACGGCGCTCGGCGACTGGCGGCCACGGGCGCTGCTGCTGACCCACGTGCATCTCGATCACGCCGGCGCCAGCGGATCGCTGGTGGCACTCTGGCCAGACCTCGAGGTCTACGTCCACGCCCGCGGCGCCCAGCACCTGGCCGATCCTTCGCGTCTGGTTCAGAGCGCCCGCCGGCTGTACGGCGAGGATCTGGATCGTTTGTGGGGCGAGGTTCTTCCGGTGCCCGAATCGCAACTGCGGATCCTCCACGGGGGCGAGCAGCTCGAGGACGGCTTCGAGGTCGCCTACACCCCCGGACACGCTTCGCACCACGTGTCCTACCTCCGCCGCGGTACCGCTTTCGTCGGTGATGTGGGTGGCGTGCGGATCACCAGCGCCTGCCCCGCGATTCCTCCCACCCCACCTCCGGACATTGATATCGAGGCGTGGCACGCTTCGCTTGAGCTGATCAGGGAGTGGGCACCGAGGCGGCTGGCGATGACACACTTCGGCGGGAGCGACGACGTGCAGGCGCAGCTCCTCGACGTCGGCGAGCGGCTCGACGTCTGGGCCGGGTTGGCCCGGACGTCGGACCTGGAAAGCTTCAAGGCGAGCATCCGAGCGCAGATCGCCGCCGCGGTGGCGCCCGAGCTCGTCCCGACCTATGAGCAGGCGGCCCCCGCGGACCAGCTCTACGCCGGCCTTGAGCGCTACTGGCGCAAGCGCGGTGAGCGCCAGTCGCCGGAAGGCGGGCAGCCTGAAACGCCGTTGTGAGCCTGGCCTCCGGACCCTCAGGTCGCGCGGCGGCGTCGCTATCCTGAGCGGCGATGTCCCAGACGGTGCAACGGCCGCGTGTCGGCGGACCGGGGAGCGGGTCCGGTGGACCGTGGAGGGTCATAGTTCTCAACGACGACCACAACACCTTCGACTACGTCGCTGAGACCATCTCGCGGTTCGTGCCGGGTGTCACGCTGGCGGAGGGATACAGATTTGCCGACCGGATCCACAACAGCGGTCGCGCGATCGTCTGGAGCGGTCCCCGCGACGACGCCGAGCACTATTGGGAGCAGCTCGATGGGGCGGGCCTGACGATGGGGCCGCTGGAGTCCGGTTAGACCAAGCCGAGATGGGCCCGAACGACAGCGATGCCGTCCGGATCGCCCGGATCATCGGGCGGCTGAACATCGGCGGTCCGGCGATCCAGGCGATCACGCTGACGCGGCGCCTCGAGCCGCGCGGCTATCAAACCCACCTCGTGCGCGGGGCCGAGGGTGCGGATGAGGGAAGCATGGATTACCTTGCCCGCGAGCTCGCGGTGGTGCCGAGCCTGATCGGCAGCATGCGGCGCGCTCCCGGACGGGGCGATCTCGCCGCCTTGTGGCAGCTCATCCGCATCCTGCGCCGCGATCGGCCGCAGATCGTTCACACCCACGCGGCGAAGGCGGGGACGCTTGGACGGCTCGCCGCACTGATCGCGTTCCCGAGCGCTCGGAGGCGCCCCGTCGTCGTGCACACCTTTCACGGCCACTCGCTGACGGGCTACTTCTCGGATGCAACGGCGAACGTCTACCGCCTGATCGAAAGGTGGCTCGCGCGCCGGAGCGATGCCCTCATCGCCGTGTCCGCAGAGGTTCGCGATGACCTCGTGCGCCTCGGCGTCGCCGCGCCGGAGCGCTTCGTGGTCGTTGCCCTGGGCTTTGACCTCGCTCCCTTCATCGACGATTCCGGCCGCGCCCGGCGCCGGGCCGTGCTGAGGGCGCAATGGGGGATCGATCCCGACGATGATGTGGTCACGCTGGTCGCGCGCCTGGTCCCGATCAAGCGCGTCGACCGCTTCTTGCGCGTCGCCAGGCTGCTCCTCGACCGAGCGCGCACGCGCTCTGACCGCCCGACCCCGCGCTTCGTGGTGGTCGGGGACGGGGAGCTGCGCCAGCGGCTGGTCGCCTCACCGGAAGCGCAGGCGCTGGGGGATCGCTTGCTTTGGGCCGGCTTCCGGCGCGACATGCCAGACGTGTGCTTCGCCAGCGACGTGATCGTGCTCACCTCGGACAACGAGGGCACGCCGGTCAGCCTGATCGAGGCTCAAGCGGCCGCGGTACCGGTGGTGGGGACCGACGTGGGCGGCGTGCGCTCGGCGGTACGCGACCAAGAGACCGGGCTGCTCGCCGCACCGGGAGACGAGCCGGGGCTGGCGCGCGCGGTCGCCTCGATCCTGGCGGACCGCAGACTGGCCGAGCGGATGGGATCGGCCGGACGGGAGCACGCGGTCAGGGATTACGCGCTCGAGCGGCTCCTCGACGACCTCGATCGTCTGTACCGCGGGCTGCGGTCGGCTGAGGCTCTGAGGTGAACCTGAGGATCTCGGTGAAGGGTCCGAGCGGGCCATGCGAATCGCCGACTCGGCGCCCGTCGATCGTCAGCCAGGCATGGCCGAGCACCACATCCTCAGACCGTCCGAGTCCGATCACGAGCGAAGACCTCACGCCGGCGGCGATCAGATAGCGGTAGGCGAGCAGGCTGCGGTCGAGACAGTTGTCGCTGGAGCGGAGCAGGCGCGGACGGCACACCAGGGCCGCCAGCTCGACGATCCGTTCCCGCTCGGGCAGCCAGCCCGCCGCCGAGCCGGCCGGAACGCCGCCGGCGAATGCGACCAGCCGGGTGATTCCCAGCCCGTGCTTGAGCGTCGTGACGAGGAGCCGCCAGACCACCATCCTGACCATCAGGCGACGCTCGCTGGGCGAGGCGAGCACGCTGCGGACCAGACCGGCGTGGCGCCGAAATGAGGCCGTGGGACGGAGCGCCACGGGCTGAGTATGCACCCGGGCCCGGCGCCCGGCGGCGCCCGACACGCTGCCTGGCCCACTACAGTTGCTCGCCATGAGCGATCTGGCGGCGGGCCCGCGCCCCGGCCCAACTCCGCGCCCCGGCCCAAATCGACTTCGCACCGGCACCTCGGCGGGGGCACGCCGCTCGCTCTGGAAGGATGAGGTCTCAGCCGCCCGTGCAGCGTTTGCGCATGACCATTGCGTGCTGTTGCCCGGGTTCTTTGAGCCGATGTTCTGCGCCGAGGTCGCCGCTGCCATCGAGCGCGCGCGCTTTCACCGGCGCGAGCACGGCAAGGTCGGCTCGGAGGCCTGCATGGAGGTGAACCCCGCCCTGGTGCGGCTGCTGTTTGCCCTCAACGACCGCCGAGTGTTCGTCGCGATCGACGAGATCACGAGCTGCGGCGCGATCGGATGCTTCGACGGTCGCGTCTACCGGTTGGGCACGTCCTCCGCCGACCGCGACTCCTGGCACGACGACCTCGGCGACAACCGTCTCGCGGCGATGAGCGTGAACGTGGGAGGCGAGTACTCTGGTGGCACGCTGCAGATCCGTCAGGCCCGCTCCGGCGAGCTGCTTCACGAGGCGAGGAGCGGCTGTCCCGGCGATGCCCTCCTGTTCCGCATCGCCCCGTCCCTCCAGCACCAGGTCACTTCCGTGCAAGGTCCCGTGGCGCGAACGGTGTTCGCCGGCTGGTTCAAGTCGCGTCCGAGCTTTCGCGCGGTGTTGGGTGGCGAAGGCTGGTCGGCGCCGGCGTGAGCGGTGCGGTGGCCAGCGCAGCGGATTCGATGGCGCTCGGCGCCGACCTCGAGGTTCATCGGCTCGGGTTCGGCGCTCTGCGCATCACCGGTCCGGGCTGCGTCGGGCCCCCAACGGATGGAGCCGCGGCCGAGCGACTGCTGCGACGGGTCGTAGAGCTCGGCGTGACCCTGATTGACACGGCCGACGTCTACGGCCCGGAGGTGAGCGAGCAGCTGATCGCCCAAGCACTTCACCCGTATCCGCCGGATCTCGTGATCGCGACCAAGGGCGGCCTCCGCGCCGGTGGACACGACGCCCGCCCCGAGCGCCTGCGCGAGTGCTGCGAGGCGAGCCTGCGGAGGCTGAAGCTCGAGCGCATCGATCTCTATCAGCTTCACGCGCCGGACCCGGCGGTGGCGATCGAGGAGTCGATGGGAGCGCTGCGGGAGCTGCAGAACGCCGGAAAGATCCGCCACGCCGGCGTCTGCAACGTCTCGGCCGCCCAGCTCGCGCGGGCGCGAGGCGTGATGAGCGTCGTCTCGGTGCAGAACCTCTACAACGTCGTCGATCGTGACCGCGAGAACGTGCTCGCGGTCTGCGAGCGCGATGGCCTCGGCTTCATTCCGTGGTTCCCGCTGCGTGACGGTCGGCTCGCGAGGTCAGATGGTCGGCTCGGCGCCATCGCGCGGGCGCGGGGCGTCAAGCCGAGCCAGATTGCGCTCGCCTGGCTACTGCGACGATCACCGGTGATGCTGCCGGTGCCCGGAACGTCGTCGATCGAGCATCTCGAGGAGAACGTCGCCGCGGCCGAACTCGAGCTGAGCGACGCCGAGCTCGAGCAGCTGCGGGCCGCGGCGTAGGCGCCCGAAGGAGTCGTTGGGACGATGCTCGCACCCGAGTTCCTGGCCCGCTTTGGGCTCTTCATCGCTCCCGGCTTCATCGAACGGGAGACCTGCGAGCGCCTGTGTGCCGAGATCGTCGCCGCGGGAGGCGCGCGCGCGACCGTGACGGTCGACCTGAGCGAGGACAGGCTCGACGAGGACTTCAGGCGCACGACGATTGCTCAGATCTCCGCCGCCAGCAGCGCGCTGATGGCGGACCGACTGCTCGCCTTCGCGCCGGCGCTCGAGCAGCATTTCTCGGTCGCGCTCGACGGATGCGAGCCGCCGCAGTTCCTCCTGTACCGCGAAGGAGACTTCATCGGACGTCACTCGGACGGCGCTCACGAGGCGCAGGCGCCTGAGTGGCTGAAGCGGCGCGCGCTTTCCGCGGTCGTCTTTCTCAACGACCACAGCGACGAGGCCCCCGCGGCGGGGTCGTTCAGCGGCGGCGCGCTGACCTTCTACGGCCTGCTCGCCGCCGATCCGCGCGGCGGGGCTATCGGTCTTCCCCTACGAGGGACTGCGGGGCTGCTGGTCGTGTTCCGGACCGACCTCGTGCACGAGGTGGCTTCGGTCGTTCGTGGCGAGCGCTGCACCGCGGTGAGCTGGTACAAGGCACGTGGGGGGGAGGACTGAGGTGGCTTCCGCCGCGCTGCTGGCTCGCTTCGGGATCTTCGTACGGAAGGGCTTGCTCGATCCAGACCTTTGCCAGCGGCTCTCAGCTGAGATGCGCAGCGCAAGCAGGCACCCGGCGACGGTCAGGGCCATCAGCGAGGACGGCGTCGCCGACGAGGTCGACGAGGAGCACCGCCGCACGCAGATGGCGGAAGTCTCGGAGGCGAGCGTGGCGCTGATCGAGGAGCGCCTGCTGGGAGTAAAGCCCGCCCTGGAGGAGCACTTCTCGATGCAGCTGAGCACCCTTCAGCCGCCGCAGTTCCTGGTCTATCGTGAGGGGGACTTCTTCCGGGCGCACATCGACAACGCGAGCGAACGGCTGGCCGGGGACCGGGTGGCCCGCCGGCGCCTCTCGGTGGTCATGTTCGTGAACAGTGGCGAGTCCGAGTACGGCGGCGGCGCGCTGACGTTCTATGGGCTGCTCGACCAGGACGCGCGAGGCGAGTCGGTGGGAATTCCGCTCGCCGGGGCGCCGGGTCTGTTCGTGGCCTTTCGCTCGGGGACGGTACACAGCGTGACCCCGGTGACGGCGGGTGAACGCTGCACCGTGGTGAGCTGGCTGGCATGACTCGCGCCGGGCCATCGACAGTGTCTCGCTCCGCTACGATCCCGCCATGGCAAGCGCCAAGGACACTTCGCCCGCCCGTGTTCTCAGGCTTGCGCCGTCCGGTGAGGTGGTGGGGCAGCGACTCGACGACGTGCTCGTGGTGGTGCACCTAGAAACCAACCGGATTCACGAGCTCAACCGGACCGGTGCTCGTTTCTGGGAGCTGCTCCAGGACGAGCCCGACGTCGAGCAGGTCGAGCGTCAGATGCTCGCAGAGTTCGATGTCTCGGAGGCTGATCTGCGAGCCGAGCTCGACAAGCTGATCGGAGAGCTGGTGGCCGAGAGACTCGTGACGGTACTTGCCCGCTCCTGAGCTCTCAGCGGAGCGACCCTGGGCTGAGTTCGCACCGCCGCCCGCCTGGGTGATCGCCTTCCGGTCCCCGTCCGGTCGGGAGCCCGGGGAGCTAGTCGTCCGCAGCGAAGGAGCGGCCCCACCCCGGCGGGCGCAGCGCGGGTCGCTCGTCGCGCTGCTGGCCGGCAGGCTCGACAACGCGCAGTCGCTGCTGACGGCGCCGGACCGGGGATCCAGCGACGCCCAGGTGGTGCTCGAGGCGTACCTGCGACTCGGGGCCGGCTGCGTGGGCAAGCTGAGGGGAAGCTTCGCTGTTGTCATCTGGGACGGCGAGAACGAACGACTCCTGTGCGTGCGTGATCCAACCGGAACCTCCTCGCTGTTCTACGCCGACGGCCGGGACGAGCTCCTGCTCTCCTGCGCGATTGAAGGCCTGCTGAGCCAGGCGGGCGTGGGCCGCGCTCCGAACCGGCTCGCGATTGCCGAGCATCTCTGCGATCTTTGGCCCGACCGCGACCAGACCTACTTCAGCTCGGTGCGCCGCGTGCCGCCGGGCTGTGCCCTGAGCGTGGATCGGTCCGGGCGCCGCGTCTACCGGCACTGGGACCCCGCCTGTGCCACGCCGGGGGAGGACTGGCTGCGGGGCGACCCGCGTGAGCTATTCGCATCACGGCTGCACCAGGCCGTCGAGCGCATCCTCGTAGACAATCGAGCCGGCATCTTCCTGAGTGGGGGGATCGACTCGGTAAGCGTGGCGGCGATCGTGTCCGAGCACAGCCGTCGCCAGGGGTTGGCATCCCCCTGGGCGCTCTCGCTCGCCTTCCGCCACCCCGGTGTGGATGCATCGATTGACCCCGATGTCGATGAGGAGCAGCAGCAGCGCGCCGTGGCGACGACGCTCCAGATGCCCCAGCTGCTGGTCGACTTCGATCGCGCGCTCGACGGGCAGCCTCTGCTGCCCGTCGCCCTTGCCCTCAGCGCCAAAATGCCCGCTCCGCTCGCGAACTTCTGGCTCCCAGCCTATCGCCACCTCGGCATACAGGGTGCCCGCCGCGGGTGCCAGGTCCTGCTGACCGGCGGCGGCGGAGACGAATGGCTAGCCGTCACCCCCTCACTCGCGGCGGACCTGATCCGCTCCGGGCGGATCGCAGCGCTGCTGGAGCTGTGGCGCAACCAGCGCCGCTCCTATCCGCTCCCGTTGCTGGCCTCGTTGCGCACGGTCATGTGGACCTTTGGCGCCCGCCAGCTGGTCGGCGACTCCGGGCGGGCGGCACTCCAGGCAGCTGCTCCCTGGGCGCTGCGGAGGCGCTGGCGCCGCCACGTGAAGCGCCTGCTGCCACAGTGGATCGCGCCGGAGCCCGCGCTTCGCCGCGACCTCGAGGAGCGCGCGATGGAGGTCGTGGGAGCACCCCGTGCCGAGGACCACTACACCGGGGAGATGCGCAAGGCTCTGGATCACCCGCTCGTCGCGATGGACATGGAAGAGGTGTTTGAGAACTCGCGGGAGATCGGGGTCCCGGTGCGCCAGCCGTACGTGGACGCCGACCTCGTCGAGCTGCTCTATCGTCTTGCGCCGGAGGCGCACTTCAGCGGCGGACGCGACAAGGGCTTGGCGCGGGGGATGGTGGCCGAGCGATTTCCGGAGCTTGGGTTCGGGCGAAAGCGAAAGATCCTTGCCACGTCCTTCTCCGAAGCTCTGTTCACCGCGGAGGGCCCCAGGGTGTGGGAGTCGCTTGGCTCGGCCCGGGCTCTCGCCGAGCTCGGCGTCGTCGACGCCAAGCTGCTCGAGGACGAGCTTGCGGCGGGGTTTGCCAGTCCCAGCGCGGGCCGCTACGCTGCGCGAATGTGGGGTATGCTGTCGATGGAAGCGTGGCTACGATCGCGCATTTGAAAGAGGAGACATTCGTGCCTGAGTCACATGCCACACCCGCCGGGTCTGAGGCAGACCTTGCGCCGTCACGCGGCTGGGAGTCCATGACGCTGACCTATGTCGGAGAGGTCGGCGAGGTGCTTCAGGGCGGTGGCGGCAAGCTAAGCACCGTTGGTCAGGATCCTGGGGACGCGCGCAAGCCGCCCGGAGGGGGCTGAGCCAAGCCCGCTCGGGTAGGGGCGCTGCGTACGCGTCGAGAACCGAATGCTGGAGCTGACCATCGTTCGGGCCGTCGCGCCGGCGTCAGTGCCTGCAGGGACAGCGGGGTTGCCGGTCGCAGTGTGGCACGACGCGGCCGGGGTCCCGGCCGCGTATTGCTATCGGCGCAACGGCACCTGCCACGTCGACCTTCCCGGTGTCGGCTCCTACCGCTTTGACGAGGGCGCCGAGCGGATTGAGGCGGTGGCGTCGCCTTTCACCCCGGACGAGCGCCTGGTCGAAGCCCATCGCCGGGCGGTCGTCCCGCTCGCGCTCCAAGCGCTGGGCCACGAGGTGCTTCACGCCAGTGCCGTCTCGATGCCGTGCGGGGTCGTCGCCTTCTGTGGCCCCTCCGGCGTGGGAAAGTCGACGCTCGCCTGCGCGATGGGGCTGCGAGGCCACACAGTGCGCGCGGATGACGTCGTGGCGCTGGAGTTCGGGGGGCGCTCGGCGTCGGTTGTCCCGCTCCCCTTCGTGCCGCGACTCTCAGAAGCGGCTCTGGCGAGACTCGGCGCCGCGGTGAAACCGCCGCTGAACCAGGAGATCGCGGGTCAGCCACTCGCGGCGATCGTCGCGCTCAAGCGGCTCGCGGACCCCGGGGCGCGCCCCGAGGTGTCACGGCTTGCGCCACTCGACGCCTTCAAGGTTGTGTTCTCGCACGGTCTCTGCTTCAACCAGCACGACCGGGCGCGCATGGCGATAATGCTCGAGCATTATCTCGGGCTCGCAGCGGTAGTGCCAGCTTATCGCGCGGCGATCGCGACCGACTTCGACCTGCTCCCGGCCGTGCTCGACGGGATCGAATCCGCACTGAGATGAACGCTTGAACGGAGTCAATCGCTCGGTCCTCGCAGCCGACTTCCTTGCGCAGGCGCCGGCGCTGCGGAGCACCTTTACCGAGCGCATGCAGCGCAGACGGCCCTACGACGAGCGCTCATTCGTGTGGGACTATTGGCACGTGCCGGACCAATACACGTATTTTCGCACCTTTGGCGAACGCTACTTCCCTGATCCGCTGAGCGCCGCGCTGATGGCGCGTCTGCGGGCCTGGGGCACAGAAGTGCTCGGGTGTGGATCTGTCACCGCGCCGTGGCTCAGCTACTACATCGACGGCTGCGTCCAGGAGCTCCACTGCGACGTTCCCCACGGCCCTTGGGCCTACGTGCTGTCACTAACCGATTGGGAGCATCGCGGCTTCAGCGGCGGCGAGACCCTACTGCTGCGGCCTACCTGTCTTGACTTCTGGCGGGACTTCGACCCCTCCCGGGGCCTGGAAGCCGGTGATCTCGTCGACCAGATCGTCCCGGCCTTCAACCAGTTGACCGTGTTCGACGCACGCATTCCGCACGGGGTCCGGACGGTGTTCGGGACGCGAGACCCGCTGCGCGGCCGTCTGGTGCTCCACGGCTGGTTCGCAGCGCCGCGGATCATGGTCCACGAGGATCTGCGCGGCGAGCGCACGCTGATCGCGCTGCAGTTGATCCTCGCCCACCTGCTTCCCCGGCTGCAAGCCAGCGATGCCGTCGTCGGACACCTAACCGTTCGCCTGGAGCTGGACGCTGCCGGCGAGGTGCGCGATACTCGCGTGCTCACGAACACGCTGATCTCAACCACGGGAGACGGCGAGGCGCCGGCGGTGCTCGTCAACCGCGTGCTGCAGACCTTGCGCCAGGCGAAGGTCCCGGGAGCGAGCGACGGCAGCTGGGCGATCCTTCCGTTCGCGCTTCCCACTGTGGCGTAGCCTTGATCCGTCATTATCCAGGCGGTGGGCATCGCTAGAGCAGTTGGCGTCAGGTCATGGCGGCGGCGGATCGCGGCCGGAGCGCCAGTGGATCACGTCCTGCGCGCGCGCGATCTGCGTCGCAGCTTCGGTGCGCGTGAGGTGCTCGGTGGGCTCGACCTGCAGTTGCAGCCCGGCGAGCGGCTAGCCCTGACCGGCCCGAACGGGGCCGGAAAGACGACTACGCTGCGCTGCGTCTCGGGAACGCTCGAGCCCTCGAGCGGCCAGATCGACGTCGAAGGCCATCCGGCGCAGTCGCTCCAGGCGCGCCGCCGCGTCGGAGTCTCACTGTCTCAAGAGCGTTCGTTCTACCTGCGGTTGACCGGCGCCGACAACCTCCGCTTCTTCGCCCAGCTTCGATGCGAGCGTCGAGCAGAGGCCCGCCGGCAGGTCGGCGGGCTTCTCGAGGAGCTGGAGATCCGGGAGATAGCCTCCCAACGGCTCGACCGGTGCTCGACCGGGATGGTCCAGCAGCTGGCATTTGTGCGGGCGCTGCTCGGCGAGCCGGCGCTGCTCGTCCTCGACGAGCCGACGAGATCGCTTGATCCGGGTGCGGTCGAGCGCCTGTGGGCGGCGCTCGAGCGGCGACCGCGGCTGGCGGTGCTAATCGCCACGCATCGCTCGGACGACCTCGAGCATTGCCACCGGCGGATCGACCTTGGGTCCTAGAGGCTCGCTGACCACCGCGCTGCGCGCGTTCGGGACGCGCGACTTCCTCGTCGGGCGCTCCTACCGTCTGGCGTTCGTGCTCGAGCTCGGTCTGATGATCGTCGACCTCGCGGTCTACTACTTCATCTCACGCACCTTCACTGGGGCGACGCGGGCGACCCTGGGCGCGGCACCCACCTACTTCGCGTTCGCTTCGGTCGGGATCGCGCTCACCGTCGTGGTCAACTCGACCAGCGCCGGCCTCGCCAACCGGATGCGCCAGGAGCAGCTCACCGGGACACTCGAAGCGGTGGCGGCCGAGCCGGTCAGCGCAGGTCAGCTGGCGTTCGGGATGAGCGGCCTGCCGTTCCTCGCCTCGCTCGCCCGAGCGGGTGTCTACCTGCTGATCGCAACCCTCCTGCTCGGGGTCGATGCCTCGCGCGCAAGCTGGCCCGGGTTCGTGGCGGTGCTCGCGCTGTCGGGGATGGCGCTGGCGAGCATCGGGATCGCTTCCGCGGCGGCGACGCTGATCGTCAAGCGAGCCGAGTTCGTGGCCGGCTTTCTCACCTACGGGATGGGATTGATTGGCGGAGCCTTCTTTCCGGTGTCCGTGCTTCCCGCCTGGCTTCGTCCGCTGGGCCGTGTCGTGCCCACGCGGTTCGCCTATGACGGACTGCGATCGGCGCTGTTCAAAGGTCACGGGTTCGGCGGCGACTTGGCGGCGCTGGGGCTGTTCGCGATCGTGCTGTTGCCGGTCTCGGTCCTTGTGTTCTCGGCGGCTCTTCGCGCCGCGCGGCGATCTGGGTCGCTGGCGGCGTATTGACTCGCGGCGGCGCGTTTGGGTGCTGCTGCTGGAGTGGCTGGGGGTTGGGGTTGCGCTTCGGCGAGTTATAGTCTCGCCGTGCGCAGGC
>JBPCRJ010000055.1:0-9308 GCA_050996975.1 Solirubrobacteraceae bacterium | reverse complement strand
GCGGACGCTCGCGCGGGCGGTCGCGTCGTCGAGTTCGTAGTCGAGGGCGAGCGCCGGTCGCTGCCCGACGGCGTCGAGCTCGCCGCCTACCGGGTCTTGCAGCACGCGCTCGTCGCCGTGCGCGGAGCGTACGAAGAGCCCTTGACCCTCCGCGTCCGCTATCTCGATGACGCGCTCGAGCTCGAGGTGCGAGGGTTCGAGGCCGAGCGTTCGACGGCGGACATCGCGGTGCTCGCTGCCCGCGAGCGCGTGCGGGTCCAGGGCGGAACGCTGAGCGACGAGAGGCCGCTCCACGGCCGCCGGACCCTCCGTGCGCGCTTTCCGGTGGCGGCCAGTGCGTGACGGCTGGCGCCGTGTCGCTGGATCGTCCCGGCGCGACCTGCTGCTCGCGCTCGTGGTGGCGGTGATCAGCCTCGCTGAGCTGCTCGTCCCGGGCGTAGCTGGCGGCGCGGGCGCCCCGGTCCTCGTGGTGCTGCAGAGCGCGCCGATCGCAGTGCGGCGGCGCCATCCGGCCGAGGCGTTGCTGGTGACCGTCGTGATCGCGGTGGCCTGGCTGTCTTTTCACGGGAGCACACCGGCCACCCCTTACGTCGCCGTCGCGCTGCTCTGCTACACGGTGGCGGCCCAGCTCTCGCCGCGAGCGGCGCTGATCGTCGCCGGGGCCGCCTTCGCCAGCCTCGAGCTCTCGCTTGGCGCTTTCGACGACGCGGTCGTTCCGGTCGTCCTCGTCGTCTGGGGCCCAATGTGGGTCGGCCGAGAGGTGAGGCGCCGACGCGAGCTCGTGGAGGCCCTCGACGAGCGCGCCCGCGAGATCGAGGACGAGGAGGCCGCCTTCGCCGTGCTTTCGGTGCGCCGTGAGAGGGCTCGGATCGCCCGCGAGCTGCACGACATCGTCTCCCACAATCTCGCTGTCGTCGTGGTGCAGGCCGGTGCGGGGCGGATGGCCTCGGCGCCGACCCCCGCACGCTCGGTCGAGCGCTTCGGCGCGATCCGCGAGGCGGGTACGCAGGCGCTGGCCGAGATGGCCCGCCTCGTCGACCTCGTCCACGCCGACGGTGCCTCAGAGGCTCACGGAGTCCTCCGGCTCCGCGAGCTTCTCAAGGACGCCGCGGCGCGCGGTGTGTCGTTGCGCGGCTCCCTGCTGCCAGCCGATCTGACGCTGCCTACGGAGACCGCCGAGACCGCATATCGCGTGCTTCAGGAGGGCCTGACGAACACGATGAAGCACGCACCGGGCGGCGAGGTGCACCTGCACGTAGGCGTGCACGGCGCGCGATTGGCGATCGAGATCGTGGACCGCGGCTCCAAGCAACACTCCACGCTCGCCGCGACGGGCTCCGGGCGCGGGCTCCAGGGCCTCCGGGAGCGCGTCGAGGCGCTTGGCGGAGAGGTGCGCTTCGGGCCGCGACCCGACGGTGGCTGGCGTGTCTGGGCGCAGTTGCCCCTCGAGCGGGCTGCCCCGGCTGGGGTAGCGATGTCGGGGCGTACCCCCATGGGGTGAGGTGAAGTTCATCGCCCGGGGGGACGATCGCGGGCGCGCCAGGAGTTTGACTACCTCCTACCACACCACACCCCGAGAGGAGCGACAGATGCCATTCAGGATCAGAGCAGTAGCACTCGCAGCGACGGCGGCCATCGCGGCCGCCGCACTCATCGTCCCCACTGCGTCGAGCGGCAAGAACGGCGGGCGGACGGTCGTCGTGCGCGAGAAAGTGCGGTCGGTGACGACCGTGCATCACAGCCCAGCCACAAAGGGTCAGGCGCTGGCTACCGGCGACGTGGTACTCACCCGACAGGGGATGTTCGCTAAGAGTGGGCGGTCGCTCGGCACGCTATACACAGACTGCACGAACGTCGGCCCGACAGCGGCGGTCTTCGCTGCCACGCTGCAATGCACAGCCACGTACCGCTTCGCGGCCGGGGAGCTCATCGCGGTGGGCATCCTTCAGCTCGCCCCGGGCACAGGGAGCCTGACGATTCTCGGTGGCACAGGCGTCTACCTCGGCGCCCGCGGGTCGATCACCTCCGGTCCCCCGGTCAAAGGCTACGATACGGTCGATCGGCTGAACCTGCGCTGACCCGCAGGGACCAACTGGCAAGTAAGCGAGGATCCCTCACGCATAGTCGAGAGCATTCTCGTCTCGGAACGCTCTCCGAGATGTGTGAAACGATTTGGGCATTCGCCCGGGATGGCAGCGCTGCCAGTCCTCGAGCAGCTTCTCAACCACATGCCTGTGGGCGGTTGAGCGACAGCACCCGCGGCGCGCTCTGGGCCCGGCCGGAACCGCCCGCCGTGATAATCGGTCACGCCCCCCAGCGAAAGGTCTTGGGCGCGTCACGCATCCTGATCAGGCGCGCGGGGCTGCCCGCCACGACTGCGTTCTTGGGCACGTCGCCGGTGACCACGGTGCTGGTGCCGATCACCGCGTTGTCACCCACCGTCACCCCGCGCAGCACGCACGCGCCGTAGCCGATCCAGACGTTGTGGCCGATCTTGACGTCTCGCTTGTAGATCCCCTGCTCCCGGATCGGACGTTCGACCTCGACGGTGCCGTGGTCGAAGTCGATCATCATCACCCGGTCGGCGATGATGCACTCCCGGCCGATCGACACGTGCTGGTAGGCGGAGATCGTGCATTCCTGTCCGAGCACCGACTTGGCGCCGATCGACACGCTCCCCTCGTGCGCGCGGACCTTGCACCCGTGGCCGATCCATGACCACCGTCCGAGCGAGACGCTCGCCTCGCGACCGATCTCGAACTTGACCCCGGGGCAGACGAAGCACAATCCGTCGGTGCGCAGGCGACCACGCCAGCGCAGCCTGAGCCACAGCCAGCGCGCGAACAAGCGCACGTAGTCCCAGCTCAGCATCCCGTTGTCGCGGGCGAAGCGAAGCATCGACCGCCATCCGCCGCGCAACGGAGCGGGCGCCGGCCGCACCAGCGGCGCGGGGGCCGTCCGTCGCTCTAGGGTGGGGGGGGCCACGGCGCCATCGTAATATGCTCGCCTCACCCACCGCTGGGTCGGGATGGGGTCCCGGCCCCGCGCATCGCGAGCGGTGCGCCCGTGCCATGATTGCTCGCCGTCATGACCGCGGCCGATCAGACGCTGGCAGAACGACTCCTGGCGGGCGAGAAGCGTGCGCTGGCACGGGCGATCTCGCTCGTCGAGGACGACGATCCCGAGGGGTGGGCGCTGGTGCGCGAGGTCTATCCGCGGACCGGGCAAGCGGCGATCCTTGGGTTTACTGGTGCGCCGGGGGTCGGGAAGTCGACGCTGCTGAGCGCCTTGACGAAGCTCGAGCGTGGACGTGGTCGCACGGTGGCGGTGCTATCGATCGACCCCTCCTCACCATTCACGCAGGGAGCGCTGCTCGGCGATCGGATCCGCCTCGCTGAGCACTTTCTCGATCCGGGGGTGTTCATCCGCTCGATGGCCAGCCGTGGTGCGCTCGGAGGCCTGAGCGAGGCGGCGCTCCAGACGGCGCTGCTGATGGACGCGTCCGGTCGCGACGTGGTGTTGCTCGAGACGGTCGGCGTGGGACAGGCGGAGGTCGACATCATCGACCACGCCGATACGGTCGTGCTCGTGCTTCAGCCGGGCTCGGGCGATTCGATCCAGGCGCTGAAGGCCGGAATCATGGAGATCCCAGACCTGATCGTGGTCAGTAAGGCCGACCATCCGCTCACCGACACGCTGGTGCGTGAGGTCAAGGGGGTGCTTGCGCTCGGACCGCGGGAGGGTTGGCAGGTTCCGATCGTGCGGACCGAGGCCGCCCGCGCAGAGGGCATCGAGGAGCTCGCCGGCCAGCTTGCAGCGCACCGGCACTACATCGAGCAGCAGGGCACGCTGTCAGAGCGCCGGCGGCGCAACCTGATGAACGAAGTGCTCGAGATCGCCGCGTTCAGGATGCGCCGCGAGCTCGAGGCGTCGGTCCGCGAGGATCCCGACGTGAGCGGTCTGCTCGACCGCGTCGTCGCCCGCGAGCTCGATCCGGCGAGCGCTGCGAGCGCGCTCCTCAAGGCTCGAGCCGGCGCTCTGCCCGACGCGCGATAACGACTCAGTCGTTCCGCGGCTCGGGGTCAGCCGCTGCGCTCAGGATTAAGGCTGCGCGCCAGATCCACGAGCAGCCTGACCCCGAAGCCGGTGGCCCCCCGGTCCAGATACGGGCGCCGAACGTCGTAGGCGGTGCCGGCGATGTCCAGGTGGGCCCAGGGTAGATCGCCGGCGAAGTGGTGCAGGAACTCTGCGGCCGTGATCGAGGAGGCCGCGCGATCCTCGGTCACATTGGCCAGCTGCGCGTAGCGGCCCTTTACGAGCTCGGCGTAGCTGCTGTGCAGGGGCATGCGCCACACCAGCTCGCCGGTGCGCTGGCCGCACTCGTGCACGCGCTCGGCCAGATGGTCGTCGTTTGACATCAGTCCGGCGTAGGTCGAGCCGAGCGCGACGACGATCCCGCCGGTCAGGGTGGCCACGTCCACGAGCCGATCACAGCCCTCCCGTCGGGCGTGAGCGATGCAGTCGGCCAGCACGAGCCTGCCCTCCGCGTCGGTGTTGTTGACCTCGATCGTCGTGCCGTCGAGGGCCCGCACGATGTCTCCCGGCTTGACCGCGACGCCGCCGGGGAGGTTCTCGGTCGCGCCCACCACCCCGAGCACGCGGACCGGCGCCCGCAGCGCCGCCAGCGCCGCGATCGCCTCGATCACGGCGGCGCCCCCGCACATGTCGAATTTCATCTCGTGCATCTTCGCCGCGGGCTTGATCGACAGCCCGCCCGAGTCGAACGTGACCGCCTTGCCGACCATCGCCAGGCGCTCGGCCGGCGCTCCGGCTCCGGCTCCGTCGTAGCGCAGCTGGATCAGCCGCGCACCCTCGGAGGAGCCCTGGGCTACGGCCGCGAACGCCCCCATTCCGTGAGCCCGGATCTGATCCTCCTCGAGCACATCGACGGTGAGCCCGTCGAGTGGCTCGGCGAGCTCTCGGGCGCGGTCGGAAAGGATCGTCGGGGTGAGGTCGTTGGCGGGCGTGTTGCCCAGATCGCGGGCGCGGTTCTGCGCGCCGACGATGATCGTGGCGGTCTTGACCGCCTCGGAGATCTCGTGATGGGCGCTCAAGACCAGGCGCTCGACGGTGCCGGGGGCGTCATCGGAAGGCGGCTTGTAGCGCTCGAACCGGTAGGCGTGCAGGAGCGTCCCCTCCACCAGGCCAGCGAGGGTCGCGTCGTTGACGTGGTGGGGAACCTCCCAGCACAGCTCGCGCGCGCCGAGCTCACGGGCACGGCCGTGAGCGAGACCTGCCACGACGCGTGCGCGCTCGCCGTCGAACTCGTCGCGCTCCCCCAAGCCAACCAGGATCACGCGCCTGTCCTGCGCGTGCGTGACCGCGAGCCCTTTGAACTTGCGCCTCGCCTCGCCCGACTGGAGCAGGGCGGCCAGCGTGCCTCCGGGCACGTCGTGGGCGACATCCTCGCCCTCGAACACGCCGATCACGATCGTGTCGGCGGTGGTGGCCAGGGGGCTGGCGGTCGTCGTTTCAACGTGCACGAGGCGGCAGGTTACTAGCATTGGCGGGCCGCCCCGCGAACCCGGAGAGAGAGCCTGCCGATGCCCAAGACCGTGATCCTGTCCGCCGCCCGCACCCCGATTGGCAAGTTTGGAGGTGGTCTGGCCTCGCTGGAGGCGACCGAGCTCGGCGCGGTCGTCATCAGGGCCGCGCTGGAGCGGGCTGAGGTCGAGCCCGAGCAGGTGCAGCACGTCGTGATCGGAACCGTGCTCCAGGCGGGACAGGGTCAGATCCCGTCTCGGCAGGCGCAGATAAAGGGGGGCGTCCCGAAGGACGTTCCCTCGGAGACGATCAACAAGGTGTGCGCATCGGGCATCCGCGCCGCCGGATTGCTCGACAACGCGATCCGGCTGGGCGACATCGAGGTGGGCGTCGGCGGTGGGATGGAGTCGATGTCAAACGCACCGTATCTGCTCGAGCAGGCCCGGTTCGGGTTCCGGATGGGCGATGGGCAGGCGCTCGACGCGATGCTCAAGGACGGCCTGACCAGCGCCTTCTCGGGCAAGCACATGGCGCAGGAGGCGAGCGAAGTCGCATCCGAGCTCGAGCTGACCCGTCCCGACATGGACCGCTGGGCGCTACGCTCCCATCAGCTGGCGATCAAGGCGACCGACGACGGGCGACTGCCCGAGGAGATCGTGCCGGTGACGGTCAAGGGCAAGAAGGGCGAGACCGTGGTCGAGGTCGACGAGAGCCCGCGCCGGGACGCGAGCCTCGAGGCGCTCGCGAAGCTGCCGGCGATCTTTCTCAAGGACGGCTCGCATACGGCGGGCAACTCGCCGGGTGTCAACGACGGGGCCGGTGCGTTCGTGCTCGCCAGCGACGAGTGGGCCAAGCGCAACGGCAAGGAGGCGCTGGCGACGATCCTCGCCCAGGGGCAGGTCGCCGACGATTTCGCCTACCTCGCGCGGACGCCGTCCGCAGCGGCCAAGCAGGCGCTCGCCAAGGCGGGCCTGGATGCGTCGGACATAGACCTGTGGGAGATCAACGAGGCGTTCGCGTCGGTCACGCTCAATTCGATCAGAGTGCTGGGGATCGACGAGGACCGCGTCAACGTCAACGGTGGAGCGGTCGCGCTTGGTCATCCGATCGGCGCCTCGGGCGCGCGCATCCTCGGTGCGCTCGTGCATGAGCTGCGCCGCCGTGGCGGCGGGCTCGGCTGTGCCGCGATCTGCTCGGGCGGAGGTCAGGGCGACGCGGTGATCGTGCAGGTGAATGGCGGCTGAGAGCACCGCCGGCGGGGCGAATCCGAACGCCGCTGCCTCCGCCCGCGGGGGCGCGGACGGGAGCGCGGCGGCCTTCTTCGATCTGGATCGCACGCTGATGCAGGGCTCCTCGGCGTTCCAGTTCGGGCGTGCCGCCTACAGAGCCGGGTTGCTCGGACGGCGCCAGCTGCTCGCTGACGGATGGGCGGATGCGAGGTTTCGCCTGCGCGGCGCGACCGACGATCACACTCACGCGCTGCGAGGTCGAATCTCCGCGTCACTGCAGGGGACGAGCGTGCGCGAGCTACAGCGACTCGGGGCCGATGTGCTCGCGGGCATTTTGCCCCGGATCTATCCTCAGGTGCTCGCGCTGGCTCACCGTCATCAGGACGCGGGGCGGCGCGTGTACATCGTGACCGCGGCTTCACACGAGCTGGCGGAGATCCTCGCGCGCGTGCTCGGGTTCGACGGTGCGATCGGGTCGCAGTTCTCGGAGGTGATCGACGGCGTGTACACGGGCCGTCCGGGAGCGATGTTCGTCTACGGGGCCGACAAGGCCAGCGCGATCGTCGAGCTCGCCCGGCGGGAGGGGCTGGCGCTCCAGTCGTCCTACGCCTACTCGGACTCGGCGTCCGATCTTCCGATGCTGCGCGCCGTAGGTCACCCGGTCGCCGTCAATCCCGATCGCGAGCTGGCAGCGCTCGCCCGCGGCGAGGGCTGGGAGGTGCTCAGACTCGATCGGCTCGGACGGCGGCTGAAGGCGGCGAGCGCTTCGGCCGGCGCCGCGGTGCTCGGGGCGCTCCTCAGCGCGGCGCTCTTGGATCGAAGCCGCGTACGCTGGCGCGGACGCAGATCGACGCGCGGCTGTACGTAGACTCTGGTAATGGCCAGCGGCCCGCGCCTCACCGACGCCGAACGTTGGGAGCGGGAGCGCTTCGCCCGGGTTCCCGAGCGCGATGCGCCGTTCTCGACGATCTCCGACGAACCGATCAGGCCGCTCTACACCGACGCCGATCTGCCGCGCGACGCCGAGTCGGCGATCGGCTTCCCCGGCGAGTTTCCGTACACGCGCGGGGTATATGGCTCGATGTACCGCGGGCGGCTGTGGACGATGCGCCAGTTCGCGGGCTTTGGCACCGCGGCGCAGACCAACCAGCGGTTTCGCTACCTGCTCGATCACGGCCAGACCGGTCTCTCGACCGCGTTTGACATGCCCTCGCTGATGGGCCACGACTCCGACCATCCTCGGTCCCTGGGCGAGGTCGGGCGCGAGGGGGTGGCGATCGACACGCTGGAGGACATGGAGACGCTGTTCAACGGGATTCCACTCGACCAGGTCAGTGTTTCGATGACGATCAACGCGCCGGCTCCGATCATGCTGGCGCTGTACGTCGTGGCCGCCGAGCGCGGCGGGATCGGACCCGAGCGGCTCTCAGGCACGATCCAGACCGACATCCTGAAGGAGTACATCGCCCAGAAGGAGTGGTGCTTTCCCGTCGATCCGGCGATGCGGCTGGTGACCGACATGATCGAGTGGTGCTCGGCGCAGATGCCGCGCTGGCATCCGATCTCGATCTCCGGCTATCACATCCGCGAGGCCGGATCGACCGCGGCGCAGGAGCTGGCGTTCACCCTGAAGGACGGGCTCACCTACGTCGAGCACGCGATCGCGCGCGGGCTCGACGTCGATCAGTTCGCGCCGCGGCTGAGCTTCTTCTTCAACGCGCAGATCGATTTCTTCGAAGAGATCGCGAAGTACCGGGCGGCGCGGCGGATCTGGGCGCGGGAGCTGCGTGACACGTTCGGCGCGCGCGATGAGCGGTCGCTGCTGATGCGCTTTCACACCCAGACGGCGGGCGTCTCGCTGACCGCCCAGCAGCCGTTGAACAACGTCGTCCGTACCGCGATCGAGGCGCTCGCGGGTGTGCTCGGCGGGACGCAGTCGCTTCACACCAACAGCTTCGACGAAGCGCTCGCGCTGCCGACCGAGGAGGCGGTGCGCGTCGCGCTGCGCACGCAGCAGATCATCGCCGAGGAGACCGGCGTCGCCAACACGATCGATCCGCTCGGCGGCTCCTACTTCGTCGAGGCGCTGACCGACCGGATGGAGGAGCTCTGCTACGAATACTTCGCCAAGATCGACGCACTCGGCGGGATGGTGCAAGCGGTCAAGCGCGGCTATCCACAGAGGGAGATCGCCGACGCGGCGTTCCATTACCAGCGCGAGGTCGAGTCCGGGATCCGCAAGGTGATCGGGGTCAACGCCTACACTGAGGGGGATGACCGCGAGACCGAGATCCTCAAACACGACCCGGCGTGCGAAGCCCAGCAGATCCAGCGGGTCAAGGAGGTGCGCAGACGCCGGGACCCCGCACACGTGGCCGCGGCGCTGGCGAGCCTCGAGCGGTCCGCGCGGGATCCGGCCGCCAATCTGATGGAGCCGCTGCTCGAGTCGGCGCGCGCCGACGTGGCCGCGGGCGAGGTGGTGCTCGCGCTGCCAGCGGTCTTCGGCCCCTACACGGAGTCCCCGGCGTTCTAGGC
>JBPCRJ010000104.1:0-16543 GCA_050996975.1 Solirubrobacteraceae bacterium | reverse complement strand
TGCGGCCGCACAGATGGCAGCCAAGCTCGCGCACCCGCGCCAGATGGAAGCGAAACAGCTCCTCGTCAGGGACAGTCCACCCGAACCCGCCCTCGCGGTCGGCGATGAAGCCGTCCACCGAAACGCTCATTGAGTAAATCAGCAAGGCTTCGTCCTCGTCGCGCCGGAGCGACGGACCCTAGTCGTGATGAAGTTCATCGTTGAGCTTGAGATCGGGCTCTTCTTCCGCTGAAGTCTGCTCTGCCAAAGCTGAAGACCGATCGCAACACGAAAACTCATCGGCGTGGGCGGTCCAAGCGACAGTACGGTCTGGCGCCTGCCGCTCGTTCGTGATCACTGAGGCGCTCCAACCTCGAGCGCAATGATCCAGTAGCACGAACACAACCATATCGTTGGGTTGCGACGGATCGGGTGTTGCGAACACGGCGAGAGAACCCGCCCCTGGCGCGCAGGATGATCGCGAGACTCCGCACCACAAGACGAAGGAGAACGCCATGGAGCGCGTCGGTGAGGCGCTCGACCTGGCCGAGAGCGATCTCGATCGCTCGGGCGGCCAAATTCTCGTCAGGAGAGGCAAGGGCGGGAAGCGCGGCGTTGCAGGGCCGGGCCCGGTCGTGGCCAGCGGAGCACCCGGATGGAAAGCAGGTTGCTGGGCATAGCTGCTGTCGGGCGCCCCTTTCCGGGGTGTTGCGCCGCGGGCTATGATCGGAGTGCGAGCAGGTCGCTACCGGTCCGCGGGAAGGGCAAAGCCCACCTGATTTGTGTGGATGTGCTCGTTGTCGGTGTCTCCTTTCCGGCTCGAGATTGCGGACTCCGAGCTGTGGTGAAAGGAGGCCCTTGTGCCACCCCGCGGTCTTCCCGGCAACGCCAATCTCGAGCAGCTGAAAAACGGCGCCAAGTCGTTTCAACGTGCCGTCCGTGCCGGAGACGCCGGTGCCGCCGAGGTCGTACGCGAGCTCCATCCGCGCCTGTCTGACGCCCAGCCTGGCTCGCCGGAGCTGGGCGGCTTTACCCGCGCGGATGCGCAACTGGTGATCGCCCGCCAGCTCGCGTTCGCGAGCTGGCCGAGGCTCAAAGCGCATCTGGAGCTGGTCGAGCGCCACGCCCGCTCCCCACACGAGCAGACGGTCGGCGGTCCGCTGGGCTACGAGCGAGCGATCGTCGACGAGTTTCTGCGGCTGGCGTGCCTGACCAGCGATGCGAACCGTGACCGCCGCCTGCACAGCCGGGTCACGGGGAAAGCGCGAGGAGCTCGCCGCCCTGCTCTCGCCCGAGATCGACTGGCGCGGACTCGCCGGCGAGGACGGGCAGACCCCCAGCTGCCACGGCCGCGGCGAAGCGCTCCAGGTAATCCGCGCCGGGCTGCTGGCGAACGGCCAGATGTCAGTCAGCGCGTTCGTCGAGGAGGGCAACCGTGTGCTCGCGCACGTCCACTCCGCCGGGGACACTCCCGAGGTCCGCGAGCGGTTCGTCGTGACCGAGGTCCACGACGGGCAGATCACGCACATGCACGGCTACGCGACCGAGGTCGAAGCCCGCCCGCGCTGGATGCCGGCTCGCTCCCAAACGCCGGCAGCCCCCACGTCTCGCCGTTGCCTTGAGGCCGCTGGGGTTCGCGATCGGTCTGATGAGCTGGACTTCGAGGGGACGCTCTATTACCGTGCCCGGCGGACGAACGTCGATCCGGACGCCACACTGTTGACGTGAGCGCGATCCGGATCCCGCAGCAGCTCGCGGATGCGGCCGACGAGGACGACTATCCCGAGCGGATGGAGTGGCTGGCCGCCCTGCCGCGGCAGGTCGAGGAGATCGCGGCGGACTGGGGACTTGAGCTCGGCGATCCGTATCTTCCGGGCGGGCAGTGCGCATGGGTCGCGCCCGCTACGAACCCGGCCGGCGATCAGCTGGTGCTGAAGGTCGGATGGCGCCACCGGGAGGCCGAGCACGAGGCCGACGCGCTGGGGTTCTGGGACGGTGACGGCGCGGTGCGCTGCCTCGCGACGCGGTCGCTTGAAGGTACGACTGCGCTGCTGCTCGAGCGTTGCGTGCCGGGCGTGCCCCTCAAATGCTCGCTGCTGGAACCCGAGCAGGATGTCGTGATCGCGCGGCTGGCGCGGCGCTTGTGGGAACGGCAACCGTTCGATAGCCACCCGTTCGGCTCGCTGCAAGAGATGTGCGAGCTATGGGCCGACCGGTTCGAGCAGGACTTCGACGCGGACAGCCGCGGGTTCGATTCCGGTGTCGCGCGCGAAGGGACCGCGACCCTCCGCGCGCTGCCGCGCAGCGCCGAGCGCCGCGTGCTGCTGTGCACCGACCTGCACGCCGGGAACGTATTGGCCTCGCAGCGTGAGCCGTGGCTCGTGATCGACCCGAAACCGTTCATCGGCGATCCCGCTTTCGACGCCGTGCAACACATGCTCAACTGCGACGAACGGCTCGCGACCGATCCACTCGGGCTGGCGCGGAGGATGGCGGAGTTGCTCGGCGTTGACCCCGCCCGTGTCCGGCTGTGGCTGTTCGCGCGCTGCGCCCAGGAGTCGCTGCACGATCTCACGATGCGCGAGCCCGCGCGTCGCCTCGCGCCCTGACACCAACGGCAATACCGTCAACGCATCGTGACGCGATCAAAGCCGGTTTTGACGGCGGACACCACCGCGGGAGCGCGGACCGCCGGTGGGCCTACGCGAGCGTCCCCGCCCATGCCAACCAGAGGCAAGCAGGACCGGGATCGCGCGGGCGAGGAGCGCGCCGCAGAGCGCCACCGAGGGCCGCGAGCGCGGCGTATTTGCCGCCGCGCCGATGAGAAGGGTGCGGTGCGGCGGTCTATAGCTTGGTGAGCGCGCTTAAGATTCTCCCGATGGTCGTGGTCTGCCTTCGAGGGCCGTTGCGCAAGCTGGCGGGCGGTTGCGCGGAGCATGAGCTCGAGGGCACGACGGTAGTCGACCTGCTTCGGGCGCTCGAGGTCCGCCACGCCGAAATCCGCGGATGGATCCTCGACGAGCGCGGCCGGATCCGCCGCCATATCAATGTGTTCGTCAACGGCGAGCGCGGCGGCGACACCACCGCGGTACGGTCCGGGGACCGCGTTGACGTGGTGCCGGCGATAACAGGAGGCTGAGAGATTTGACCGAGCTGGTGGTCGGAACGAAAAAGGGCCTGTTTCTGCTCGAAGGCGAGCCCGGTCATGGCTTTGAGGTCAAGACGCGCGCGTTTGCCGGCGAGCCGGTCGACTTCGCGACGCGGGATCCCCGCAGCGGGCGGCTGCTCGCGACCGTGACCTCGCCGTTCTACGGTCCGAAGATCTTCTACACCGACGACGATGCCAGCGTCGAGTGGGAGCAGGCGGGTGGCGTCGCATTGCCCGAAGGTGGCGATCAGGCGCTCGAGCGGATCTGGGTCATCGCCCCAGGCGAGGCCGACGGCACCCTGTACGCGGGGGGAGATCCGGGGGTTCTGTTCGAGAGCCACGACGGCGGAGCGAGCTGGGAGATCAACGCCGGGCTGTGGGAGCAGCCGTCGCGTCCGCACTGGCAGCCGGGTGGCGGCGGTTTGTGCCTGCACTCGATCTGCACCTGGCCTGGAGATCCCGACAAGCTGGCCGTCGCCGTCTCGGCCGCCGGGATCTGGCTGACCGACGATGGCGGCGCTAGCTGGCGGCGGGGCAACGAGGGGCTCAACCCGCGTTACCTGCCCGAGGAGGCGCTCCAAGATGAGAACGCGGGCCGCTGCGTGCACCACGTCGAGCGCGCGCCGAAGCAACCCGAGCGGATGTTCATGCAGTTCCACGGGGGCGTCTACCGCTCCGACGACGCCGGCCAGAGCTGGACCGACATCGGTGGCGGTGGGCTTCCATCTGATTTTGGCTTCCCACTGACGCTCGACCCAGCCGATCCCGACAGCGCCTACGTGATCCCGCTTGTCGCCGACATGGACCGCGTGACTCCCGGCGGCCGCGTGCGCGTCTATGAGACCCGCGACGCGGGCTGCACCTGGGCGCCCCGCGGAGACGGTCTCCCGGCGGAGCACGCCTACCTGACGGTGCTGCGGCAAGCGTTCAGTCGGGCCGCGCCCGGCGAGCAGCTCGAGCTCTACTTCGGCGCCACCTCTGGCGACCTATTCGGCTCCGGCGACGCCGGTGCCACTTGGACGACGACGGCAACGCAGCTGCCGCCGGTGTTCTCGGTGGTCGCCATCTAGGAAGACTCGCTCGGCCAATCACTCCTTCAGTGGAAGGCGACAACCGAGCGCACCACACCGACGCGGCGTACGGCGACGTGGCCCGGCCTACGGTTCGACTAGCCGGCTCTGGTGGGCCATCACGACGAGCTGGACCCGATCTCGCGCGCCGAGCTTCGTCAGGATCCTTGAGACGTGGGTCTTTGCGGTGAGCGGACTGAGCCGTGATGTCGCGCAGCGCGAGCGAAGGTTCCTCGGAATGCCCGAGATGAGATGCTACCCCGGCGCGGACGTTGATCGCGACAAGCGCATGCGCCAAGGTGTCGTGCAGTTCGCGGGCGATACGCAGTCGCTCGCCGGCGATTCGCCGCCGGCCATCCTGTTCGCGCTCGCGCGCCGCGCGCGCCTCGCGCTCCAGCCCGGCAGCGCGCAATGCGCGGCGTGAGCGCAGCGTGTCGCCGAGCGCCACCGTCGCGAAGACCAGCAGAACGCGCGTCACGACACCGCCGAGGTCAAGCGAGCCTTCGATCGCAGAGCCACGACGACGACGGCGATCGCGGTGAGCGCTCCGACGAGCACAGAACGGAGACGGTCGCCGTGAAGCGCGACGGTGAACAGCGTCACGGCCACGATCGCGGTCGCTGACCAGCTCGCCCCGACCGCGAACAGCGCGGTCCACGGCGCCGCGCCGCGCCCAGCGAGCGGAGCCGCGGCGACGAGACACAGAAGCCGATCGGTTAGCGAGTGTGACTGAGGAGGGGGAGAGGCACGCACGGTGAGGAGTGGCGGACAGTCCAGGTGCCGGCCGGGCTCCGAAGGCGGGTGCCGCCGTCTACGCAGCCTGTTCCAGATACTCCGGACGTTGATCGTATTCGGCCTCGGGCGCCTCGGTGTTCACCGCTGATCGCCGCTCCGGTTCGAGCAACACAGCCGCCAGGACGATCGCGCCGATCACCAAGCCGGCGGCGGTCGCGAACGCCACGTGGTAGCCGCTGGTGAGGGACTGGGCGATCGTCCGTCCGTCCGCCCGGGCGGAGCTCGCCTGAGTGGCCGACAGGGTTGCGAGCACGGCGAGCCCAAGCGCGCCGCCGACCTGCTGAGTGGTGTTGACCAGTCCCGACACCAGGCCCGCGTCCTCCGCGGTCGCGCTTGACATCGCGAGCGTCATCAAGGCCGGGAAGGACAAGCCGGCGCCGATGCCCAGCAGCACCATGGACGGGAGGAGATCGGACACGTATTGAGCATGCAGTGGTGCGACGGTGAACCGCGCCAGTCCGGCGGCGAGCAGGGCCAGACCGGGGAGCAGCACCGCCCTACCGCCGAAGCGGGTGATCAGCCGGGCCGAGAACCCGAGCGACATTGTGGCGATCCCGAGGGCGACCGGTAGGAACGCCAGCCCGACCTGGATCGCATCATAGTGCAGCACGCGCTGCATGTAGAGCGCGCCGAGGAAGAACACGCCGAAGATCCCAGCGACCATCAGGATCTGGATCAGGTTCGCACCGGTGACCGTTCGGGAACGGAACACCCGCAGCGAGATCAGTGGACTCTTCGCCGACGCCTGGCGCCAGACGAACCCGCCCAGCAGGCCCAAAGCGACGGCGCCCAGGCCGAGCGTGTGAGCTGAGCCCCACGAATATCGGCTGGCTTCGACGATCGTGTAGACGCCGAGCATCAGGGCGCTGACCAGCAGCACTGCGCCCGGGATGTCCGCCCCGCGCTCAAGGCCAAGGCCCTGATCTTTGGGAAGCAGTCGGCGGGCGTAGACGGCGGTAACCGCGCCGATCGGGAGGTTGACGAAGAAGATCCAGTGCCAGTTCAGAGCCTGGGTCAGCACGCCGCCGGCAAGCAGGCCGACCGCCCCGCCGGCTGAGGCGACGAAGCTGTAGACGCCGATCGCCTTGGTTCGCTCGGCCGCCTTCGGGAACATCGTCACGATCATTCCGAGAATCACCGCTGAGGTCATCGCACCGCCGATTCCCTGCACGAAGCGGGCCCCGACGAGGACCGTCTGACCATGGGCTAGGCCGCAAATCAGCGACGCCGAGGTGAACACGGCCAGGCCGACGATGAAGATCCGCCGGCGACCGATCAGGTCACCGAGCCGTCCCACCAGCAGAAGCAGGCCACCGAACGCGATCAGGTACGCGTTCACCACCCAGGCTAGACCTGATTGCGAGAAGTGCAGGTCGCTCTGAATCGACGGCAGCGCGACGTTCACGACCGTCTGGTCGAGGATGATCATCAGGAAGCCGGCGCATAGCACGACAAGGACAATCCAACGCTGCCGTTCGCTTTGGCCGTTCACCGGCTGGACCGTTTCTGGGCTGCTCTGCGGCATCGCTCATCTCCTGTGATTGATCATCAGGGTCCCACCGTAGCAGATGATCTGTTAGAAGATTATCTGTTACAAGAGCGTTGCCTCCGGGCTGCCGGCCCTTCGCAACGGCCGCGCAGACCTCTTTTCAGGCCACGGCCGCTCACGCTCAGTACATCTGCAGCCCACGGCCGTCGCCATTTCAGGCGCCGTGGACGTGAGCAAGCAGAGTTCGGCTAGCGTCGCCGGCGAACCGGATGCGAGCACTGCACCGGCTCCGATAGGCGCCCGCAGGCCAGCTGGCCGAGGCAGCGGAGAAAGACCTCGCGCTCGTCCTCGGGGAGGACGCCCAGGACGTCCTCGCGCACGCGGTCGAACACCTTCTCGACCTGGTGAACCTTCTCCGCGCCGGCGTTGGTCACCACGACGACCCGGGCCCGGCGATCGGTGCTCAGCGGTCGCCGCTTCGCCAGGCCGCCGGCTTCCAGTTCATCGAGGGTCACCATCATCGTGGTCTTGTCGATTCCCACCAGCCGTGCCAGCTCTGTTTGCGTGTGCTCTGCGTTCGACGCCGCCGCCAGCACGGCGTGCCCGCGGGGGGAAATCCCTGATCCCTCAAGCGCGGCGGTCAACTCGCTGGTCAGGGAGTGGCTGGCGCGTGCCAGCATCCAGCACAGGTCCGGGGCCAGCGCCTCAAGCGGCGCGGGCGGAACCGAAAGACAAGGGGCACTGGTAGCAGGCACGGTGCTAGATATCATACCAATATAGGTCGCACCACAGAAGATCCCGTCACAGACGATCTCCCTCCCGTTTGCTCCCGTTTGAGCGGCGCCTCAGCGGGGAAGTTCGGTCGAGCCGGCCCGTCTCCGGACGAGGAGCGCCGATGCCAGTCGATCCCCAGTGTGCGTCGATCGTCGTGCTGTACGGCCCGACGAAGCCGATTCCTCATCCCCCAGAACGGAAGGACCCAATGACATCTGAGTCGAGCAGGACCCCCGCCGCGCCGCCCGTCGCCGACGCGGGCAACACAGCGGACCGGAGATACCGCGGGACGGGCACCTGATGGCGGCCGCCGAGCAGGTCGGGTCCGGGGTATACCGGATCGCCGACGGAGTCGTGAACTGGTATCTGATTGAGGAAGGAAGCGAGGTCGCGCTCGTCGATGCGGGATGGCCGCGCAGCTGGCCGCGCGTCGAGCAGGCTCTGAGCGCGATCGGGCGCTCGCCGCGCGACGTGACCGCGATCGTGCTGACCCACGGGCACCCTGACCATCTCGGAGCCGCCGAGCGTGCTCGTAAGGCGTGCGGGGCGCCGGTCTACGCGCACCGCACCGAATTGGGACGCGCGACGGGCAAGTCGAAAGGCGCGTCGCCGTTTACTCTGGTGCCTAGCCTGCTGCCGACGTTGTGGCGGCCCTCGGCGTTGGGGTTTGTCCTGCACGCCACCATCCGTGGATTCATGACCCCTACCTGGGTCAGCGACGTGACTCCGTTCGATGCCGGTGAGCGACTCGACGTCCCGGGCCGGCTGCGGGCGATCGCGACCCCCGGGCACACCGAGGGCCACGTGTCACTGTTGTTAGAAGATCAGGGCATCCTGTTCACGGGGGACGCGCTCGCGACCTACGACGTGCTCACCCATGACACCGGAGCCCGCCTGATGCCCGACGCGCTCAACGGTGATCCAGCCCGCACGCGCCAGTCGCTCTCGATCCTCTCGCCGTTGGACGCCGGCACCCTGCTGTTCGGCCACGGCAACCCGTTCGTGGGAACCCCGGCTGACGCGGTCGCCCGGGCACGCGACGCATCAGCTTAGCCTCGATCCAGAATCACGGTGGATTGAGGCTTAGATCTGGAGTTGACGAGGCACGATGGCTCTGAGCGTCACTCGCTCTCGGCTCGGACGGGGCGCGGGTTTCGTCGTGACCGCGTACGCATTCGCGGCGACGATGATCGGCACGACGTTGCCCACGCCGCTGTACGGGCTCTACCGGCAGCGCTTTGGATTCTCCGAGCTGACGATCACCGTGATCTTCGCCACCTACGCGTTGGGTGTGATCGCGGCGCTGCTCTTGCTTGGTCGCCTGTCGGATGAGATCGGGCGTCGGCGCGCGTTGCTCCCCGGGCTTGTGCTCTCGGCGCTCAGCGCGGTGGCGTTCCTGCTGGCCCACGGGCTCGGGCTGCTGCTCGTGGGCCGGGCCCTATCAGGAGTCTCGGCCGGTATCTTCGCCGGCACCGCGACGGCGACGCTCCTGGATCTCGCGGTTTCGGACCAGCGCGGACGAGCGACGCTCGTGGCCACGATGGCGAACATGGGCGGGCTGGGGTGCGGGCCGCTGCTTGCCGGGGTCCTATCGCAGTGGGCATCCTCACCGCTGCGACTGGTGTTCTGGGTCGACCTCGTGCTGCTCATTCCGGCAGTGATCGGCGTCTGGGTGATGCCCGAGACGGTCGCGGTCAAGGATCGTCCGCGGCTGCGTCCGCAGGCACCGCGGGTGCCAGTGGAGGTGCGCTCGGCGTTTGTCCCAGCCGCGATCGCCGGGTTCGCAGGATTCGCGGTGCTCGGCCTGTTCACGGCCGTCGCGCCGGCGTTTCTTGGACAGGTGCTGGGGGTGCAGAGCCATGCCGTGGTCGGTCTCGTGGTGTTCGCGGTCTTCGCCGCGTCGGCCGGCGGACAGCTGGCGCTGGAGTGGGTGCCCGAATCGGCCGCGATGACGACTGGCTGCGTCGCCCTGATCGGCGGCATGGGAGTGCTTGCGCTCAGCCTGACGGTCTCCTCAGTGGGACTCCTCGTTGCTGGAGGTGCCCTGGCGGGGTTCGGGCAGGGGTTGAGCTTCCGCGCCGGCTTGGCGGCATTGAACGCGCAGTCACCGCCTAAGCGACGCGCCGAGGTCGCGTCGAGCTTCTTCGTCGTCGCCTACGTCGCGATCTCCATCCCGGTGGTGGGCGAAGGGACGCTGGCGCAGGCCGTCGGCCTGCGGGCCGCCGGATTGGCCTTCGCGGCTGCGGTCGCGACGTTGTCGGCGATCGGGCTGGCGCTGCTGGCGCGGGGCCGCGCGATCGCGTGACTCCTCATTTCGCGCGCCGATCGCCTCCTTCTGCTCGTCCTGCGACAGGCCCGGTCCCACGGAGAGACAATGCTCACATGGGTCTCGCCCTTCGGGCGCGCAAGTTTTCCGAACAGAGGAGCAGCATGATGATCTTGATCCCTGAGGCGCGTGAGCTGCTGGAGTCAGATGCACTCGTGCATCTCGTTACCCTGAACAAGGACTCCAGCCCGCAGCTGAGCTGCGTGTGGGTCGGCCTCGACGGCGAGGAGATCGTGAGCGGGCACATGCAACGCCGGCAGAAGGTTCGTAACGTCGAGCGCGATCCGCGCGTCGTGCTGTCGGTGGAAGGACGGGGGTTGAACGACTTCGGATTACGCGAGTACCTGGTAGTGCACGGGCGCGCGCGGGTGCAAAAAGGCGGCGCGGCGGCTCTGCTGCAGCGGCTCGCGCATGTATATCTGGGTGCCGACGTCGTCTTCCCGCCGCCGGGATTCGACGCGCCCGGTTACGTGCTGCGCATAACTCCCGAGCGCGTCGGCGGCGTTGGCCCCTGGGCAGGGTCGAGCTGACCAGAGCGAGCGACCTTCAGGTCCGATTTCCGCGAGACATCGAGAGCGGCGCGTGCCACAGTCCAAGCGTGATGTTTGACTCCGACCGCTGCTGGCAGGCCATCGAAGCACGCGATGCTCGCTTCGACGGGTGGGTGTTCTGCGGCGTGACATCGACCGGGATCTACTGCCGGCCCAGCTGCCCGGCGCGGACGCCCAAGCGTGAGAACGTCCGCTTCTACGCCACTGCCGCGGGGGCGCAGGCGGCGGGCTTGCGCGCGTGCAAGCGGTGCCGGCCGGACGCGACGCCGGGCTCGCCGGAGTGGGATCGCCGTGCGGATCTCGTCGGCCGGGCGATGCGGCTCATCGGCGACGGCGTTGTAGATCGCGGCGGTGTAGCGGGCCTGGCCCGGCGCCTGGGCTACACCGAGCGTCATGTTCACCGCGGGCTGGTGTCGGCGGTGGGCGTCGGACCGTTGGCGCTGGCTCGAGCCCAGCGCGCGCAGACGGCGCGGATCCTGCTTGAGAGCACGGCGCTGTCGATCACCGACGTCGCCTTCGCGGCGGGCTTTCAGAGCGTCCGTCAGTTCAACGCGACGATCCACGAGATCTTCTCGATCACGCCACGAGAGCTGCGCTCGGGCGCGCGCTGCGACGGACGCGTCGAGGAGAGCGGCGCGGTTGTGCTGCGCCTGCCCTATCGCGCTCCGCTGGCGGTTGATGGCCTGATCGCCTACCTCAGATTGCGCGTCGTGCCCGGCTTGGAGGAGGTGGCCGACGGCGCGTATCGACGTAGCCTGCGTCTGCCCTACGGCGCTGGCACCGTCGAGCTGCGACCCGCCCACGGCCACGTGCGGGCTCGCTTCTGGCTTGAGGACCTACGCGACCTCGCGGCCGCCGTGCAGCGCTCGCGGGCACTGCTGGACCTGGATTCCGACCCGCAGGCAATCGTCGACGCACTGGGCTCAGACACGCTAATCGGACCGCTCGTATGCGCGGTCCCCGGGCGGCGAGTGGCCGGACACGTCGATGGCCACGAGCTCGCCGCTCGTGCCGTCCTCGGTCAGCAGGTCTCGCTGGCTGGGGCCGCGACACTGGCCGGACGCCTGGTGATCGCTTACGGAGAGCCGCTCAAGCGTTCGCTGGGGGCCGTGACCCACCTGTTCCCCTCCGCCGAGGTCCTGGCCCAAGCCGATCCCCTGGGCCTGTCGATGCCGACCGCGCGCGCCCGGGCGCTGGCCGGGCTCTGCGCCGCGCTCGCGAGCGATGAGATCGCGCTCGACGGCGGCGCCGACCGCGAGGAGACGCGGCTACGGCTGCTCGCGCTACCCGGAATCGGACCGTGGACGGTGGGCTACATCGCCATGCGCGCGTTGCGCGATCCCGATGCCTTCCTGCCCACCGATCTCGGTGTCCGGCACGCGCTCGAGCAGCTTGGTCAGGATGGCCGGCCGGCCGCTGCCGAGCGACTCGCGGAACGCTGGCGACCGTACCGCGCGTACGCTCTCCAGCACCTCTGGGCGCATTACGCCAGTGGCCGGCGCGCGCCACGGCGTGCTGACCGTCAGCTCACGTCCCAGCGGCTCGCGGCATAGAGCAAGTCCGTGCGGCTTGTCTTGTGGCGCAGCGAGTCCGGTACAGCCGGCGTCGAGCGCCGCGGGCGTGCGCCGAGTCGACATCCTCGGCGACAAGCGTGATCTCGACGTTGGCCGGCTTGCGGTCGAGGGCTGCGCGCTCCACACCGCCCTCGAAGTTCTTCTGGCCGAGCACA
Organism: Solirubrobacteraceae bacterium; assembly: GCA_050996975.1. GTDB lineage: Bacteria > Actinomycetota > Thermoleophilia > Solirubrobacterales > Solirubrobacteraceae > Palsa-465. The sequence continues at coordinate 4,682 of JBPCRJ010000104.1, read as the reverse complement.
TAAAGACGCGAAAGCAAGTTTCGTCGGGCTGGTGTCGAGCTGTGCGTAGGACCCGTCCGGAGCCGCGAACTCGCTGCGAAGGCCGAACGCGTGCTGGTAGAAAGCGCTCCCGCGTGCGGGATCCTCAACGTAGACGATGACCCACCCGAGGCGCAGCTCGAGCTCAGGCACGGCTCCGCTCCTTGCGTTCGCGACTGAACTGCCACCAGGGTCGCGCCGGGCCGCCGTCGGCGAAGCTTACCGCGGCAACGAAAGTGTCAAGCAGGCACAGGTCGTGGCGGCGGCCGTCAAGGGCGCACAATCGCTCGAACAGCTCGTCGGGATCGCGGCCCCGCAGCTCGTCCGGACGCGTGATGCCAAGACGCTGAAGCTTGCGCGCCACCGCTGGTCCGACGTTCGGGATCGAAGTCAACTCGGTGTTCACAGCTGTGGATGATCGCGGCGACGCAATCGTCTGTCTTGCAAAAAATGGCCGTCTTGGCCGTCTACGCCGCGATCACGATCGACGGTGACGCGCCCGCCCGACAGCCTTTCGCCCTCGCTCGCCCACACCTCGTCGGGCCGAACGCGGGCGTCGCGGACGCCCTCGCCCGCGACCCCGAGCAGCGAACCGCACCCCGGCCGCCGGCGCGCGCCGACGACGCGTGTGCCCGGCGCCAGCTCGACAACGAAGGCCGTCGTGTTCGCACCGACGAGCTGGGTGCCGGCATCGTCGGTCCATACCACATCGATGCACCCACGACACGAGGTTACGCCTCGTACCGGGAGCGCGAGGCAAGTCGCCACCGCGAGTTCCGCCGCGCCGCTCGCTCAAGGCGCCTTGAGGGCTTGCACCCCTCGAACTTAAGACTCGGAGGCCGTCTCGTCCTTGGGGCGGGAACGGTAGGCGGTGCTCAGAGAGCCCCCGGTGCCCTGATAGATGATCTTGGGGGCGCTGAACACCCGAGAGACCTTGGCGCCGGTCTCAGGGTCGGTTTCGAGCGCGTCGTCGGAGAAACCCTGACGGAGCTCGAAGCGCGTCCCGTCGCCACGTTCGTATTCGTATATAGGCATGCGGACGAGACTACACCGTAGGCCGACGATCTCGCCTTCCGCCTGCAAGCGTTCCTGCACGCCGAAGCGCGCCCCGCCGTCCGGGATGGCAGCCGGTATCTTTTCGCCCTTATGCCTGCCGACGCATTTTCCGCGGCGACGCCTGGCCCCGCGCCCGCGGCCACGGCGACGCCAGCGGGGATGACGGTGCCGGCCACCGACGCGCCCGCCGCCGCGACGGACGCGCCCGCCTCGGCCACCGACGCGCCCGCGCCGGCGGCGCCAATGCCGGCGCCGTCCCGCGACGGCGCTCCCACTTCAGGTCCGGCGCGCGCATTGATAGCTCGAGGCATGTCGCACTGGGTCGTTCTCGCCGGGCTGTCCGTGCTCGTGCTGGTGTCGCTGTGGCTGCGGGTGCGCTCGTTGAACTTTCACCTGTGGATCGATGAAGGTCTGTCGGTCGGGATCTCCTCGCACCACCTGAGCCAGATCCCGGCGCTGATGCGCCAGGATGGCTCGCCACCGCTCTACTACCTGTTGCTGCACGTGTGGATGGGGGTGCGCGGGCGCAGCGAAGTCGCCACGCACGAGTTGTCGCTGATCTTCGCCCTGCTGACGATCCCGGTCGCGTACTGGGCGGGGGCAAGCCTGTTTGACCGCCGCACCGGCGTCGTCTGCGCCGTGCTTGCCGCGGGCGCGCCATACCTGACCGTCTACGGCCAGGAGACGCGGATGTACTCGCTGCTCGGGTTGCTCGCACTCGTGGTCGCGGCCTCGTTTGTCCACGCGTTCGTGCGCCGGCGCCGGCGCTATCTGCCGGTGTTCGTCGTGTCGCTGGCAGCGGCGCTGTACACGCACAACTGGGCGCTGTTCCTGGGTCTGATGAGCGCCGCGGCGTTCCTTTTATGCGTGCGCGAATCCCGGGGGGAGCGCTCGCTGTGGCGCGATGGCGCGCTCGCGTTCGGCGGCGTTGCCCTCCTGTACGCACCATGGGTTCCGACGGTCATTTACCAAGCTCGCCACACCGGAGCACCGTGGTCGCTTCCGCCCGTCGTATGGTCGCTCTCCCAGGGCATGTACTCGGTCGTCGGCGGACGTGGCGTCGCGATCGCGCTGCTGCTCGGGGCAGGGACGGGGCTGCTCGCCCTGCGAGCGCACGGGAGCGCACCGGGCTGGGTCAGGCTGGCCACCGCGTGCCTGCTGGTGCTCGGCCTCGGGACGCTGCTCACGGCCTGGGTCGGCGCGAAGGTCACGTCGGCCTGGGCGCCTCGGTATCTGGCCGTTGTCGTCGGGCCGCTGATCGTGCTGTTCGGGCTGGGGCTCGCGCGGGCGGGCCGGCTGGGGCTGGTCGCGCTCGCGCTGACCGTGTGCTTCTGGGTGCTCGACCCGATGCCGAGGTCCCTGGATACCAAGAGCAACGTCGCGTCGGCGATCGCCAAGGTGCGTCCGCAGCTCGACCCGGGCGCGCTCGTGCTCTCCACCCAGCCCGAGGAGGTGCCCACGGTCGCCTACTATCTCAATCGCGTGTCTCGATACGGGAGTCCGCTGGGGCGGGTCGCTGATCCGGGCATAGTCGACTGGCGCGATGCGCTGGGCCGCCTGAAGCGCTCATCGGTCAAGAGCACGCTGATGCCGATGATCAACTCGCTCAAGCCGGGTGAGCGCGTCGCGCTCGTCGTGTCGCTGAGCTTGCCCAAGACACCACTTTGGATGAAGCTGATCAACCGCGCCAGCGATCAGTGGTCGAGCGCCCTGCGACGGGATCCGGCCTTGGAGCGGATCTCCACATCGGCGGCGCACTCGGGCGCCGCCGGGGTCCCGGTGCGCGTCACCGTGTACCTCCGCCGCGATCGGCCCATCCCTGCGATCTCAGGCGGGAGCCGGTGATGGAACCGATCTCATGGCGGGAGCCGGTGATGGCCCGATGGGCTCAAGCTGCCTCGGAAATCGGGCCCCGGCATCGGAGCCGTCGCGGGTTGATGCGCCGCGGCGGCCGATTGCCCGGTTCGAGGCGCACTTCGGTCGAAATAGTGACCGGTTGTTGCGCCGTCGCCTTGACGGATTGTGCGTTGTCTGGCAGGATGGCGCCGCTAGGAGAACCACGGTTGCCGCACGCGCGGTAGCCGAGCAGTGGGAGAGGAGAAGGTCGATGGATCGTCGTGCTCGATTCTTGATGGTCACGTGTACTCGGTCGGACGTTCGTGGCACCCGGGTGCTCGACGGACCTCTCATCGACTCACTCACCCCAAACATGGACTGTGGGAGGTAAGCGATGGTGTTGGTCGCAGCAAACTCTGGCTTTTACATAGGCTTGGCCATCGGCTTCGTGATCGTGATCGTGGTCGTGGCCCTCGTGGCTCCGCTCCTGGGGCTCGCGTCGAAGATCGCCGGCCAGGCGGATATCGCCGCAGAACCACTCGAGCAGGTCCGGAAGAACACCGCGATCCTGCCGCAGACCGCCGTCACCAACGACCACGCGATCGCCATCCTGGCGAGCGCGAAGGCCGCGAGAGGAGCGTTGACCGGATGACCGTCGTTGCCGCAATTGACAGCCACACCCTGTGGTGGATCAGCCTCGGGATCGGACTGGTGGTGGTCCTCGTGGTCATCGCTCTGATGTCGCTGCTGCTCAGCTCCATCAGGGACATCCAGCGAGGTACCGGGGTGCTCTTGGACACCGCGACTCAAGTTTCCGCCAGCACGAGCAAGATCCCGGTGCTGGCGACCACCGCGTCGGTGCTCGAGGAGATCAAGGCCGAGGCCCTGATCCACTACGACTACCTGCAGAGTAAGACGGGCGGTCCTCGCTGATGCACGCTCTGCTGATTGTCCTCACCGTGGTGGAGATCGCGCTCCTCGTGTTGGTGCTCGCCGTGGCGCTGATCCTGATCGCGGCCCGCCTGCGCTCGATCGCCGACGGGCTCGGCGCGCTCGCCGGTGGCGTCGCCTCGATCGAGGCGAACGTGTCGCTGATCGCGGTCGCGGCGCCAAAGCTCAACACTCCGCTGGAGGCCATCGTCGGCGCACTGCCGGCGATCGCAAATATGGCCGAACAAGTGGCAAGGGGCTGAGCATGTTTCTTTGGTGGATTGGAGATATCGTTCTTCTGTTCGTGGTGGTCCCGATCGTGGTGGTGTTGTTGCAGCGGGTGCTGCAAGCCGCCAGGGACATCAACCGCGTCGTGGATACCCTGGCCGTGTCCGGGCCCAAGGTGGTCTCGGACCTGGGTGCGGTCCCGCAGCTGCTGACAACCCAGAATCTGGTGCATGAAACCACCGCCGGGCTCGCCCGCTACGGCGCCGCTCTCGACGAAATCCTGTAAGGGGAAACGCCATGCCAATTGCCAGCATCCCCGCTCCGGGTCTCGTCACGCTCGTCCTGGTGGCGGTCGCCGTGGTCGTGGTCGCCTTCTTCCTGCTGGCGATCGCCGCCACGCTGCGCAAGGCCAGCTCAGGACTCGACCTGGTCATTTCGGCCGTCTCGCAGATACCCGGTCGCACCGACCCGGTCGCGCCGGTCCTCAAGGCGATCAACACCGATCTGGGCATCGCCCGCGGCGTGCTCGAAGGCCTACTGGTCAAGAAGCTCGGTTCACTGCCCGACCGCGAGGGCACCCTCCGTCACCCCCGCTCGGTCGCGCAGGCCGAGAC
>JBPCRJ010000184.1:0-4820 GCA_050996975.1 Solirubrobacteraceae bacterium | reverse complement strand
GAGCGGGGGCGTCACCGAACGCTGCGCCCCCGCTCGCGGGCAGTGCTCAGACTAGAAGAACCCGCTTACGATGCCTGAGACGCAGCCGCCGACTCCACCGCCGATGGCGCCGATCCCGGCCCGGGGAGCGCTCCGACTCCCCCGCCGATCGCGCCGGTGATGGCGCCACCGGCGGCACCACCCGCTGCACCGCCAGCCGCGCCCTTGCCGCAGTCACCAAGTACGCTGCCCCCAACCACCAGGTTGAGGTCTTGATCGCTGAGCGCAATGCCCGTTGCTGTCTGACGAGTCGCCATGGAGATCCTCCTATATGTGGATTTCGTCCTGCGAACACCCCTGAGATTAGGCGTTGGGAAGTTCCCGCACATCGGGCTGGGGGCTGAACTTGGCCGCGCCCGCGAGGCTTTGATCTCGTCCCGTGGTATGAGGTTCTCGGTCCGCTCGTCCCGTGGTCGCAGCTCCGTTGCACGGGCCGGGCCGGCGGTCCACCTGGACGCCGAGAAGCTGGGCGTAGACGCCCCCCGCCGCCAGCAGGTGCTCGTGACGACCCTGTTCGACGATCTGCCCGCGCTCGAGGACGACGATGTGGTCGGCGTTTCGTACGGTGCTGAGACGGTGGGCAATCACGATCCGAGTACAGGCGAGTCCGCTGAGGACATCGTCGACCGCCGCCTCGGTGACGGCGTCGAGGTGGCTGGTGGCCTCGTCGAGGATGAGCACACGGGGATCGCGCATCAGTGCGCGCGCCAGCGCGAGGCGCTGGCGCTGGCCGCCGGAGAGGCTGCGTCCGCCTTCGGAGATCTTGGTGTCAAAGCCCATCGGGAGGGCTCCAATCTCCTCGAGGATGTGCGCCTTGGCGGCAGCCTCGGCGACACGCTCGCGGGACGCGTCGGGCACGTGTAACGCGATGTTGTCATGAATACTGGCGTCGAACAGCGCGCTGTCCTGGAGCACGACCCCGAACTGGCGGCGCACCGAGGACAGCTCGTAGTTCTCGATGTCGGCGCCGTCGAGGAGAACCTCTCCGTCCTGGGGCTCGAGCAGCCCGAGAACGACCTTGGCCAGCGTGCTCTTGCCCGAGCCGCTCGGTCCTACGATTGCCACCTTGCCGCCCGGGGCGAATCGCACGTTGATGTCTGACAGTGCGGGGGGAGCCGAGGGGGAGTAGCGGACGGTCACGTCCCGCAGCTCGATCTCGCCCCGCAACGACGGTGCCGGTCCGAGCGTCCCGCGCTCCTGCTCGGGCTCTTGGCGCAGCAGGTCGATAAGCCGATCGGCCATTCCACGCCCGAGATGCAGCTGCGCGATCGCCGCCGCTGCCGACGACGCACCGTTGACCAGCAGCCCGCCGATGATCGCCAGCGCGACCATCGTCCCCGGCGAGAGGCGCCCGTCGAGCACCTCCTGGGCGGCGATCAGGATGATCACCAGCGGGGTTATGAGACGGAGCCCGGAATTCACAGAATCGCTGATTGCTCCCGCCTGGGCGCGGCGCATGCTGCTGCGCAGCTGACACGCGAACAGACCACTGAATCGCTCCAGCGCCCTCGACTCGGACCCGGTCGCCTTGATCGTCCCCATGCCGTTCACCGCCTCGACGAGGAAGCTCTGAGCCCGACCCTGATCGGCCAGCTTGCGGTCGACTCGGACCGACAGTAGACGACCGGATCCGCCCGTTATCGCCGCCTGCAGCAAGGCGAGGACGAGAGCGACGATCCCGACCCGCAGATCGATGATCAGGAGCACTACGGTATAGCCGATGGCGACAAATCCGTCGAGGATTGCCCCCAGCGCCTGCGTTCCGAGCACCTGGCGGATCGTCGTCGTGCTCATCAGCCGCATCACGGTGTCGCCGCTGCTGCGGCGCTCGAAGAACTCGTAGGGCAGCGCGAGGAGGTGGTCAAAGCCGCTCAGGCTCATCGGGGTGTCCACGTGGGCATCGAGCGCGAGCAGGATGCCCGCACGCAGCAGCGACGCGGCGAGCTGACCGAGGAACAGCGCGCCGATCGCGACGGCTCCGAGCGTGAAGACGCTGTCTAGCGACAACGGGACGACGGTGTCCAGGACGAGCAGGATCGCGAACGGCGGCGCGAGGGCGACCAGCTGCAGCACCAGCGACGCCACGGCCAGCTGGATGAACAGGCGCCGGGCCACGGGGGCTCGCCAGGCCAGCCGCAGGAATACCCACCGACTGTCACTGGCCGCCGAGCGGTCCACGTCCAGCGAGGGCCCGGCCAGCACGACCACGACGACGCCGGTGAAGCCGCGCGAGAACTCCTCGGCGGCGATCCGCCGCCGCCCGCCGGCGGGATCGACAACATCGACCCAGCGTGCCGTCGCTCGTTCCACGACGAGAAAGTGGTCGAACTCCCAGTGCACGATCGCCGGCAGCGTCAAGCCCGAAAGGTCGGCGGTCCGCAGGGCATAGGCGGTGGGGACGGCGCCGAGGCTCCGTGCCGCGTCCACCAGCGCCCTCGCGCTCGCACCGTCCCGGCCGCCCCCGACGCGCCGCCGGCACTCCTCGGTGCTAGTCGCGCGACCGAGCCCGTTCAGGATCATCGCCAGGCAAGCGGCGCCACACTCGTTGGGACTCTGCTGGAGCATGACCGGCACCCGGTTGCGGCGCCTCATCCCAGGTGCCTCGCGATCAGCTCGATCAACCGCTCGTGGCCGGTGTCCGCGCTTCCCGCTACCAGCGCGTCGCTGAGCGGCACCCGCCCGCCGCTCGTCACCGTCGCCCGGGCGAGGCCGACCGGAACCGTCGCAACCTCGGTTAGCCTGCCGGCTCCGAAGGCGTGCTTCACCTGCTCGGGGGTGCGCACGCCGATGATGCTCGAGAGGCGCAGCTTGAAGGGACGCCCGTTGCCGAAGTCCGCGCTGACGGTATCGCCGCGCTTGAGCTGGGCCGCATCGGCAACCTTGCTGACCACGACGATGCCGCGGTTCGCCGGCAGTCCGACCACCGCGACGCGTTGCAGCCGGGGCACCGGCCAGGCCAGGCTGATGATCGCGGCGACGACGACCGCCGCCGTGATCAAGGCGCCAAGCGCGTGCACCCTGGGAGCGGCGATCGGCGGCAGGATCCGGGGCCGGTCGGGCTCGGCGTGAGCCTCGATCGCCTCGGGGCGAAACAGCGGCTGGGCGGTGTGGATGTCGTCTGCGCTCACGACCGGCCACGATCGGCTGGCGGTGGATGCGCGACGCCGGAGGCGTAGGCAGCGATTACGGCCTGGGCGCGATCGCGCACGCCGAGCTTCGCAAAGATGTGGCTGACGTGGGTCTTGACGGTCCGCGCGGACACCGTGAGCTGCTCGGCGATCTCGGTGTTGGACTTGCCGGCGGCCAGCCAGCGGAGCACCTCGCGCTCGCGCGCGGTCAGCTCGTCGGCGCCGCCGACGGAGCCCACGGGCGGGGCGCCGAGCGAGGTGAGAAGCGCTTTGAGCGCGTAACCGGTCACGACCGTCAGACCGCCGCCGGCCGCTCGGACGGCGGCGAGCAGATCGACCTCGTCCTCGCGCGCCAGCACCCCCGCGGCACCCACGTCGAAGGCGCTCAACATGACGGCGAGGTCAGGCTGCTGGGTGAACAACAGGATGCTGCAGTCCCCGCATCGCGCGCGTGCCTGCGCGATCATGCTGCCGGTATCGAGCTGCTCTGACGGCAGGTCGAGCCCAAGTACGCACACGTCCATTGGGTTGACCGTCAACCACTCGAGCAGCGAAGCTACGTCGCTGAGCTCGCTTACGGTGACCTGTATCTCCTCCGAGGCTTCGAGGATCGAGCGCATTCCCTGGGCCAGAAGCGGTTCGCCGACGGCGATCAGAACCCTAAGGCCCCTCTGGTCGCCGGACTGCGCAACCCTCCTCCCGCGTGAGACGCTGTACGCGGGCATCGTGTCGTTGCGCCGCCAGTCGAGGGTGGCTTGGGCCACTTCCGTTCCAGTCATCGTCTCGGCGGCGATCGACGGCATCCGCTGACTCCGTTCGCCGTCAGGCACGACGTGGTGAAACGGCTTGAAGGAGCTCGGGCTGGCGGTGCTCGACCCAACGGCTGGCGATGCGTACGCCGGCAGCGCACACGGCGCCGCCGCCGGCGATGAGCACCGGCGCGCCCAGGTACAGACCGGGCGACCATCCGTGCAGGCCGGCGCCCACAAGCACTCCGCCTGGCGCGAGACCCAGCAGCGACAGCAGCACCGCCGTCGCGCTGCTCAAAATGCTGCGCCCACTCACTCCCGGTGAAACGCCAAAGGCGCTACGGGCTCGCACCATCGGGACCCGAACGCTGAGGAAGGCGCCCGCGCCCAGGACCGCCAGCAGCGTACCGGCGCCGGCACAGATACCCAAGGGCGCCGATCCCGGGTGCCCACCGGCGACCGCGAAGATCCCCGCGGCGAGCACCGCGCACGGCAGGTTCATCGCCAGCATGCCCAGCACACGGCCGCGTAGGTCCGCCCGGAGCGAGGCGGCCGAGCTGATCTGCGTCCAGATCGCCGTTCCGTCCAGGCCGAAACCGTTGAGGTTGATGCCCCCGGCAGCGGTGAGAGCCGGGAAGGCAGCCAGCAGCGCCTCGCCTTTGCCCAGTGCCAGGCCCTGAGTAAGCATGAAGCCGAGTGGGCTGACGATGCCTACGGCCCAGGCGCCGATCCAGTTCGTTCGACGCATCGGGTCGCGGAGGGTGAGCAGAATCTCCTTGGCCGCGACAACGGCCGCCCGGTGGTCGCGTGTGGGCATCCAGCGTGTGAGCGTGGCCAGCGAGCTGCGCGTGCGCTGCCCGCCGCCTTCACCGGCCGTAGACACGAGCGCCCGGTCGAGGGCGCG
>JBPCRJ010000120.1:0-4959 GCA_050996975.1 Solirubrobacteraceae bacterium | reverse complement strand
TCGAGGTGGCCGAGCGCGGCCGCCGCACCGCGGCGCCGAATCCGGTGTTAGGGGCGGTTGTCACGCGCGATGGTGTCGTCCTGGGGGAGGGCTGGCACGAGCGGCCGGGCGGCGATCACGCGGAGATCGCTGCGCTGAGGGCCGCCGGGGACGCTCGCGGCGCGACCGTGTACGTGAACCTGGAGCCCTGCAGCCATCACGGCCGCACGCCGCCATGTGCCGACGCCCTGATCGCCGCGGGGGTGGCCCGCGTGGTCACGGCCATGATCGACCCGAGTGACAAGGTCAACGGAGCCGGTGCGGCCCGGCTGCGCGCCGCGGGGATCGAGGTTGACGTGGCCGGTGGCGAGATCGAGCGAGCCGCCCGCCGCCGGAACGCATGGTGGCTGACCCTGGCGCTGCTGGGACGCCCGCACGTCACCTACAAGGCGGCGATCAGTGCCGACGGCCGCACGGCCTCGCCGGCCGGACCGCGCTGGATCTCCTCGTCCGAAAGCCGGGCCCGGGTGCACGAGCTGCGCGCCGCGATGGGCGCAATCGCTGTCGGCATCGGCACGGTGCTCGCCGATGACCCCCTGCTGACGGCGCGTCACGTCGACCCGCCCGCGGAGCGCCAGCCGGTGCGAGTCGTCTTCGACCGCCACGCCCGCCTGCCGCCCGGCTCCAGGCTCGCGGCGAGCGCCGCGCCCGACGCCCCGGTGCTGGTGGTGTGCTCGCCGGGGGCGGCCCCGGTCGCCGCCGCGGGCGTCGAGATGCTGCCCGCCGCCTCGCCGGCTTTGGCGCTTCTTGAGCTCGGCCGCCGCCGGATCTCCGCGCTTCTGCTCGAGGGCGGCGCGACGCTCGCGACGGCGTTTCTCGACGCCGGGTTGATCGACCGGTTGATGGTGTTCACCGCGCCCGTCGAGCTGGGCGTGGGGCCGGGGCTCTTCACCCGGCCGGTCGAGCTCCCGGCGGTGGTGGAGACCTCGAGGTCCGGCCCGGATATCCTGACCGTGACCGAGCTTCGGGAGCCCTGAAAGCGCATGTTCACCGGCATCGTTCACGAGATGGGCCGCATCGACGAGATCGCCGCAACGCCGGCGGGCGCACGGCTGCGGCTGACCGCCGCGGCGACGGCTGCCGACTGCCGAATCGGCGACTCGGTCTCGATCGACGGCTGCTGCCTGACCGCGGTCCAGGTCGGCGACGGTCGGATCAGCTTCGAGGCGGTGGCGGAGACGCTCCGGCGCACGACCCTGGGCGGACTTGTGCCCGGCGACGACGTCAATATCGAGCCCGCAATGCGCGTGGGCGACCGCATGGGCGGACACTGGGTGCAGGGGCACGTCGACGGCGTGGGGGAGGTGACGGCGGTCGTGCCCGACGGCGACGGCGTGCTCGTGACCTTCGCGGCGCCGCACGACGTCCTTCGCTACACCATCGAGAAGGGCTCCGTGTGCGTCTCGGGCGTCAGCCTGACGGTCACGGCGGTCGACGACGAGGTGTTCACGGTTGCGCTCATCCCGCACACGCGGGCGGCGACGACGCTCGGCCGGGTGGCGCCCGGCACGCGCGTCAACCTCGAGGCCGACCTGCTGGGCAAGTACGTCGAAAAGCTGGTCGGAACGGCTGCCCTGGTACCATCGAGGCAGTCCTCATGAGCATCAAGACCGAGTATCAAGAAGCCTATCCCGAGCTTGACGCCTCGACCTTTGCGACCGTCGAGGAGGCGATCGCCGAGGTGCGCGCCGGGCGCATGGTCGTCGTCGTCGACTCGCCCGACCGCGAGAACGAGGGCGACCTGTGCATGGCCGCTGAGCACGTGACCCCAGCGGCGATCAACTTCATGGCGACGCACGCCCGCGGGCTCATCTGCCTGGCGCTCGAGGAGAGCCGGTGCGACGAGCTCGGCCTGCACCCGATGACCACCCACAACGAGACGCCGCTGGGCACCGCGTTCACCGTATCGGTGGAGGCGCGGACGGGGGTGTCTACCGGGATCTCGGTCGGCGACCGGGCGCACACCATCCGCGTGGTGATCGACCCCGCCACGAAGCCGACCGACCTCGTGCAGCCCGGGCACATGTTCCCGCTGCGAGCGCGTGGCTACGGCGTGCTCGAGCGCATGGGGCAGACCGAGGCGTCGGTCGACCTCGCCCGCCTGGCCGGGCTCACGCCCGCCGGCGTCATCTGCGAGATCATGAACGACGACGGGACGATGGCCCGCGTCCCCGACCTGGTTCAGTACTGCGCCCACCACGGGCTGAAGATGATCACGGTCTCCGACCTTGTCGCCTACCGCCGCCGCACCGAGCGCCTGGTCGAGCGGATCGCCGTGGCCGACATGCCCACCAAGTACGGCCCCTTCGCCGCCTACGGATACCGGTCGGTGATCGACGGCCAGCAGCATGTCGCGCTCGTCTGCGGCGAGGTGGACGGCCAGCCCGACGTGCTGGTGCGCGTCCACTCTGAATGTCTCACCTGCGACGTCTTCGGCTCGTTCCGCTGCGACTGCGGCGATCAGCTCGAGCGGGCGATGTCGCAGATCGCCCAGACCGGCCGCGGGGTGCTCCTGTACCTGGCCCAGGAGGGCCGCGGGATCGGGCTCCTGAACAAGCTGCGGGCCTACGAGTTGCAGGAGCACGGCATGGACACGGTCGATGCCAACCTCCATCTCGGCTTCCCCGTCGACTCCCGCGACTACAGCGTCGGCTACCAGATCCTCGCCGACCTCGGCCTGACGTCGATCCGGGTCCTGACCAACAACCCGCGCAAGCTCGAGGGCCTTGATGGGTACGGGCTGACGATCACCGAGCACCTGCCGATCGAGGCCGAGCCGAACACGTTCAACGCCGACTATCTGCGCACCAAGCGGCAGCGGATGGGCCACATCCTGCATCACCAGGGATTGCGGCTGGAGGGCGACGACGCTCCGGAGCGGCCGCGTTGAGCGAGCAGGGGGCGGGGACTCTGCGCGCCCCCGAGGGCTGCCACGCGGTCGAGCTGCGGCCGCTGGAGGAGATGGCCGTGGCGGTGGTCGCCTCGCGCTACAACGCCGACGTCGTGCAGCGGCTGCTGGACGGTGCGGTCGCGCGGCTCGTCGAGCACGGCGTGTCCCGCGACCGGATCACGATCGTGTTCGTCCCCGGGGCGTGGGAGCTGCCGCTGGCATGCAGGCGCCTGGCCGAGGCGGGCAGCCACCAGGCCGTGATCGCGCTCGGCTGCGTGGTCCGCGGGGATACACCGCACTTCGAGTACGTGTGCCGCGAGGCATCGCGGGGCATCATCCAGGCCTCGCTCGACACCGGCCTTCCGGTGAGCTTCGGCCTGCTCACCACCGACAACCTCGAGCAGGCCGAGGAGCGCGCCGGGGGCCGCGCGGGCAACAAGGGCGCTGAGGCAGCCGACGCTGCGGTCGTGATGGCACAGCTGATGCGCGCACTGCCCCGCGGACACCGCCCCGTGTGAGTCCGCCCCGGCTGCTGGTCACAGGCGGCTCGGGCTATCTGGGCGGCGAGCTCGTCCGGCGTGCGACCAGCGCCGGCTGGAGCGCCGTGGGCACGAGCTTTCGCAGCCCTGGGCCGCTGACGCTCGACGTGCGCGAGCGGCTGGCCGTCTTCGCCGTGATGGCTGCGCTGCGGCCCGGCTGCGTCATCCACACCGCCTACCTCCAGGACGGACGGGACGCGTGGGCCACGAACGTTGACGGCTCCGCCAACGTGGCCGAGGCAGCCGCCGCCGCGGGGGCGAGGCTCGTGCACCTCTCGACCGATCTCGTCTTCGACGGCCGCGCCGGGCCGTACCGCGAGGACGACCCGATCGCCCCCGTGCTCGAGTACGGCCGCTCGAAGGCCGCGGCCGAACGGGCAGTCACGGCCGCCGATCCCTCGGCCGTCGTGGTGCGGACGTCGCTCATCTACGGCGGGCAGGAGCTCTCCGGCCACGAGCGCCGAATCCTGGAGGTGGCCGACGGCGCGGCCGACGTCGCGTTCTTCACCGATGAGCTGCGCTGTCCCGTGCGAGTCGCCGATCTCGCCGGCGCGCTGCTCGCGCTCGTCTTGACCGCCGCCGCCGGGCCCCTGCACCTGGGGGGCGCCGACGGGGTCAGCCGGTACGAGTTCGCCTGCCTGGTGGCCGCCGCGCACGGCCGCCCGACGGACCACCTGCGCACGACGACGAGCGCCTAGACGGCGCCGCAGCGCCCCCTCGACTGCCGCCTCGACAGCGGCCGGGCGGCGGTGCTGCTTGGTGCCGTATTGCCGGGCGTGCGGGCCGTGCTGGGGCCGCCGGTGTCGTGAGGCCGCGGGAATGCCAATTGGCGCCCGCTCCAATCGTCAATTGGCCTTAATCCGCCAACCCGTCAGCCGACAAGCCTCGGCACGATGTGAAGGCCGCGGGGCTCGAGCCGTTCGGGTGGACGCGGGAGGATCAGTGTGGCGATCCCGGCCGCCGCGGCGCCTCCGTCGTGAGATGCGCGATCGCCCACCATCAGCGCGTGCTCCGGGCGCACCTCAAGCGCGTCGAGCGCCAGCGTGAACATGCGCGGATCTGGCTTCTGGATGTCGTGCTCGTAGGACAGAACCCAGGCATCGAAGAGGTCGGCGATGCCGTGCTGCGCGAGCATCGGGCGCAGGTCCAGGTGAAAGTCGCTGAGGAGGGCGATCCCCACGCCGCGGGCATGGATCTCGCGAAGGACGGGCTCGGCATCGGGATAGAGGGGATGGTTGGCCGGGTCCGCGTCTAGCCCATAGAGCGCCTCGGCCAGTTCCGCGTCGAGTCCATGCCGGGCGAACACCCGCAGAGTTGCCTCGCGGTGCCGCTCCGCCGACGAGTCGATGTCGGGCAGGTCGCCGGCCTCCCCGAGCGCAGCCGAAGCCGCTGCCAGCGCACGTGCGGTCGGCGGGCGACCGATTGATCCGAATCCGCGCTCGGCCCACCAGACCGGTGGCGGGCAGTGCACCAACGTCCCGCGCCAGTCGA
>JBPCRJ010000089.1:0-9853 GCA_050996975.1 Solirubrobacteraceae bacterium | reverse complement strand
GCTTCGCTGCGCCCTCACGGGACACCAACGCATGGACGGGGCCATCGCGATTCGCTAGATCTTCGATGTAGGACTCTTCCATTCCCTTCTTCATGCCGGTTGTCCGGCGCTTTCGTGGATTGAGGCTAAGACGACTGGGTAGGCGCTACAGGACTTCGAGGAAGCCGATCATCTGGTCGTAGAACGCGCCAGCGTCGTCACCATCAGCGAGGTAGGCCAGCTCCAACGCTAGCGACACGCTGTACTTCCGGGCACGATCGCCCTGGGTGTGGGCGGGATGCCCCGTGTTGAATATGATCCGCCGCGGCCGATTCCGTAGGATCACCGGCGGGTCCTGTGGGCCGCCGGCAGCGTACTCAACGCGGTACTGATGGTCGCCGACTTGCGCGCTCGGTTCCAGTAGGCCCAGTCCAACCGTAGCGCAGACCCGCATCCCGTCGGCACTAAGACCAAGCGTGTAGCGACGGTTGGCGTCGTGCCTGTCACCGACGACCACATCGGCCTCGAGCTCCACCAGGCGATCCCGAATCCCGTGGGTGTTCCTGAGAGCGCGCCGGGCCTCAGATGATGGGAGGAGGCCATCGGTGGACGTTTCGAGCGCTCGGTTGGCCACCTTCTCGATGGCTAGCAGCGACCGGATGTGATCCTCAAGCTCGCGGCGGACTGCCACCTTCTGGCGCTGGGGCCGCTGCACGCTGCGCGACTTGAATTCGACAATCGCCCGCTCCATCACACGCTGCACGGCCTTGTAATCCGCGCACTCTCGGTTGAACGACGAGCGGTCGATATTGATCAGCCGCTCGCGGTCAACATCGCCGAGTAGCCACACCTCGCCGGAGATGTACTTGCGAAAGCCCGGGTCGGCCGTAACGTCAAAGAACGAGTTCTTTTCGACAGCGACGTCCTGGACCCGCGCGGTCAGCCCGGTCCACTCGGCCAAGACCCGCTTCTGGCTGAGCATGAAGCCGGCGATCGTCAGCTTACGGCTCGTGCCGTTACCCGGCACCCGCACCGTCTTCATGATCGGTACCGGCGGTCCGTTCCAATCCTCGACGCCAGCACCGTCGTCGCCGAACGATCGGCGGTGCAGCTCGACATCCCGCTCCCAGACACTATGGACATAGATTGGGCAGGACCACTGCTGGGCGTGCTCGCGCAGAACTCTGACGAGCTCAGGCGAGAGGGCTTCAAGCGCGCTGGCGAGGCGGCCTTCGCTCCACCGTAACGGCAGGATCCGGCGCAGGCTCTGAACTAAGCGGTAGAACGCGGTCGGGTCCTGACCAATCTCCCAGACATCGGTGCTCACGTTCTCCAACGTGATCCGCGTGAAGTGGTCGGCGCCGTCGCCCTTGTACACGACCTCTTCCGCTGTCCCGGCTGCCATCTCGTTGAGCCGCGTGCGGCGATCCTCGCGGCCGAGATTCCAGGGGTGCTGGACGCGGGCGCGGATGACGAGGGGACTGTCGGCGCGCTTGGTCTCGACCGTGGCGGCCTCGGCATACTGCAAGAGGGCCAACGACCCGATCCCGATCCGGCCGAAACGACTGCGGTCACCAAATTTGTTCGATCCACCCAAGCTCATGAACTGCTCGGTGAAATCCTTCATGGTCATGCCGACGCCGTCGTCGCTGACGATCACCTGGCGGGTGGACCCGACGTGCGAGAAGTCGACGTCGACGCGCTTGGCCTCGGCATCGAGCGCGTTCAGCACGGCCTCGCGCATCGCCTTCGGGAAGCTGTCGTAGGTTTGACGCGACAGCTCCGGCAGCAGGCCGGCCCGGGCCACGTATTGCAAAGCCACGCTGCCACCCACCGTCGCCTGGGCGGAGCCCGAGATCTCGCGCAAGGCGTTGTCCCGACTAGCTGGCATCGGCCTCGGTCTCCTCGTCGGCGACAAGCTCGAGCTGCCCCGGCCGCTGGGGGCGCGGCTTGGGATCGTCAAACCGAGCGGTCGATCCTCGCAGATACTCGTCCTCGATTTCGATACTGAACCAGTCCCGCTTCCGCTGCTGGGCCACTGCACCCGTGACGTTGCTGCCCGCGAACGGATCGACGACCAGATCGCCGGGCTCCGTCAGGAAGTCGATGAAGAACTCAGGCAGCTCGGCCGGAAACCGCGCTGGATGCGGTCGCAGTCCGCGCTCGCGGCAGCTATCCAGGTAGTCCTTGTCGTTGCCGGTGTTGGAGATCGCCAGCAAGTTCGGCGGGATTGCCCCGCCGCGGTCGGCGGTGAAGCCTTCGCGGACGACGTGGCCCGACGGACGACGCCCTCGGTTGTAGGTGCCGCTGGCGATCAACTTCTTCATCGAGTCGGTGTACTCGCGCAGTACCCGCGTGTTGTCGGCCTTCGGCTGCGGCGTCTTCGCGAGCCACCAGATGTAGTTGACCGCATCCTTGGCCCGGACTCGCTCAACCGTGACCCACTGGGCCGGACTGGGCAGCCGGGCCGGGTTGTACCAGTAGAAGTCCTGGGCCAATACGAACGGTCGGTTCGGGCGCCGGCAGAGGCTGACCAGCAGCTCGAACTGATAGATGCTCTTGACCGGCTGGCCGCCTTCCCAAGCGCCTCCCAGGTCGATGACCAGGCTGCCGGTGGGCTTGAGAACGCGCCAGAACTCGTCGGCGAACTGCAGGAACCAGTTCTTGTAGCCCTCCTGGCTCTCGTTGCCGTACTCCTTCGGGCGCTGGAGCGCGAAGGGCGGCGACGTCATGATCAGGTCGACAGTCTCGTCGTCAACCTCGCTCTGGAGCGTGTCGATCGCGTCGCCAAGCCACGCCTCCCCGAATTCGGTCTTATAGAGGCGCACCGGGTCGTCGCTAACCGTTCGGGTCGGTTTCAGGGGCACGGCGGCATCGTAATCGCGGGCCCTGACGGCTCCGGCGAACCTGCCATCCGGCTGCCCGGCTGCGACAGGCCGGAAATTGCGGAGGTTCGTCCTGGCCTCAGGGTGCGTCGCGCCGGGTTGAGTCCGCTGACTCTCGAGTGGGGGCTCATTGTTTTGGTCCGACAGCTATTGGTCGGCGTTTGTTCAAGGTGTGGTGGGTTTCGTCGCCTGGTTCAGCTACCGCTCGTCGCGGCGGCCGCGGATGACGTTCAACTGATCGGAGAAGCGCGCAAGCATCGCCTCATGGAGCCCGAGGAGTTCGGCGATGTCGTCCTTGGTGTACGAGCGACCGCCGTGCTCGAACTGAATGGGGCGTTGCTCGGCGGCGGCCCGCGCGGCCCGCAGGATGCCCTCGACGTCGCCGAGGCGACCCTGAAAGCCCATGGCGCTGCTCCGCGCCGAGATCCCCCAGAACGACGACGCGTCGTGGAAGGTGATGTCGGTCTCACGGCCACGGCGCATCTTGTCGACGGCACGCGAGGCGAGGAGCTTCTGCAGCTTGCGGCTGGTGTCGCGGTCGAACGCAACCTTGGCGGCTGCGGCCGGGCCGTTCTCCTCGCCGGCCGTCCGAGCACTCTGGAGTTCAGCGACGCGTTGCCGGCCTGATTCCGTCAGCCGGAACCGCTTGGTTCCGGCTTTAGCCAGCAGGCCCTGTTTTCGAATCGGCTTGGAGCCCATAATCTCGACGAAGACGCGATTCGAGTTCGGGTATAAGGGCCGCCCGTCACCACCGACATAGCCGGCCAGCCCAAACGTTTGCGGCTCGAGCTTCCACGCGGCGACGACAAGATCCTCGGCACTGAAGGTGGTCTGGCCACCGCCGTCGAGCCCGGCTGCGGCGAGCAGCAGTTTCTCGTGAACAGTGAGATCTGGCATCCGGATCCCTAGGCGGGGAGATCGCCGTCGGTGATGAAGGCGCTCAGGCCCTCGGCAGCGGCGATCTGGACCTCGGACGCGCGCTCGCCCCAGCTCCGGGTCCAGTCGCCGACGTCCATAGTGTCCTCGGCCTCGGGACCCTGCGACATCGCGATCTGCACGATCCGTCTATGTAGCGCTCGATGTGGTAGATCCGCCATTCCCTCGATTCCGCGCCGAACGGCTCCGCCAAATAGAGGCGCGCGAGCGGGGCGGCGCTGTTAATCCACCATATGTTGCGCTCGACGTCATGGACGCGCTGATAAACGGGCGGATCATCCGGGCTCAGTGTGACGTCTTCGCTCGTGTCCGGGTCGGGGTCAATCTCCGAGATGAGCACGCGCGGGTAGCCACTACCGCGGTCCCCTCCGCCCTCATCGGGGATGACCGTAACGTCGACGCTGTCGTCGGCATCCACTCGGTCGTCGCTGGCGAGCACTCCGGTCGTCCCGACTGTGAACCCGAAGACCATCCCGGCGGCGCTCACCTGGGCGACCGTCGGGTCGTTCTCGGTCCACATGAGCGCCACGTCAGTGAGATCCCTGCCGTCCTTCAGGTGGCAGGTAGCGACGATGCGGCGCCGCGAGCCGACCGGCACCTCGACCGTCTCGGGCTCGAGCGAGATCGTGTCGATGTCTACGACCTCGATCGTGATCGAATTGGAGCGCAGCTTCTTGTCGAAGGTCTCGCAGTAGAGCGTCGCCGTGCCTGGGCCGTGGGCCGTGAGTACTCGGATGTCGTCGTCAACAGTGGCCACGGTCAGGTTGTCGGAGGTCCAGGTGACCGCGGTGGGACGGATCTGCTCGCCTGTGGCGTCGTACATCTTCAGATGTGGTCGGGCCGCGACCCCGACGCCAGCACGCTGGTACGAGAGATCGATCGCGATCCGGGCTGGCACGCCGGCCTTAAGACCACCGGCGCCGCCGCCACCGCCACCGCCACCGTGGTCGTCGCCAGAGCCGTCGCCGGTCAGGACCTTGTCGAGGAGATGGTTCTTCCACGAGTCGAGTGCGGCGTTGATCTGTGAGAGGGCGTCCTTCTCCTCCTGATCGTGCTTGCGTCGATCCCGGGCCTCAAACTCCTTGGCGTACTTCTCGATCTCGGCCGCAATCCAGGCCTCGACCGCCCGCACCAGCGGCGTGACGGCGAGCGCCGCGCGGTCGTTCATCTTGGCTGGCTCGAGCGACAACAGCTCACAGTCGCCGTAGATCCGGTCGCGGTAAGTCGAGGTCACATCGAAGTCGGTGACCGGCTTGTAGCCGATGTAGCCGCTCTGGGCCTTGTAGACGATGTTGTGCCGCGACTTCTTGGCTCCGCGCCACATGTTCCGGTCCGACGTCTTGAGCGTGAGCGTGCCGGGCGGGGTGGCCCCGTTGTTCGTCGTCGAGAATTCGGTCCCCGTGACGGGGTCGCCCAGCAGCTCGGGGATGTCGATTACCCGCGGCGTCTCGCCGCCGGGCAGCGGCGGGATCTCCGGCAGCGTCAGCGGCTTGCCATCGTTCTCTAGCCGGCCACCGGCCACCGCGTAGACCGAGCACATCTCGAGCGTCATCCGCATCTGCGGATGCTCGACCAGCTCGGCCATCACCTGCTGGTAGGGGACGCGGCTCCCCCAGCCCTTGCCGCCGCGGCCAACGACCAGCGTGAAGCCCTGCCGCCGCTCCAGCGCCCCCAGGGCTGCCGGAGGCAGGTCGCTGACGCGTAGGTCGATCTCGCCCAGGGCACGGTCCAGCTCGGCCTTGACGTCGGGTACCGCGAAGTCGTTGCCGGCGGCGCGATCCGGGAAGTAACCGAGCAGGATCGATCCACCGACCGTTCCGTAGACGTTGCCGAGGCCGTTCTTGACCGTGTGCAGGTACGAGCGGTCCTCGAACATCTGGGTCATGTAGCACTTGCCGCCGTTGCCGTGCCCGCCCTGGACACCGGCCGCGTCACCTGATGCCTCCGGGTCAGCCCATTGCCGAAAGTCGTCGTCGATGGCCGAGCTCGTCATGCCTCCAAAGTCGAGGACGGCGAGCGCGTTCGAGCGCCCACCGGCGCGACCGTTCTGCATGAGCAGCACAACCACTCGGTCGTCTTCGGCGATGTTGTTACGGGCGTAGTCGTCGGACGCGTTCTTGAACCATTCTGGCGACCCGGCTTCGTGACTCTGGAACGGTTTGCAGATCAGCTTGATTGCGTTCTCGCTGTGGAGCTTGATGTCCTTGTCTGGCGTGTAGTCGCCGGATTCCTGTGTCATGGTGAGATAGTCCCCTCCTCCAGGGCCTTGGTTCCGTCGGGGGTGATCGCCCAGATCCCGCGGGGCGCGTCGCGGTCCATCAGGCCGCGATCCACGAGGCGAAGCCGAGCGAACTGAGTCCGGCTTTCCCAGCGGATGCCGCCGCTATCTAGAGACTCTCGATCCGCCTCGGCGAGGTGATTGGCTAGACGCTCGCCAACCGCCTCGATGACCTCCTGCTTCGGAGCGCGGCCGCCGCGCTCGCTCAAGACCTCCAGGATTGGCCGGTGGTACTCCGCCTCCGGCAGCAGCGTCCCAGCCGCCGCCCGCGCCCGTTTCTTGGCGCCCGCGGCGCCACGCTTCGCTTTCTCTGTCGCCCGGTTCTTCGCAAGGCGGTCGGCCACGACCCGCTTGACCGTGGCCTCGGAGACGGTTCGAGGTGACGGACCGTCCTCGACCGCTTCGCCGGACAAGCCCAGCTCTCGGCGAAGGACGGTTGAGATCGTGTCCTCAAAGGTGCTGCGCCCTTTGAGGTGTTCATAGACGTCGGTATCGAGATCGACCGAGATGGTCGTCGGCTCTCCTGTGGGTGCCATTGGGCCTCTGCTTGGTCCGAAGTTGTAACAATAAAGACAGTAGCAGATATTGAAAATGCAAGCCGTATAATGACGGCTCGAACAAAGTTACAACTTTAGCTTCGCATTCGCAAGATTTTGCCAACGGCGTTCGCGGGAAGGAACTACTCGTCCGCGAAACCTTGGCCGATCTGGTGATCAGGCCGCACGGTTGCCGACCGATGAGATCCGTCTCCGTCCGGCGAGCACTCGGTCCGGCTAGGGCCAGGAGATCGAGCCGGAGGGGTTGCTAGGAGCCCATGGCCGCCTACTGGCAGGAGCGGCCATCTAATCCGCTTGCGCCTCGAAGCGCCGGGCCGCGGCCTAGCGAGACCCTGTTTCAGCTCGTTGGCGGTCGGGGGCCGTCTGGCTGGAACGGCAGACCAGCACCCGGGCATACCGAGCTATCAATCTCATCTAACGTCGGCTAACAAGACCTGGTCCCGCGGATCCGCGACGACGCAGCGGCGCGGGCGGCCAGGCGACTCAGGCATGGGCTGCGCGCCGGCAGCGTCCGCCGCAGGTGTCAACGGCGGCGCACTTGACGCCGTCGGCGTGCCCGAGCACATCGTGCCGCCGGGGGTCCAGACGCTCCAGAACGCCCGGTGCTCCGGGCTCCTTGCTGTCCCGACTCCCGAGCCAAAACCCGTCGTTTCGAGCACCGTTTGGTACTCCAGAGTGGTACTCCACCCCCACCAGTATGGTGGGAGTTACACACCGGAAAATAGAAAAGGCCCGCAAATGCGGACCTTTTCGAAGTAGCGGGGGCGGGATTCGAACCCGCGACCTTCGGGTTATGAGCCCGACGAGCTACCAGACTGCTCCACCCCGCGGCGGACTCTTATTGATAGCAGACGGTCAGCAGCGTGGCTCGAGGAGCCGGTGCGGCTCGCTGGTAGGCGTTCAGGCCAAGCCCGCGCTGGGCTGACGGTGCCGCGCAAAAGCACACAGTCGGCGCAACTGCGTCTAGATCCGTGACAGGTTTTCGCCCATGCTCCCGTCATGGCAACCATCAAACAGAAGATTGCTGCGGAGCGCAGACTGCGCGAGCTGCTCGAACAGGATGGATTTGCTCAACCGGACGAGGTCGAGTACGGCTACACGTGCATCAGGCTGTTCTGGAATGAGGCGAAGGCCGTAGTGGTCGTCGATATCGACGAAGCGGGAGAAATCGGCGAGAGCAAGCTCGGCTCGTGACCCTGGACTCCGGCGAGAGCAAGCCTCGTGACGCTGGGCTTGGGAGCGAGCAGCCGTGAGCCCGAGTTGACGTGTCGATCAGCCTCGAACCATTGAGCTAACGCAGCGCGAGCAGCCGCTCACCCTCCAGCCGCCCGCCGGTACTTGGCCACCGCCAGCGGCGCGAACACGCCCATGATCACGAACGCCCACACGACCGCGCCCCAGACGTTGTTCCCGGCCGGAAACGCCGGTCCGCCGACCCACAGGGAGCGCATCGCGTCGACGGTGACCGTGAACGGATTCACGTTTGCGAAGGTCCGCAGCACCGAGGGCATTGTGGCGACGGGCACGAAGGCCGAGGAGATGAAGGTGAGGGGGAAGACGGCGATGAAGCCGACCGAGTTGGCCGATTCCGGCGAGGACACGAGCAGTCCGAGGAAGGCGAAGACCCAGGAGAACGCGTAGCCGAACAGCAACAGGAGCCCGATGCCCGCGATCACGTGAAGCGCGCTGGTATGAAACGAGAAGCCGATGATCACGCCGGTGACGAGCAGCACGGCGACCGAGAGGCTGTTCGTCACGATGTCGGCCAGCGTTCGACCGGCGAGCACGGCGGGTCGCGCCATCGGCAGCGAGCGGAAGCGGTCGATCAGGCCCTTGTGGACGTCTTCGTTCAGGCCGAGCGCCGTGACGAAGCCGCCGAAGGCGATGTTCTGGACGATGATCCCGGGGATCAGAAAGTCGACGTAGGGGACTCCGGGCGTCTTGATCGCGCCGCCGAAGACGTAGCGGAACAGGAGCACGAACATGATCGGCTGCACCGTGAAGGCGAGCAGCAGGTCTGGCGCGCGCGGCAACCGCACGAGGTTTCGCTCGGCGATGATCATCGTGTCCGTAACCAAGCGCCTCATTGCGCTCCTCCGCGCCCGGCGGATCCACCGCTTCGGTCAGCTGGCTCCCGCCCCTGCGCTCCTCCGCGCTCGACCGCTCCCTCGCTCCCGCCGGCTCCATCCCGCTCTTCAGAGCCCTCGTGGTCCTCCTCGGGCAGTTGGGCGGCGTGGCCGGTGAGCCCGAGGAACACGTCGTCGAGCGTCGGACGGCGCAGGACGAGGTCGTCGACCCCGACGCCGGCATCGCCCAGCCGCTGGACCGCTTCGACGATGCTGCCGCTGCGCGCACGCACGCTCAGCTTGACCAGTACCCCCTCGGCGCTCGGCGGCTCGTCTGACATCGGCGCCAGCGCGCGCAACGCGGCCTCGACCTCCGTCGCGTCGTCGAGACTGACCTCGAGGCGCTCGCCGCCGACCCGGTCCTTGAGGTTGTCAGACGTACCCTCGGCGATCACGCGACCCTGGTCGATCACGGCGATCGTGTCCGCCAACCGGTCGGCCTCGTCGAGGTACTGGGTCGTGAGGAGCACGGTCGTACCGTCGGCGACCAGCCCCTCAATCACCTCCCACAGGCTGAGCCGGCTGCGCGGGTCAAGGCCGGTCGTGGGCTCATCCAGGAACAGCACCGGCGGCTTGGCGACGAGCGCCGCGGCCAGATCCAGCCGTCGGCGCATCCCGCCCGAGTAGGTCTTGACCGGTCGCTTCGCGGCCTGGCTCAGATCAAATCGCTCCAGCAGCTCCTGCCCCCGGGCCTTGACCGTGGGGCGACGCTCGCCATACAACCGCCCCACCATCGTCAGGTTCTCCAGGCCGGTGAGGTTCTCATCGACCGCGGCGTACTGACCCGCCAGGCCGATCTGCTGGCGGAGCGCCACGGCGTCGGCCACGACGTCGAGCCCCACCACATGAGCCGTTCCCGCATCGGGTTTCAGCAGCGTCGTGAGAACCCGCACCACCGTAGTCTTGCCCGCGCCGTTGGGGCCGAGCAGCCCAAGCACTGTCCCGCGCGCGGCGTCGAGGTCTACGCCCGCCAGCGCCTGAACTTCTCCGTAGGACTTGAACAGGCCGCGGACGCTGATCGCGGAATCGCCGTCGCTCGCCGCGGAGCGCACGCGCGCGGGCGCGAGCGCGGGCGCGGGCGCGGGCGCGGGC
>JBPCRJ010000049.1:0-3867 GCA_050996975.1 Solirubrobacteraceae bacterium | reverse complement strand
GCCGTTGTTGCCGCCCGCGCCGTTTCACCCGTTGGGTTGTCATCGGCCGCGGGTGCCCGATCGCGATGCGATGGACGCGATCTTGTTGGTGCTGCGGACGGGGATGCAGTGGAACGCGCTGGATGCGACCGGGGTCTGCTCGTCGAGCTCTGCGCACCGGCGCTTTCAGGAGTGGGAGCAGGCCGGTGTGTTCGCCGAGATCTGGCGCCAGGGACTGTTGGAGTACGACAAGGTCGTCGGCATCGACTGGGCGTGGCTGGCCGCCGACGGCGCGATGACCAAGGCGCCGCTGGGCGGCCCGAAGACCGGCCCGAATCCCACAGACAGGGCCAAAAAGGGGCGAAACGTTCGGTTCTCAGCGAGGCAGCGGGGGTCCCGATCGGGTTGGCGCACGACGGCGCCAACCGCAACGACCAGCCGCTGCTAGAACCGACGCTCGCATCGATTCCGATCGAGCGGCCCAAGCCGACCCTCGAGTGCCCGCAGGGGCTCTGCCTGGACCGCGGCTATGACTCGCCGCCGATGCACGACGTCGCGATCAAGCACGGCTACACGCCGCACATTCGCAGCCGCGGAGAGGAGATCAAGCTCAAGGCCCACACGCCCGGATGGCGCGCCCGGCGCTGGGTCGTCGAAGCCACCCACTCGTGGCTGAACCGCAACCGCGGCATCCTGATCCGCTGGTCCAAGAAAGACGAAAACCACCTCGCCCTGCTCCAGCTCGCCAGCGGCCTGATCGCATTCAAGAAAGCCCAGGCCGCCAACCTCGCCGCCGCCCTACCGGGATAGGCCCTGAGATGGACGTGGTTGTCA
The DNA here is from genome assembly GCA_050996975.1 of Solirubrobacteraceae bacterium. Classification (GTDB taxonomy): domain Bacteria; phylum Actinomycetota; class Thermoleophilia; order Solirubrobacterales; family Solirubrobacteraceae; genus Palsa-465. Next base: position 3,054 of record JBPCRJ010000049.1, on the reverse strand, counting down.
AGGGGGGTTGGTGTTGTTGTTGTTGTGGTCATGGCGGTTGTGGTGGGTGCTGGGGCCGGGCGACCGGTGCGAGGGCAACGACGACTGTCACTCTGAGATTCGCGGGTCGGGACCGCAGGACAGTGTCCGGTCGTGAGCTGCCTCGAACTAAGGTCGCGAGTCGGGATCGCATAGGGCCTTCGAGGGTCCTCCGGCGGTCGCACCGGTCGCCCGGCGCCAGCACCAGTCGGGGGTCGGTCAGGCGGCGAGCTCCCTTCGTTGGGGTTGGTCGGTCATCGCGGCCCAGAGGAACGCGACGAGCTCGCGCGCGATCGCGACGTTCACGACGGTCGAGCGTTTGCCGTGCTCAGTGAGATGGCGGTAGCGGTGATGCAAGCGGACTTGGGCCTGCCAGGCACGCTCGTCGGGTTGGGGGCCAGTGGCCGGTCGGCGCGGGGCGTGGCGGTAGTGCCAGGCGACCTCGACGAGGAGCCGGCGAGCGTGGCGGTTGCCGGCCTTGGTGATGTGCCCGCGGTGCTGCTGATCGCCGGAGGAGTATTCGCTCGGGGTGATCCCCAGCCAGGACGCCAGCTCGCGTGGGTGCGAGAAGCGGGCGAAGTCGCCGATCTCGGCGATCAGTCCGAGCGCGGTCAGCGTCGAGATGCCGCGGAAGCGAACGAGCGTCTGGACGCTCCCGGCCCAGCGCTCGCTGCCAGCGATCTGCTCGAGCTGGGCGTCGAGCGTGTCGAGCTGACGCTCGATCGCGTCGAGGTGGCAGCGCATCTGCTCGAGCGCGAGTTGGGCGAGCGGGTCCTCCAGGCGCTGGCGCGCGACCCACGCCCGGTGCATCTTTGTCCAGGACTTCTTGCCCTCGCGAAAGACGCGTCCGTGGCGCAACAGCTGCTTGGCGACGCGGTGGCGCGCCGCGGTCCGCGCGCAACGCAGATCATCGCGACAGCGCAACAGGTCGCGCAGCCCCTCCGTCTCCGGGGTAGGCGCCTGGACGTAGGTCAGCTCGCCGGCACGGAACAACCTGACGAGCTTCTTCGCGTCACGCCGGTCGGTCTTCACGCGATCCCCGGCACGCACCGGCACGAGCGAGGGCGCGATCACCTCGCACGCCACACCGATCCGCCGCAGCAGCCGCAGCAGATCGAACCCGCCGGGCCCAGCCTCGTAGCAGACCGCCAGTCCCCCGGGCCCACCGAGGCGCTCGATAAAGCGCCGGATCGCCTTCTCGGTCGTCTCGATCCTGTGCAGCTGCGGCTGACCACCGAACGGCGGGAGCGTCGCGGCGACGATCGAGAGCTTGTGCACGTCAAACGAAACCCACTCGCGCACCTCGACAGGATCGAACGACGGGGTAACGTCAGGCATGGCTGGTCCTCCACGGTCGTATGCGGCTCTGGCCAAAGCGGCCCTCAACAACCGCAAGTGTCAACCCGCGAAAGATGCGACGCACGAGGACCAGCCACATGCGTCCATGCTGACTAAGCGCCGAAAGGCACAAGCAGCAACTCTGATATTTGTTTCTGCGGCGGCGCCGGCTCCCGTCCGCCGGCGTCGCCGCTTTCCTTCGGCGCCCGCCGCCCGCCATGTCGTTCACCCCGTCGCCGCCCCGGCGCGGTAGTTTCGTCGCAGGCCGGCACCGGGTAGCGGTTAGACAGCGCCGGCAAGGCAACGAACCGAGGGGAGAGCGATGGCCACCGAGCAGGCTTCAGGAGAGTCGCTGGAGAACAAGCTGTCCGAGCTGCTCGATCAGGAGGCGTTCGATCCGCCGCCCGAGTTCGCGAAGTCGGCGCTGTGGAACGACCCGGCGGTCTACGACGAGGCCGACAGCGACCCCGACGCCTGGTGGATGAAGCAGACGCGCGAACTTCTGGACTGGGAGACCGAGCCCACGCAGGGCCTCGACGACTCAGACGCCCCCTTCTTCAAATGGTTCGCCGACGGCCGGCTCAACGCCTCGCACAACTGCCTGGACCGCCACGTCGAGGCCGGCATCGGCGATCGCGTCGCGTTTCACTGGCGCGGCGAGGAGGGCGAGGAGCGCGACGTCACCTACGCCGACCTGCACCGCGACGTCCAACGCTTCGCCAACGCGCTGAAGGACCGCGGCATCGGCCCGGGCGACGTCGTCGGGATCTTCCTGCCGATGATCCCTGAGGTCGTCGTCGCGATGCTCGCGTGCGCGCGCATCGGCGCGCCGCACAACGTCGTCTTCGGCGGCTTCTCGCCGGAGTCCGTGAAGGAACGCATGGAGTTCTCGCAGGCCAAGGCGCTGATCACCGTGGACGGCGCGCGGCGCAAGGGCAAGACGGCCCCCATCAAGGAACAGGTGGACGCCGTGATGGGCGACGTGGAGTCGGTCGAGGCGATCTTCGTGGTCAAGCACACCGGGGCCGACTGCGAGATGGACGCCGACCGCGACGTCTGGTTCGGCGATGCGATGGAGGCCGCCGACGCCGAGTGTCCGGCCGAGCCCCTGGACGCCGAGCACCCGCTGTTCATCCTCTACACGTCGGGCTCGACCGCCAAGCCCAAGGGGATCCTGCACACCACTGGCGGCTACCTCACCGGCGCCGCGTACACCCACCGCTACGTCTTCGACCTCAAGCCCGACGAGGACGTCTTCTGGTGCTCGGCCGACGTCGGCTGGGTCACCGGCCACTCCTACATCGTCTACGGGCCGCTGCTCAACGGGGCCACCAGCGTCATGTACGAGGGCGCCCCCGACTACCCGGACAAGGACATCTGGTGGGAGCTGTGCGAGCGCTACGGGGTGACGCTGTTCTACACCGCGCCGACGGCGATCCGCGCCTGCATGAAGTGGGGCGCCGACCACCCGAACAAGCACGACCTCTCCAAGCTGCGCCTGCTCGGCAGCGTCGGCGAGCCGATCAACCCCAAGGCCTGGCTCTGGTACTGGAAGGTGATCGGCGGCGAGCGCTGCCCAGTTGTCGACACCTGGTGGCAGACCGAGACCGGCCACATCCTGATCTCGCCGCTGCCGGGCATCACCACCACCAAGCCCGGCTCGGCCACCGTGCCGCTGCCCGGCATCAAGGCCACGGT
>JBPCRJ010000023.1:0-9385 GCA_050996975.1 Solirubrobacteraceae bacterium | reverse complement strand
GTCAGCACCGCCGAGCTCAGGGTGTGGCCCACCTGCTGGGTGGAGGTGATGGAGGGGAGCGGCACCCAGAACGGTTGCCCCGATCCGTGGCCGGCCGCGAGCACGACCAGCGGCACGCAACCCACCGCCGAAACGGCCAGTGCGCTGGCCACGGCGCGCCACGCCCGCCGGCGCCACAGGAGGGTCACGAGCTGGGCCGGAACGACCAGCATGGCGACGAAGCTGACGTACACGGCGAGGGTGGTGAAGGCCGTGTAGGCGATCCACGCCCAGCGGGCGCTGCGCCGATGGGACAGGCCACTCGATCTGCCTCCGCTGGCGGGCCGCGAGTCTCCCTCCACGAGGACCGCGAAGGCGAGAAACGACGCCGTCACGAGTGCGACCATCGGCGCGTAGCCGCGAGCATCCTGCCCCCAATAGACCAGCGAAAGGCTGACCGCGGCCAGCAGGCCTGAGGCGAGCGCGACCCGCCGGTCGAACAGCCTGACCGCGAGCAGGCCGACGAGCGCCACGGTGGCGGTGCCGGCGAGCGCCGAGGGGAGACGGACGACGAGCGCACCGTTGCCCAGCGCGCCGATCAGTACGTGCAGCCCCGCGTAATAGGCCGCCATGTTTCCGCCGTCGCGAGCGATCGCGGCGGCCAGCCCAGCCCCGTGCTGGGCGGCGATCGTGACGCTCGCCGCCTCGTCGAAGCCGAGGCTTCGCGAGTTGATCGCGTACAGGCAAAGCACCGCGGCCAGAGCGGCCGGGAAGGCGATCGCCGCCCCGTCGAGCACCGCGCCTGCGCGCGGGCGCGCGTTCACTCGGTGGGGGACACTGTGCGAACCGGTCATCCGAGGAAGTCGGGGTTGGCCCGCGCCGGGGGAGGGTTGGGGAGGAGGCGTTCGGGGCGTACGGGCGTCCCCCGGCGATGGTGGCGGTACCAAGCGACGCCGGCCACGATGTAGCCGATCACGAACGCCGGCGCGGTCCCGAGCGCCAGCGCGAGCACGCCGCCCGGCTTGACGAGGAAGACCGACGCCACGAGCAGCACCGGGATCGCCCGCGACCGCTGCGCTGCTGGCCCGCAGGCCAGCAGCACGAGCCCCCAGCTGAAGTACCACGGCCAGGCGGCGGGACCGCCCAGCGCGGCCGCGAGCAGGAGCAGCCCGAGATCGTGCACCAGGCTCTGCAAGCGGACCCGCCACAGGAGCGCGAGTCCGAGCGCCGCGGTGATCCCAAAGGCCACGACGCCCAGCGTCGACTCGAGTCCCCGCGCGCTCACCCCGATCCCCACGTCATGGAGCAACGAGGCGACCGTGGCGCCCACCACGGTCGCGGGCGTGATCGCGAGCGCAACCCGGCCGGGCGTCGAGAACAGCCCGGTCGAGATCCAGCGCCAGCCGAGCGTGCTCGCCACGCTCACCGCCGCGGCCACGGTGATCGTGAGCAGGCCCGCCTGGGCCACGGCCCGCCGCCGGTCCGAGCGAGTCGGGAGCGTGCGGGCCCAGGCCACCGCGATGAACACCGCGCCGGCGAGCGCCGGAAGCTTGATCGTCGCGGCCGCCGCGCACAATCCGACGCCGAGCAACGGGCGGCCTTCGAGCGCGAGCGTCACCCCCGCGACCATCAGCCCGGCCATCAGCGCATCGTTGTGGCCCGCGGCCACGAGCTCGAGCAGCACGAGCGGGTTGAGGATTGCCAGCCAGATCGCCCGGGACGGGTTCGCGCCCAGGATCCGCGCGAGGCGGGGGACGTAGAGCGCCAGCAGCGCGATCCCGCCGAGCTCGAGTAATCGCGCCAGCAGTACGCCCGCGATCAGATTGGATCCGCTCACGCTCACGATCAGACTGACCAGCGAGAGGAACAGGGGACCGTACGGAGCGGTGGTGTGGCGCCAGAACGGCGAGACCGCCTGCAGCAGCGGTGCCCGGCCGAGATGACCGAGCACGGCTGGCGCGTAGTGGTAGGGGCTGAGGCCCAGGTGAACGATCGTTCCCTGAGCCAGGTAGCTGTAGAGGTCGCGGCTGAACAGCGCCGGCGCGAGGACGAGCGGCAGGCACCACAGCGCGCCGATGGCCCGCAGCTGGGTGGGGGCCGCGCCTCCAGACCGGGTTAGGCGCCCCAGGCCGAGCCACGCCACCGACAGCGTGACCATGCCGGCGTAAAACGCGACGAGGTTGGCGCTCTGCCCGGGCGCGAGCCTGAGGTCAAACCACCACGTCACCGCCCCCCCGCTCAGCAGCCGCGGACTGGCGGCGGTCAGGAGCAGCGATCCGGCCAGGCCCAGCAGACCCCATCCCCAGGAGTGCGTTTTCATCCGACGGGCTCCGTCCGCCCCGAGGGCAGCAACTAGTTCCGAGATGCCGTCTCGGTGACGGCGGCCCGATCCGAATGGTCGACGAAATGCTTGCTCAGCATCGTCGTCTGGCCCTGGTAGCTGGACCCGACGCCTGCGCCGTAGAGGACGTCGGGAAGCTCGAGCATCGCTTCGAACGCGAGCTTGCCGATCGGTTGGCGGTGTTCGACCATGAACGAGACATCGCGAGCTCTGACCTCGAGCGCCGCGCGACTGCCGTGCCGTTGGCCCATCGGGTCCCATCCGAACCCGGGGTCAAAGAACCCGGCGTAGTGCGTGCGCAGCTCGCCAGCGGTGGGGTCATAGGCCATCATCTCGGCCGCGAACCGGGGCGGGATCGAGCACCCCTCCGCCGACAGGAGGAGATAGAACACCTCGGGCTCCAGCACGATGCGGTGTCCCGCCTCGGGATACACCGGGTCCCAGAAGTCGCGCCAGCGGTAGGAGCGGACGCGGCCGAGGTCGATCGGCAGGCTGTTCTTTCTCGCCCGGTACCCGATCAGATGCTCTGGTGATCCGGACAGGTCGACGCTCAGGAACACCCCGTCGGCGAACGCCATCGCGGATTCCTCGAGCGGTTGGGAGCCGAGGTAGAGCAGCGGAGACTCCCGGTGCACGACCCGCAGCTGATCGTCTGACAGGCGGGGGCTTCCGACCACGAGCCGCAGCTGATTGAGCGCGAGCCCGGTTCTCACGCGAATCGCAAACGACCGGGGGACGATCTCCAGAAACAGTCGTCCGTGGTAGCCGGCGGCGATCTCGTCGAAGCGGTGGTTTCGATCGCTGATCACCCGCGTGAACACGTCCAGCCGGCCGGTGGAGCTCTTCGGGTTGGCCCTTCCCCGGACCTCCACCGGCAGATGAAGCTCCTCGATCAGCGGAACGAGGTAGGGACGGTCACGCTCGAGGGTTGCGCCATCGCGAAGGTCCAGCCGATCGAACTTGACGTCCTGCACCTTCTCTTCGACGCTCGATCTGACGTCGGGCAGGAAGCTGCACCGCAGCGCCCAAGCGTACTCCCCCAGACGCAGGTCGACGCTCGCCGGCTGGATCTCGGCCATCGGATCCCGGTGCGCTCCCGAGTCGATCCATCGGCGGGAGATTGCTTCGCGCAGGCCCTGGGCGGGCAGTACGCCACGGGAGTCCGGCCCCCGCACCTCCGGGGCGCCGGCCCGGGTCTCAGTTCTCGGCGGAGGTGTCCCGGTCACATCGATCATTGTGGCCGACCAGTCACCGATCCTCCTCGCCCGGGCGGGCTCGGTCGACTGCGTTCATGCTCCGGCGCTCATCCGCACAGGCGCCGCCGCCGCGCGAGCCCGCGTTCAAGGCCGGCGCTCATCCGAGCAGCGGCCCGCGCGCGAGCCCGCGTTCACGGTCCGGCGGTCATCCGAGCAGCGGCAGCCGGCGGCGCCGGGCGAGCGCGTTCATCCCGCGCTGGATGCTGGCCTGCACCTCGTCGTACCTGGCCTGCACGTAATCGTCGTCGTCGGCCTTGGCCGGATCGTGCTCGAGCTCGATCGGGGCCTGGAACGCGGTGCGGATCTTGGCCGGGAAGGGGATCTCCGGCAACACGGCCGGAGAGATGCCCCACGGCGCCTGCAGCGCGAGCGGGAGCACCTTCAGTCGCGCCACCCGGTCGAGCTGGAGCAGCTTGGCGAGACGCCGACCGTTGGTTAGCACGGGCATCGAGTCCGGCCCGCCCACGGTCGAGATCGGGACGATCGGGACGCCGGTGTTGATCGCCAACCTGATGAAGCCCTTGCGGCCGGCCAGCACCGCCTCGTCGCGTCGGCTCCATTGCCGCAGCGAGTCACGCTCCCCGCCAGGCCACAGCAGCACGTCGTGCCCCCCCGCGAGCGCCGCGGCCATGCTGTCCGGCGCGGCGGGCAGCACCCCCATCCGGCGAAAGTAGCCCCCCACCACGGGCAGCGCCATCAACGCGTCGTGGGCCGTGCCGTGCAGCGGCCGGTCCTCACCGAAGTGTCGCCACCACTGCACTCCCACCATCCAAGCGTCCCATACGAATGGCGCCCCCGAGTGGATGCCGACCAGCAGCACGGGCGCAGCCGGGATCTGCTCCCAGCCCTCGATCTCCATCCGGAACCAGTAGTCGATCAGTGGATTCCACAGGTACTTCTGACGCTCCATGAACTTCCAGTCGGGGCCGTCCAGCGACCACTCCCCGGCTCGCTGCGCGATCAGCTCCGGCGCGCCCGACAGCTTCTCGCGGCGTTTGCGCACCTTCTCCGCGCTGCGCTGCGCGTGACGCTCCGCCTGGCGCTGCACGCCGATATCCCGAACCGGGGGATCGTCGGCGGTGCCCATGACAACGGGCTACCCGTCTGGCCGGCGATCAAGCATCTGCGGCCCGGCCGGCGGCGCGACCTCGGCCGGCCTCCGGGACCGCGGCGTGGCTTGGACGTCCCCGGCAAGGCACCGCCGGTAAGGTGTGTCCCATGGCCAAGGTCAAGCTCCATCGTTGCTCGTACACGTTCTTGCATGTCAACGCGGACGCATGCTGGCGGCTGCAGAAGGCGCTCGACGAGCAGGGCGTGGACTACGAGGTCGTCAAGCATGGATTTGGAAAGTCGGAGAAGTCGCGCTCCGACGTGGTGGCGCTCAGCGGGCAGAAGTTCGTGCCGGTGCTCGAACTTGGGGACGGAGCGGTCTACCGAGAGGAGACCGACGAGATGATCGCCAAGCTCCAGGCAGGTCAGCTTCCGGGTCCGACGAGCTGACGCACCGCCACCGACGGCGTCAGTCTGCGTCAGGAGGTTGGCTGGGGTGGGGGGCGCGGTCGGGCGCAGCATCGGGCTCACTTTGACCGAGGAGGCCGACCTGGTGTTGACCGAGGAGGCCGACCTGGTGCGTACACTCGGCGCGGTCGATGCGATGAACCTCGACGGTGGTGGATCGACGACCTTTGTAGTCGGCGGCGAGACGATCAACAAGCCGTCCGATTCGATGGGCGTCCGGGCGGTCGGCGACAGCATCGACGTCGTGCCGTAGCTTAGAGGAGCCCAACCGGCGGCGCTCGCGGCGGCTGCGTCGTGGTGGTGCAGACGGGTACCCGCTCGCCCGACGGGAACACAGCTGATCGATACGACAGAGAGGCCACCGATGAACATCAACGAGCTCGCGGCCAGCACCAGCAATCCCGGTCCGGCGGACTGGTTTACCGGAGCGACGTGGATGGAGGCGCTCGGCACGCTGGCAACCCCGTCGGCAACGCGCATCCTCAGGGTCACGTTTGCTCCCGGGGCGCGAACAGCGTGGCACACGCACCCTCTGGGACAGGTTCTGCACATCCTCGACGGCATCGCCCGCGTCGGGCGCGAGGGCGAGCCGGTCCGCGAAGCCCACGCCGGCGACAGCGTCGAGTTCGCCCCCGGGGAGCGTCACTGGCATGGCGCGACCCCGGCCCGAATGATGACTCACCTCGCGGTTCAGGCGACCGACCCAGACCTCGGACGCGAGACGATCTGAGAAAAACAGGTCAGCGACGAAGCCTACGACGGGGAGTAGTCCACCACCAGCGGCAGGCCTCACCCGGCGGGCAGGTAACGTGCGATCAGCGCTCGGTTGGCCGAGCTCGACGTGTTGTAGGCGCCGACCGCCCACGCCTGGCGTCCCCGGTCACCGAAACGCCGCCGAAGCCGGCTTGCCGCCGGGGCCGCCGGGGCTTGGCGTGGCGAGAGCTGACCAGGCGCCGTTCTTCGGCGTCTCGGCGAGCGGGCTCGTCAGATCCGTCGCGCGGTCAGTGCTGCGCCCGACGGCCCAGGCGGCGGCCGGCGAGGCGTCAAGGCCGTAGAAGTCATTCTCGCCGGTGCCGACGTTGGCGCTGGGAATAATCTTCGCCCCGGCAAAGGAGAGCGTCGTCTGGGGGCCCGGCGTCGTTCTCCTGATCTCCGGCGGCGAGCAGGCGGTCGCCGCAGGTGTCGCGGCGACCTTGACAGTCGAATCCGCGGACATGACACCGCTCGGCGGCGGCGCGAAGTCGCCGCTCGAGCGCGGGCTCAGCAGGCGCCGCGCCGAGCGGCTTGATCAGCTAACCGGGGGTTTCCGCGTCGGGATGGGACCGGATGGTAGTTTTCTCCCGTGACGATCCTCCCCCACGCAGTCGACGTACGGCGCCGGGCGGGATGGTTGCCGGAGGACCAGGAGGACTTGGAGGCCTGGCTCGACGGCCATCGTCAGCGAGTGGAGGCTCGGGGGGAGCAGATTGTGCTTGATCCCGTCATCAGCGAGTTTCAGGAGTTGATTGATCGCGATCCGGTGGTGCGGATGTACGTCAACCAGATGATCGGTCAGGTGCCCGCCACCAAGCCGTACCGTAAGCGTCATGTGGAGAGCGTCGAGGAGCTGTTGCGCCTGATCAACGAGGTGCTGACGATGGCGCCCGAGTTCGGCCCCGCGATGGTCGCGACCCCGTTGGGCGCGATCCTCGACTGGACGACGGGGACACCGGCCGGTTTCGCGGCCTTTCGGGATCCGCGGATCAACGCGATGCTCGAGAAGATCCTGACGGTCTGGTGCGAGTTTCTCAGCTGCGGCGACTCGCTCTATGTGCTCAATGACTCGTCGTCGGGCTGGAAGTCCGCCGAGGCCCAGCGCGCGGTAGGCATCGAGCAGTTCGAATACGACCCGCAGGACGAGCACTGGGGCTTTTCCTCATGGAACGATTTCTTCACCCGACGGTTCAAGGACGGCGCTCGTCCGGTGGACTTCCCGGACGACGACAAAATAATCGTGAGCGCCTGCGAGTCGCTGCCCTACGGCATCAGCACTGACGTCGGGCGGCAAGATCGATTCTGGATCAAGAGTCAGCCGTATTCGCTGCAGGACATGCTGGCCAATGACGAGTCGGTTGATCAGTTCGTCGGCGGGACGGTGTATCAGGCGTTTCTGAGCGCGACCAATTACCACCGGTGGCACAGCCCGGTGGCGGGCACGATCGTCCGAGCGTTCGTCCAACCCGGCACCTACTACTCCGAGGCCGACTCAGAAGGCAAGGACTCGGTCGAGCCGATGAACTCGCAGTCCTACCTTGCCCACGTTGCGGCTCGGGCGATCATCCTGATCGAAGCCGACGATCCCGTTATCGGGCTGATGGCCTTCGTGCCGGTCGGCATGTCGGAAGTCTCCTCGTGCCTGATCGACTCCAAGGTGACGTCCGGCTATCACGTCGGGAAGGGCGAGGAGATCGGTTACTTCCAGTTCGGCGGTTCGACCCACTGCCTAGTCTTTCGCCCCGGCGCGATCGCCCAGTTCACACTCGCGGCGATTCCTCAACCGCACGACCCCGACGCGCCGCTGGTGCTCGTCCGCTCCAAGCTCGCGATCGCCAACCCCACCGTCTGAACCACAATACGTCCCGCACCGCTGTTCAAACGGCCGAAGAATCTCGGCTGCCTTTGTGACCGCGATCAACCCGGGATCCGTTCCGCGAACAGGGATCGTCACCCGTGACCATCGGTAGCGACGGGGCCACTGCAACCGTCCACGACGAGCCGCCCTGGTGCTTCACCCTCACGACGCCGCTGCTACGGACGAATGAGAGCCAGTCGGCGCTGCGGTCCGCGCCAGCGATCGCGTCGTCCCCATTGCAATCGCCCACCCGCTGCGGCCGGAATCCCGAGGGCAATCGCGGTGCCTCGGACCGGTCAAGCGGCGAGTTCCGCTGCCGCGGGCGGCAGCCCGGGCCCCGAGCACACGAATCTTGCCGCCGCGGCACGCCGCCGCCGGGTCGTAGGAGCCAACCATGATTGCGGTCGCCGTCGCGTTCGCGGCGGCGTGGAGGAGACCGGAACGACGCGCCGCGGCATTGCCCTGCTCCACGGCATAAGGGAGGCGTGGCGGTCTCGACCTCCCGACGCTGCGGGCGTGGGCGGGCTGGGAGAGGGCCTACAATCGTCCGCGTGAGGGGAAGGCGCTACAAGGGGATCGTCACCGCCCTTTCTAGCGTGGCATGCGCCGGGGTTCTGGCTGCAGCCGGGCTGGCCTCGGGCGGCCCGCTGCGCGGCCGCTACTACGACGGCAAGTCAGCTAGTACCGCCGGCGACACTTCGCTCGCGCTCGACTTCCAAGTCTCCGGCAACGGTCACCAGGTCAAGCACCTGTTCCTGAACTCCGTGTCGTTCACCTGCCCCGGCGGCGCCGCGGCCGACCTCCTGGTGCCCGACGACAGGACTGCGGCGATCACCACCGGTAACAAGTTCATGATCCCCCTGTCCTCGAAGGACAGCTTCTCGCCCAGTCCGGCCAACGGCAGCGTGGTGCTGTCGGGGAACTTCGGCGGCGGCGGGAAGGTGAGCGGAAAGCTCGTCTTCACCGGCAGCGGGCCGCTGGCCGGCTGCCACAAGACGATCGAATGGAAGGGCAAGGTCAGGCCCCTGGTCGACCACTTCGCCGGCAAGGTCACCCAGGGCTCGCACCACGCTTGGTTTAGCTTTTACCGCACGATCGAACCGCACCGCCATGTCACCGACTTCGCCGCCGGCGCACTGACCCTCACCTGCCCCGGCGGCGGAACGGCGCATCGCAGCTTCAAGAGCGTCTACTCGCTGCGCGTGCACCCGGACGCCAAGTTCGGCGGCGATGTCTTCTTCACCAACGGTGAGGCCGGGAACATCAACGGCTTCCAGGGCGCTGCGCATGCCGCCGGCAAGGTCTCCTACTCAGGCCGTGACGACTGCAGCTACCACAACCTGAGCTGGTCGGTCCACCGGGTGGCCGCGGACGTCCTCGGGCCGCTCAACTTCGGCTAGAAGACCACTGAAAAAGTCGGGGTTCCGTCCGACTGGTTTAAGACTATTCGGGGCATGCTCAAGACTCGGTCGGCTCAGGTGGGATTGTTTGACGCGGCGGTGGTGATGGGTCCGTTGCCGGAGGGGTCGTTCTTCGCGTTGTTGGCGGAGCATGGCGATCGGATCGTTCGCGATCAGGATTTCGCGGAGTGTTATGCGGAGCGGATGGGGCGCCCGTCGATCCCGCCGTCACAGTTGGCGAAGGTGTTGTTGTTGCAGCATCGGACGGGGGTGTCGGATG
>JBPCRJ010000168.1:0-9247 GCA_050996975.1 Solirubrobacteraceae bacterium | reverse complement strand
GGCCTCCGGCGACGTCGACGGTGAATGGATCGTCGACGCCGAGCTTCCCGACGGCCGCCTCGTTATTCGCCCCGCCGACTATCCGGCAGTGTTCACGCCGGGGACCGGGCGTGCGCTGACCGAACATGAGCTCGAAGCCTTCTGGGCCAAGCACGAGGCGCACATGCTTCCCGCTGACAACGAAGGCTGATCGGTCATGCCCCCGGCGCCGCCGCCCCAAGGGCGGACGTTCACGGTCGTCATCGACCAGGCGCGCCTCGACGAGGACCTCGCCCACAACACGGCGGCAGCCGCGGCGACGGGCCGGGGCGCCGCCGAGCGCTTTCGCCGCCGCGGATCCCCCGCTCGCTGCTTCACCCCTGCCAGGCTGAAGACCGCGAAGGCGCCAACCTGCCTGGCTGCGTGAAGGCCTACCTGCCCGACGTCAACGGCGCATGGGGCATGGTGTTCGCCCTGCGAGCCGACCAGCAACACGTTTACCTCGAACTACTTGCCTTCGGCCAGCGCCATCCGACGCGACACAGTTTCCCCAGCGTCTACGCCGTCGCGGCCCGCCGCCTGGCGCACCTCTAGACCTCCGCGCGTGAGCGGAAAACAACGCTCAACAAAACGACGCCTGGCTAACCATCGCCGAGATCGCCGAGGAACTGCGCGTCAATCCCGCGACGGTCCGGCTATGGGTATCGAAGGGAACGCTGCCGGCAATGCGCGCCGGCCAGCGCAAGCTACTGATCCGTCGGTCGGATCTCAATCACATGCTCGGGCAGGTCGGTCAGACCATCACCCTTCAGCTCCCACGCGAGCTCATCGAGCGCCTCGATGCGCGTGCCCACGAGCGCGGCGAGTCCCGAGCCGCCACGATCCGGCGCCTGCTCGTCACCGCGCGCCCATAAACGGCCTGCGGTCATCATCGTGGCACGCACGCCGTGCCGAGCTCGCCGACTTCTTGCTCCGGCGGCGTGCGAGTCGGCGAGCGTGTCGCGCACGAGAACAACCCCACCCCCGCGCCACGGAGCGCATCGGCGCGAGGAAGTGCGATCAAAAACGCCGGTCCGCTTTAGAGAGCGGACCGGCGTGTGCTTCTGAGGGGAGGTACTGCTATGAGGTACGTCGCGATTGATAGTTTCGGCTTCGGACCTGAACCGGCGTTGACGCGGATCTGCCCGGCGATCCGGACCGATGGGGGGCACTACTGGTACCAGGATAACTCCCTCTCTTTTACCTGGATACACATGGTCGCACACTGCCTCCATGTCTACAAGATTTCTCAAGCCCCGCTCCAGCAGCGCGCTCCTCGTAGTCGTCTGTCTCGCGCAGTTCATGGTGCTGCTCGATGTCGCGATCGTGAACGTCGCCCTGCCGTCCATGCGCGAAGCGCTGCACTTCTCCAGCGAAGGGCTTCAATGGGTCGTCAACGCCTACACGATCACCTTCGCGGGCCTACTTATGCTTGGAGGCCGCTCCGCCGACCTGCTGGGGCGCCGCCGCGTGTTCCTCGCCGGCACCGCCCTGTTCGCTTTCTCCTCCCTCGCGTGCGCACTCGCCACCTCGCGGGGCCTGCTGCTCGGGGCGCGAGCACTCCAGGGCATCGGCGGCGCGGTGATCTCGCCGGCGACACTGTCGATAATCACGAGCTCCATGGGCGAGGGACCCGAGCGCAACCGCGGCCTGGCCATGTGGGGCGCAATGGGCGCACTGGGCGCCTCGTCTGGAGCGCTGCTCGGAGGGATCCTCACCCAGACACTTGGCTGGCAGGCCATCTTCGCCATCAACGTCCCGCTCGGAGCCGCACTCGTGATCGCGGGCTTGCGAGTCGTCCCGGCGGCGCGGGCGGCCGAAGGCACCCGTCATTTCGACGTGGCCGGGGCGACGCTGGTGACCGGCGGGCTGGTGGCCCTCACGTTCGGCATCGTGCGCACCGACAGCCTCGGTTGGGGGTCGCCCGGGGTGCTGGGGCCGCTTGCCGTCGCCGTCGCCCTGCTCGCCGCCTTCCTCTTCGTCGAGGCGCGTCTCGCGGCGGCCCCGCTCGTGCCGCTGTCCATCTTCCGGCTCGCTCAGCTGAGAGCGGCCAACATAGTGGTCGTCCTTCTCTACGCCGCGTTCTTCCCGGTGTGGTTCTTCCTCACGCTGTACCTGCAGCAAGTTCTGCACTTCGGTGCGATCGAGACGGGCGTGTCGTTTCTTCCCATGACGCTCTCGATCTTCGCCGCCTCGACTCTCGCCCCACGCGCGGTCGCCCGCTTCGGGCCGCGCGCGGTAATCACCACCGGCATGCTGACCGCCACCGCCGGCCTGAGCGTGCTTACCGGCCTCGCGCCCAAAGGCAGCTACATCGGGGCACCGATGCTCGGCGGCTTCCTGACCGCGGCGGGATTCGGCTTCTCTCTCGTGCCGGCCACCATCGTCGCCGTCCGCGGGCTGCCGGCGGCCCAAGCCGGTCTCGGCTCGGGGCTGCTCAACACCTCCCGCCTGCTCGGCGGCGCTCTCGGGCTAGCCGTTCTCAGCACCATCGCGTCCGCCCGCACGCGCGGCGACCTAGGCGCCAACGCTCCTCAGGCGCTCACCGCCGGCTTCGGACTCGCGTTCACGGTCGCCGCCGCGATCTGCGCGGCGGGTGCACTCGCCGCAGTGCTCTTGCTCCGGACGTCAGGAGATGACGCGCGTGTCCCGGTCGCGGTCGAAGCTGGAGCGGCGGCCGAGCAATTGGCGGCGTAGCGAAGCAATCAAAGAACTCACGCGCGAGGAAACCGTACGTCGGAAGCTCCTTTGGCGTGTAGTAGCCCATCGGGACCATCCAAAGATCCTTTCCCACCCCGTCCTCAGGCTTACGCGACTCGATGAACGGCTTGACGAAACGACCGTTTCCCGCGGTGCCGTACCCGTGGCCAAGCTGAACTTGTACGCCGCGCTTCGAGTGATCCGGATCCAAACGCTTCGACGTCACCCACCCCCACCCAGGCCCGCGAGCTCGCCGGCATGTTCGAGCAGATCCCCCCCTCGCCACCGAGGACATCGCCGAGCTGATCACCTACGCCGCCGGGCTACCCGCCCATGTCAGCCTTCCCAGCATCCCGATCCTCCCCACACGCCAGCCGTGATCCGAATCGCGGGCGCCCCCTGAGGCCTGTCCCGAAAGTCGATCCTTGGGTTCTCGCGGTGATCGTAACACCCGCTGAGATCGAGGAACTTTCATGAGCCGTCCGCTGTCCGTGGTTGAGTAGCGCGCCGGTCGTCGCGACTGGGTGATGTGAGCGTCGAGATCAACCGCCGCCGGTCGCCCGCCGGCCGGGTCAGTGATCGGGAAGCGGGGAGCAGCCAGGATCAACGATCAGCGCGGCGGTCTCCTCGGTGTCGATGGCCTCAAGGCGCACGAGGCCTATGGGCTGACCGTCGTAGTGCGGGGCGGTGAAGAATCTGAACGGGTCAGCGGCGATGAGTGCTTCCTTGTCCTCGACCGCGTCGACCCAGACCACGAGCGCCTCGGGATCGTCCCGCAGCCACGCGAACATTCGCGGTGCCGTCCGCCACGAGGGTCGCCCTCCGTACCATGCGTGCTCGAACGCGCCTGGGAGTGCCAGCGCGAGCTGGCGAATGTCGCCTTCGGTGATCATGCCCGGAGGCTCGCACAGCCGGGGCTACCTCCCCACCCCGCGCCCCACCGTGAGCTCTTGTAGCCGTCGTGTTGCGTTGATGGCGGCCGGGAAGCCGGCGTATGGGGCGACGTGGATCATCAGCTCGCGCAGCTCATCCACTTTGACTCTGACGTTGACGCGGCTTTTAGGTGCACGTCGAGCTGGGGCTCGCAGCCGCCCATCGCGGCGAGCATCGCGACGGTCACGAGCTCTCGGTCGCGCAGAGACGGCCCGGGGCGGTCATAGATGTCACCGAAGGCGAACTCGACGATGTAGCGGCCCAGGTCTCCGAGGGCGTCGACGACTTGAGAGCGCCAACAGCACGGGGCGGCGGGGCCGACCGCGTAGCGAACGGGCACGGCAGGCGATCCTCGATGCCGCCCGCGACCTGCTGCTGGCATCGGGTGGGCTGTCGGCGGTCACCGCCAACGGGATTGCCGCCCGGGCGCGGGTGAGCAAGGGCCCGATCTACCAGTGGTGGCCCGGCAGCGCGGCCGTGGTCATGGACGCCTTCCTGATCGACACCAATCCCCACATCCCTTTCCCCGACACCGGATCGGTCCGAGAAGACCTGCGCCTCCAATTGCGAACGGTCGTCGAATTGTTCAACGGCCCTACCGGCAGAATCGTGGCTGGGCTAGTCGCTGAGAGCCAGAGCAACGCCGCGCTAGCAGCAGCCTTTGTCGAGCGGTTCATCGCTGCCCGGCGAGCCATGTGCCGCGAGGTCTTCGAGCGCGGGCTGGCGCGAGGTGAGCTGCGCGCCGACGTCGACATCGACGTCGCCATCGACGCGCTCTACTACCGACTCCTGGTCAGCCACGACACCACCGAACCCGGCTACGTCGACAACCTCATCGAACAGCTCTACCCGGCGCTCACCGGCGCGCCAAGCAAAGACGGCTTTCCAACCTCAAACCAAACGCGCGGCGTCCGCTGAGCGATCCGCTATCAGATCGCCACGGTCGGTGGCGGTTCGAGGTCGGCGAGGCGCCCGAGGAGCTCGACGGCTTCGGCGAGGCTGCGGTGCTCGCTGCTGGAAAGCGAGGCGTCGATCGCCGTGGCGAGCCAGTCGGCGCGCCGTTCGCGTTCCTCTTCGAGCAGCGCCCGTCCGGGCGAGAGGATCTCGAGCTGCCTCTTGCGCGCATCGGTCGGATGAGCGCGCTGACCGATCAGGCCGCCCGCGATCAGCAGGCCGACGGTCCGCGCCATCGACTGATGACGCACCAAGCGCGCGGCAGCGAGCTCGGTCGTCGTCTGTGGACCGTCGCGCTCGAGCAACCCGAGCACCGCCAACTTCCCCAGCGGCAGCGCCCCGCCGGCGCGCACCCGCCGCACTAGGCGCCCGAGGGCGACGTGCAGCTCGGCGGCGGTCTTCGCTGAGTCGAGAACCGAAGACGGCACCCAGTGAAGCATACCTACAGCAATGCTGCGCAGCATTGCTGTACACTCCGCGCATGACGCTCACCTCGCTCATGAAGGCATGACCATCACGCTCATCACCAGAGCAGACGAGGGCCTCGGGCTCGAAACGGGCCGCCGCTTGATCCCGGAGGGCCACGATATCTGGCTGGCGGCGCGCGACCTCGAGCGCGGACGCGCGGCGTCGCAGCCGGTCGGCGGCTGGTTCGTCGCGCTCGACGTGGTCATCAACGACGCTGGCCGCACACCGTCATATGGGTGAGCTGCGCGGGATCCGCGTCCTGGTGACCGGCGCCACCAGCGGCCTGGGCGCGGCGATGGCCGCCGCGCTCGCCGAGGCGGGTGCCCGGGTGATCGTCACCAGCCGCGAGCAGGCGCGGGCGGAAACGACGGCAAAGAAGCTCGGTTCCTCGGCGATCCCGTGTCAGCTCGACGTGCGTGACCAGCGGTCGGTAGCCGATTGTGTTGATCGGGCTCGCGAGGCGTGGGGAGGCATCGACATGCTGGTCAACAACGCCGGCATCGGCATGCGGACGGTCAACCCCCGGTTCATGACGGAGCCGCAGCCGTTCTGGGAGGTTCCGCCGGCGGGCTTCCGGGACGTCGTGGAGACCAAGGTCCTCGGCTGCTTTCTGATGGCGCGCGAGGTGGTGCCGCTGATGCTCCAGGACGGCGGCGGACGGGTCGTCAACATCTCGATGAACGAGCAGACGATGGTCCGCCGTGGTTTTGTGCCCTACGGCCCGGCGGGCGCCGGCGTCGAGGCGCTGTCACGGGTGATGGCAGCCGATCTGGCCGGCAGCCCGGTGACCGTCAACATCCTGCTTCCCGGCGGGCGCGGCACCCGGACCGGGATGATCCCTGATGACGCGCCCGCCGAGGTCCGGGGCCGACTGCAAGACCCCGTCGTGATGGGCGCGCCGATCGTGTGGCTCGCCTCTGATCAGGCCGCCGGCGTGCACGGCCAGCGCATCATCGCGACCGAGTTCGATCCGGCATCGGCCGCGCCATGACCGCGGATCCCGTGTCGGCATCGCTGCTCTGTCGCCTGTTGCGCTAAGGCAGCTCGGCAGAGCCGCGCATTACCCTGACCCGGCCCCAGCCTTCGGCGAGGTACATCTCCGCTCAACGGAGCCTCTTCTGGTTAGCCAGCAAGCACGGGCGTAGTTGCGGGCGCGGGGTCGTGCCGCTCGGGCTGGGTGGTTGCGCGGTCTAGTAAGTCGAGTGCGGCGGCGGCGGCGGTGCCGCGCTCGGCGCTGAACGTTATGAGCACTTGGCCGGCGGAGAGCCGGAACGTGTCGTACTCCAGCGTCAGGCTGCCGACGAGGGGGTGGTTGAACCGGCGCTTCCCGTGTGTCTTGTCCTGGGCCGGGTGCTTTGCCCACAGGGCGGTGAACGCGGGGCTGTGGACGGAGAGTTCGCCGATCAGCCGGGAGAGCGCTGGGTCGTTTGGGGCGCGTCCGGCCTCGAGCCGCAGGTAGGCGGCGGCCTCTCTAGCTTTGTCGTTCCAGTCGGTGAACAGGTCGCGAGTGTGGGGGTCGAGGAATACGAGGCGAGCCATGTTCGGGCGGTCCAGTGGTCGCGTGGGGCTTTGGATGTCGAGGTGTCCTGCTATCAGGGCGTGCCCGAGGCGGTTCCATCCCAGGACGTCCATGTGGCGTCCCATCACGCAGGCGGGCATCGGTCCGACGGCGTCGAGGAGTCGCTGGACACTGGCTTTGAGCCGTTCGGGGCGTGGGTGGGGAGACGGCTCGGCGCGGACGTGGGCAAGGTTGCGCAGGTGAGCCTGCTCGTCGGCATCCAGTTGCAACGCGCGGGCGAGCGCGGCGAGGACGGATTCTGAGGCGTTGCGGCTGCGCCCTGTTCCAGACGGGTGTAGTAGGTAGGACTGACACCCGCGAGCAGGGCGAGCTCTTCGCGGCGCAGCCCCGGTACGCGGCGGCGGATCGGATTGTCGCTGAGCCCGACATCCTCGGGTCGTAGCGCGGCCCGGCGGGCGGCCAGGAACGCGCCGAGCTCAGAGCGGCTCACCGAAGGCATCGTTTGAGCATGACGAGCCGGATGGGTCGTATCGTGACCCTGTCGGGGATACGCACCGGAGTCCTAGCCCCGACCGGAGTCTTGTGCCGGGTCCGGTCTCGCCGCATCCTCTGAGGCATGACAACTACCTCACCGCCCCGGCCCACCATGTCGTCGACCGCCCGCTGGAGCGAGGCCGGCTCGGCTGTCCTCGCTGCCCTGGATCCCCATGGAGATTTGACCGCGACCTTCGATCGGCTCGACCGGCTCGCTCCTGGGTTTGCCGAACTCACCGTGACCGGCGCGTTTGGAGGTGTCGTCGCCCGTCCAGGACTTGGGTTGCGTGATCGTGAGCTGGTCACGATCGCCGCTCTGTGCGCATTGGGAAGAGACCGTCAGCTCGGGGTTCACCTGGACTACGCGTTGGCGCTCGGCGCTCGGCGCGAAGAGCTGACCGAGGTGCTCGTGCAGATGGCGGTCTACGCGTGGTGGCCGGCAGCGGTGTCAGGCCTGGACGTGCTCAGCGGCGTGCTGGCTGGCCGCCGCGACGGTTGCTATGACCTCGGTGACGCGGTCGTGACGGTCATCTCTGACGGTCACGCCGACATGCCGCTGGCGACGTTCGCCGCTGGCCTTGACGATGAGGTCTCGGCCGCGGTGGAGCTCGTCTACGGACCCGGGGAGCGACTGTTCCCGGTGGCGCTGAACTCTCTGGTGATTGAGCGCGACGGCATGCTGATCGTCGTGGACCCGGGCGCGGGGCTGTCTGACGCGCCCAGTTCCCACGGCCTGGTGCCGCCGAGCGAAGGTCATTTCCTGCGGTCATTCGCCGCGGCGGGGTTTGACGCCAATGACGTGGGCCTCGTGCTGCTGTCCCACGGCCACCACGATCACGCCGGCTGCCTCGCCGCCTCTGTCGCGCCGTTTGCCAATGCGCGCGTCGCGATCTCTGAAACTGAGTTCGTCCACTGGCGCGACCACGGTGACTTCGGCGAAGCCGCGGTTCCTGACGTCGTCGCGGCCGGTTGCCGGGAGATCGGACGAGAGTTCACCAGCGCGGTCGCCGACCGGGTCATCTGGACACACGACGGACAGCTCGTGGCACCCGGTGTGCGGGCGATCGACGCGCCCGGCCACACCCCCGGGCGCACCGCGTTCGCGGTCGAGGGCTCGCATCAGACGATGCTGCTCGGCGGAGACTTCGCCGGACACGAAGAGATCTCGCTGCGCTACCCGAACTCCCATCACGCCGCCGACTACAACCCCGCGCAGGCGATCGCCTCACGCCGCCGCCTCTTGCGCCACGCCACCGAGACCGGGGCGCTGGTCCACGGGTTTCACTTCACGCGTCCGGGTATCGGTCGCATCAAGGCGTATGGCGAGGGCTGGCGATTTCGCCCCGTCGCGTCTGATCCGAGCTACGGTCAGCCCCGATGACCGCGGAGCGCGGTGCATCGCGAAGTCTCGTTCTCCTCCTCGCGCTGACCTCCGGTGCGGCAGTCGCCAACATCTACTACGTCCAGCCGCTACATCGTCGGCCGTGAACGTCCCATACCGCGCCCTCCTGCGATCGACCCTTCGGCTCGTAGCTGACCAGCCGGTCCTGCGCGAGCGGATGGTGCTCGGGGCGCTGCAGATGGCCGGCTTCTCGTGCTCTGGACCTCGATCTCGTTTCTCCGCGCCGGGCCCGCCTACCGGCTCAGCGGAGGTGCGATCGGCCTCTTCGGCCTCGCCGGGATCACCGGCGCCGCGCTCGCTTCCCTCGCCGGCCGATGGGCCGATCGTGGCCACGGCCAGGTGGTCTTCCTTGCCTTCCTGGCAACGATCCTCCTCAGCTGGGTCATGCTCGCACTGGGGCGCTCATCGCTCATCGCGCTGACCGCCGGTGTCATTCTGCTCGACCTCGGCGTCCAGGGCGCGAACGTCGCTAACCAGGCCGCGATCCTCCCCCTCGCCCCCGACGACCGGAGTCGCTTCACCACCGCCTACGTGACCGCAATATTCGTCGGAGGCATAGTCGGCTCACTCATCGCCGCCCCCTTAGCCTCGATCCGCGAAAGCGCCGGACAACCGGCATGAAGAAGGGAATGGAAGAGTCCTACATCGAAGATCTAGCGAATCGCGATGGCCCCGTCCATGCGTTGGTGTCCCGTGAGGGCGCAGCGAAGCGTTGGTTG
>JBPCRJ010000144.1:0-2595 GCA_050996975.1 Solirubrobacteraceae bacterium | reverse complement strand
GCTTCGCTGCGCCCTCACGGGACACCAACGCATGGACGGGGCCATCGCGATTCGCTAGATCTTCGATGTAGGACTCTTCCATTCCCTTCTTCATGCCGGTTGTCCGGCGCTTTCGTGGATTGAGGCTTAGGCGCCGGAGCGCGCGGCGGACTGTTCACGCCGACGCTCGCCTTCGGAGTGCTGCTAGGCGTCCTGCTGGGCCACGCCTGGAGTGCGCTCGGCGGCGCTGGAGCGTCGAGCAGCTTCGCGATCATCGGCGGTGCCGCGGTGCTCGGCGCTTCAATGCAGGGACCCCTCGCAGAGAATCGCGCCATCCCCCCCGGCGGAAGCTATGGCGAGACGCCCGTTTCGAACGGAACGCTGTGGCGTGGGGCGCCGCGACCCGGCGGCGCGCCACGCAGCTCGAGCATCGCTTCGCCCGCGAACCAGCTCGAGTGCCGCTCGGCATCGGCTATCGACTCAGTCTCGATTTCGTGATCATCCCGACGGCTTGCTTTCGCTAGCTCAGCAGGGTCCGAATCGAGCGTCTGATTCAAATCCGGTGATCCTTCCGGGTCGCGAACAGCCGGCTCAACGCCGGGTGGGACTCGTCGCCTCGGGCGCGAACGTCCGCCGCTCGCCGGCCCAGGCGCCAGGTGGAGAGAGCGCCTGGAGACGCTCGAGGT
This sequence comes from Solirubrobacteraceae bacterium, assembly GCA_050996975.1. Taxonomy (GTDB): domain Bacteria; phylum Actinomycetota; class Thermoleophilia; order Solirubrobacterales; family Solirubrobacteraceae; genus Palsa-465. The sequence continues at coordinate 1,930 of JBPCRJ010000144.1, read as the reverse complement.
CTCCCGGTGTGAGGACCAGCTCGGCGGCGGCGGCATTCTCCTCCACGCGCGCGGGGTGCTTGGTTCCCGGGATCGGCACGACGTCCTCGCCTTGAGCCAGCAGCCAGGCCAGGGCGACCTGGCCTGCGGTCGCGTCCTTCTCGGCGGCCAAAATCAGGACCTGTTCGACAATTTCGAGGTTGCGGGCGAAGTTCTCGCCCTGAAAGCGCGGATTGTTGCGCCGGAAGTCATCAGCCGCGAAGTCCTCTGGGGAGCGCACCTGACCGGTGAGAAAGCCTTGCCCGAGCGGGCCGTAGGGAACGATCCCGATCCCCAGCCGGCGGGCTTGCGGGAGGATCTCGTGCTCGATGTCGCGCTGCCACAGCGACCACTCGGTCTGCAGCGCACTGATCGGGTGCGTGGCCGCGGCGCGCGTGAGCGAGTCAACGTTGGCCTATGAGATTCCGAGCTGGCGGACCTTTCCCTCGGCGACGAGCTCGGCCATCGCCCCGATCGACTCCTCGACCGCGACCTCGGGGTCGACGCGGTGCAGGTAGTACAGATCGATCTGCTCTACCCCAAGGCGCTGAAGCGACGTCTCGCAGCAGGCGCGGGCGTTCTGCGGTGAGCCGTCGAGGTGCACGCCATGCTCGTCGCGGACGATCCCGAACTTCGTCGCCAACGTCACCTGATCCCGGCGACCCGCGAGCGCGCGCCCGACGAGCCGCTCGTTGTGACCGGCGCCGTAAGACACCGCGGTGTCGATCAGCGTCACGCCGAGCTCAATCGCCCGATGAATCGTCCGAATCGACTCGCTCTCCTCTGCCGGGCCGTAAGCCTGCGACATGCCCATACAACCCAACCCGAGCGCCGAGACACGAAGCTCTCCGCTACCAAGCGTGCGCGTATTCATCAGTCGTCCTTCCGCAATATAGTTTGGGTCTCAAAGCGAGTATAGCTTGAGACCCAAACTAGATCAGCAGAACGTCGCGGCGCCGGAAAGCCGTCCGCTGGAGGACTCGATCAGCGATGGCCTCGCCGCGTGGATGGCCGAGCTGCCGGGCGTCGACGCCAGAATCGAAACGGCCCGCCAGCGCACCGTAGGTTTCGCGCGGCTGCTCGAACGCTCGCTGGCCGCGATCGCCACCGACCATGGCCTGACGCTCGGAGACTGGGAGGCGCTGTCGGCGCTGCAGCGATCCGGACCGCCATACGAGAGCTCACCGAAACAGCTCTCCAAAGCACTCGGCGTGACGGCCGGCACGATGAGCGCAAGACTCGAACGGCTCACTCGCGCCGGGCTCATCCGACCCGGCAGCGCCGGAGCCGACGGTCGAAGCCGTCCGGTGCGTCTCACGGGTCGCGGTCAACAGCGGTGGCGTGCGGCAACCGCCCAGCGCACCGCAATCGAACAGCGCCTCTTCGAGCAAACGCTCAGCGGCGGCGACCTCGACAAGTTAAACCACTTGCTCGCGAAGCTCCTCCTCCGATACGAACAGACCTACGGGCCACCACCAGCGCACGGCGTCCTCAGGGCGGACGAGCGGTAGCGAACGTTCCTGCTCAGAGCAATTTCCGTGTTCATCGCCGGCCAGCTGCCACAGCACCGGCGGTGGCCGCCACCCTGACGCAACTGCGCCTGGCTCGGCGGCGGCGTCCTCGATCCTGATTTGATCGGGGAGACAGGATTTGAACCTGCGACCGCCCGGCCCCCAGCCGGAACTCGTAGGGTTGCGGTGGGGCGCTTTCGGCTTGTTTACGGGGTTTTCGCGTCGGCTCGATCAGGTACGATCGGGTCAGAATGGTACACAGACAGTACATGGTGGCATGAGTCCGGCCCGCGCCAAGCCTACGCGGCGGACCTACGGAACGGGCACGCTGCGGATCGTCGGCAGCTCCTGGCTGGCGTCCTGGTACGCGCCGGACGGGCGCCGCATCCAGCGCAAGGTGG
>JBPCRJ010000126.1:0-27898 GCA_050996975.1 Solirubrobacteraceae bacterium | reverse complement strand
CCCGTAGCCCGCTCGGAGAGTCGGGCGGGGGCGCGGGGCCACGGCGGTTGGGGCCATGCCTCTCTGGGCGCCCGGCCGAACGCCCGGCGACCCCGCGGCGGCCTGTCCACCGGCGGGATCCGCGGTGCTCGGCGCCATCAACCCGAGCAGCGCGAACAGGGCCGCCGCGACCGAGAGCATCGCGCGCACCGCCCTTCGCCGGCGCCGGACGCGCCGGGCCAGTGCCTCGGAGTGAACACGGTGCATTCGCCCTCCCTGAAGCAGCCCGAACTCGGTCATGCGGACGGAGGATGGCGCATTGCCCCAACAACACCGATCGCGAACAGCGCCACGATCACGGCGGCGAGGACTCCGAGCGGCGTCACCCCGTTACGCACGAGGTCCCTGACCGTGAAGGCGCCGAGCAGCGCCGTGAACAACAGCGCGATCGTGAGCACGACGCCCCGCACGTGCTCAGGACACCAGTTCTCGGACGGGAGCCTGCTTGCGCTTGGACGCCAGCACCCCGATCGCGATTAGTCCGAACACAAACCCCCCGACGTGCGCGAAGTAGGCGATCCCGCCGCCGCCTCCGGCCGGGTTCGTCAGGCCCACGGCGCCGAACAGCGCCTGCTGCGCGAACCAGATTCCGAGCATCACCAGCGCCGGCAGCTCGACCACGGTGAAGAACAGGACGATGACCACGAGCGTCAGCACGCGGGCCCGTGGATACAGAACGATGTAGCCGCCGAGCACCGCCGCGATCGCCCCCGAGGCCCCGACGGTCGGCGCGGCGGAGTCAGGACCCACGGCCACCTGTAGCGCCAGCGCAGCGACGCCTCCGACCAGGTAGAAGCCGATGAACCTGACCGGTCCCATCGAGTCCTCGATGCTATTGCCAAAGATCCACAGAAACAGCATGTTGCCCGCGATGTGCAGGATTGAGGCATGCATGAACATCGAGGTGAACACGGTTTGCCACGCCGGAAGCTGGTTCTGGGCCACGATCCCGTTCGCAGCCAGCCCACGGCTGTCACACACGACCCCCAGCGGCGCCACACCAGACGCAGTCTGGCGCGCCACGTCGGCGCAACGGGCGCCGGAATGGGTGAGCGCGTAGGGAATCGCCCCCAACTTCGTGAGCTCGTGCGTGTCGGGTCCGCTGATCACCGACCCGCCGTGCCTGATCGCCAGCAGGTACACGACGAAGTTGACGATGATCAGCACCACCGTCACGAACGGGAAGCCATCCGTCGGGATGTTGTCCTTGATCGGGATCAAGTGTGCGGAGAGTGTCGTCCGTGACTGGGATCAAGGGCGCAGAGGGGTGTCGCCCTTGATCGGGATCAAGGGCGGGTAATCCTATGTTCTTCAGGGGCCGGCTCCCGCGCCCAGCGTGTGGCGCACCCGCGTCCGCTTATGCCCGGACGACCGGCGCGCCCACCGCAACGATCCGCCACGGCTGTGCCGCGTCGTCCGCGAGCGCGAGCGTCCAATGCTCGGTGAAGCTCGTCGCGCGCGACTGACTGCCGGAGACCACCTCGGTCGTGTCGCGCGCTTCGATGTAGCGCCGTCCCTCGAGCGCCACCTCGAGCGTCATCGTGGGCGGCTGGGCCGCCGCATCGAGCGCCTCGATCCGGATCCGCTTGACCCGCGGGCCGCGCACGACCAATCGAGTACGGCGGTTGGGATCGCCGGGATGGAGCAGCTGCTGGGCGGCCTGCGGACTCGCGATGGCGAGCAGATCGGAGTCGCCGCCGTCCACCGCCTGCGCCCACGCCGAGACGGCGCGCCGGGCCGCAACCTCAAGCACGTCGGGGGCGAAGCGACCGTCGGCGAGGCTGAGATCGAGCGCCGCCGCCCGGGCATCGCCTTGGAAATCGAGATCCGCCAGCTCGGCGATGTCCGTCCCGCCGGGGACGGCTTCGGCGACCGCTCCCTCGACCAGCGCTTCGTCGCGCATCGCACGCTCGTCCGACCACGGGCTCGCGACCAGCTCCGCCTCGAGCTCGTGCTGTCCCTCAGAGCCCTGCTCGATCGAGAGCAGGATCCACGCCTCCCCGGGATCGCCGTCGATGGCCGAGGCGCCCGAATCGTGCGTGCCCGCAGTGCTTGAACGCTTGCCAAGCGTCCAGAACTCACGCACGGAGCTCGTGTCGGAGGCGGTGTCGGCCCGACTGATCCGCTGACCGTAGGAGTCCTCGACATAGTCTCGCAGCTTGGCTTCGATCCGCACGACCACGCGGGCCGCACGGCTGTCGGCGCTGTTGCGCAATCCGACGTATTCGACCTTCGGTGCTCCGAGCGGTTGCACACGGTTGCGCCAGCCCTTGCGCTCGAAGTCGTCGAGCCGCAGCTCCCATTCCGCCAGCAGCTCGGGCGCCACCAGACCTCGCAGCCGGATCCGGTCGCCCGCGTCCCACGCCGCCTGGACATCGAGAAACAGCTTCGCCGCTCGCGGCCGCACCGCCTCGGGGGCGAACGCCGGATCGTCCTCAGCGGCTTCGGCCGCGGCAAGCTCGACGCGGCGCTCTCGCTGCGCCACGCGGCGGCGCGCCGCCGAGCCCGAGCTCTGCTGCCTGCGCCACCACATCATCAGACGCGGCAGGACGAACAGGATCACGACGGCGATCACGATCAGCACCAGTATTCCGCCGCCGCCACCCCCGATCGGGATGAAGAAGAAGTGGCCGTGGCCAAAGCCCCGCCCGAGTCCGCCCCCGCCTCCGCGCCCGAACCCACCCCCGAAGCCCGCGCTGCCTCCGCCCCCCCGCGCGAACGCGGAAGTGGCGCTCCCAAGCAGCGCCGTCAGGACACCCGCAAGCACGACCACGCGATTCCTCATCGAGCCTGACCCCGGTCGAGCCGTTGGGGGTTTGGCTGCGTGAGCGGTCCGAGTCCGAGGCTTGGCTGCGCGAGCGGTCCGACGCCGGGGCTTGGCTGCGCGACGTGCTCGTCGGCGTGGTAGCTCGAGCGAACCAGGGGGCCGGCGGCGACGTGCTCGAAGCCGAGCGCATAAGCGGCCCGCCGCAGCGCCTCGAACTCGTCCGGATGCCAGTAGCGCACGATCGGCAGGTGCCGCTCGGTCGGCCTGAGGTACTGCCCGACGGTGAGCACTTCGACTTGGTGTTCACGCAGAATGCCGACCGCCTCGAGCAGCTCGTCAAACGACTCGCCAAGCCCAACCATCAGCCCGGATTTCGTCACCAGAGCCTCCCCGCCGAGCTCCTTGGCGTTCGCCAGCACCCGGCACGAGCGCAGGAACTGCGATCCCCGTCGGGCCACCGGGTAGAGCCGCGGCACGACCTCGACGTTGTGGTTGAACACGTCCGGCGCCTCGGCGATCACCTTCGCGAGCGGCATCTCGGCACCGCGAAAGTCCGGGGTCAGTACCTCGACCCGACAACCCGGGGCCTGGTGGCGGATCTGGCGGATCACGCCGACGAAGCCCGACGCCCCGCCGTCGGGCAGGTCGTCGCGGTCGACGCTCGTGATCACGGCGTGGCGCAGGCCCATCCTCGCTACGTTGCGCACCACCCGCGCGGGCTCCATCGGGTCGTTCCACGTCGGCTTGCCTGTCTTGACGTTGCAGAAGCCGCAGCGGCGGGTACACGTGTCGCCGAGGATCATGAAGGTCGCGGTCCCCCGCTCCCAGCACTCGCCGATGTTGGGACAGGCCGCCTCCTGACAGACGGTGTGGAGGTTCTCGGACTCGATCATCCCCCTGAGCTCCCGGTAACGCACCCCTCCCGGCGCCGGAACCTTGAACCAGGGCGGCTTGCGCCCACGGTGGGGCACCACGCGCGGGCCGAGCACCGTGAGGATGTCGGCGACGCCGCCGGGATTGGATCGCGATCGGGTGGGACCGGTCCGGCGGGGGCTCGGGCCCGGTGACGGGCGGCCGGGGCCGCCCAGCCTGGTGGTGGGGGCAGGGGGCGGAGGGGCGGGGGGCTCGCGCGTGCTCACGAAGCTCAAGGCTACCGCGCCCCCAAATTGGCGCAGAGTTGCGACACGGCGTGCCACACGCTCACACGAGTCGCGCCAGGATCGAGGTCATGTCAGAGGCTGGTCGTGAAACCGGGGCATGCGGCGCTCAGGCGCCCGATGCCGTCACTGACCAGCGATCGAGTTGATCCGCGCCAAGCTGACCAGACGCTGCCGGCGGCCCAGGGCTTCGGCCACATGCCAGGCGGCTCGGCGACGAAAGCAGGTCATCTGACTCGGCCCGCCGGTCTGCCTGTCGATCGAAGTCGTCTGACTCGGCCCGTCCGTCTGCTCGACGATCGAGGTCATCTGGACGCCATCTAGGCCGCAGGGCACGATCCAGCTGAACGGCTGCAGGTCGTTCTCGACATTGACCGCGAACCCGTGGGTCGTCACTCCGCGGGCGACATGGACTCCGATCGAGGCGAGCTTGCGCTCGCCCACCCACACGCCCGTGAAGTCCGGCCCGTCCTGCGGGCGGGCGCGCGAGCGGATCCCCTCCTCGAGCAGCGCGGTGACGAGCGCGCGCTCGAGCGCGCGCACGTACGCGACCACATCCTCGACACCGACGATCGGATAGCCGACGAGCTGTCCGGGACCGTGGTAGGTCAGCTTGCCACCGCGGTCGGTCTGGACAATCTCAATCGAGTGGTCGTTCGTCGGCAGGTCTCCGAATCCCGAGCGCCGCCCGCGGGTGTACACAGGCCAGTGCTCGAGCATCAGCAGCACATCGGGCAGTAGCTGCTGCTGACGTGCCGCTCGGATCCGCTCCTGGAGCGCCACCGCGTCTCGATAGTCGACGATTCCGAGATGACAGACCCACAGCTCGTCACGCTCGTCACGCATCAACGCAGGCGCGTCGCGCATCGAAGGAAAAGCGTGCACCGTAGGAGGAGCTCGACAATCAATGCAGGAGCGTCGCGCACTGAAGGAGAAGGGGGCACCGACGAGGAGCGTCGCGCACCGGAGGAGGAGCGTCGCGCACCGGAGGAGGAGCGTCGCGCATCGAGGACAGCCTACGCCTCGGCCCATTCCTCCAAGTGCCGCTTCACACCGGCAAGGAACTGCGCCGTCTGAGCGCCGTCCAACGCGCGATGATCCCAGCTCAGGCCGAGGATCGTGATCGGGCGGATCGCAATCGCGTCGTTCCCATCCCCGTCCGTGACGACGACCGGGCGCTTGATGATGGCCTCGAGATCCAGAATTGCGACCTGCGGTTGGTTGATGATCGGCGTTGCCATGATCGTCCCGAAACGGCCCGGATTTGTGATCGTGAACGTGCCGCCGCTCACCTCGTCCGGCGTCAGCTCACCTGATCGTGCCCGCCGCGCGATCTCTTCGATCCGGACGGCGAGGCCCTGGACTGAGAGCTCCTGCGCCTCGTGGAGGACGGGCACGACCAGGCCGTCGTGACCGAGTGACACCGCGATTCCCAGGTTCACCTCCGGGTGGAGCGTGTAGCGCTCGCCGTTGAGCGAGGCATTCAAGGAGGGGTGCTCGCCGAGCGCAGCGACCACCGAGCGCGCAACGAACGGAAGGGCGGTCAACCGCAGGCGCGCACGAGCGGTCTCGACCCTGCCCATGTCGACTTCGATCCAAGTGGTGCAGTGGGCGGCGGTGTCTAGTGATCGCTTCATGTGATGGCCGATCTGGCGACGGATGCGCGAGAGCTGACCGGCGGCGGGCGCACCCGACGTCGCGCTCACGAGGTCGGAGCGCTGGATGTCAACGGGAGCGTCCGGGACGGGCGCTGCGTCGGCCCTGGAGGGTGCGTCGGGCACGGAGGGTGCGTCGGGCACGGGCGGGGCGTCCGGTCCGGGCAGCGCCTCGGCCGCCTCGACAAACGCCAGCAGATCCTGTTTGCAGACTCGCCCTCCACGCCCGGTGCCGGGAACCTGGTCCAGATCGATCCCGTGATCGGCCGCGACCCGCTGAACGACGGGGGAGTAGGGGCGCTGGGAACCGGTCCCCCGGGCGGCGAGAACGGCAGACTTCGTCCCGCCGTTACTGACCGGGGTTGCAACCGGCCCGGGCACGATCGGCACGATCCCGGGCACGCCGCCGGACACCTGACCGGTGCCGTCGGGACCGGTGCCGTCGGCCAGTCCGAACTCAGTCGCCGAGGCGTCAGCGGCGATTCGTGCCAGCACGCCACCGACTGGCACCGTCACGTCCGGCGGCGCGAGGATCTCGGCCACCACTCCCGTGATCGGCGCGGGGATCTCGGTGTCGATCTTGTCGGTCGAGATCTCGCAGATCGTCTGGTCAGCCTCGATCCGCTCACCCACCTCCACCCGCCAGGCGACAATCGTCCCCTCCGCGACCGACACCCCCATCTGAGGCATCGTGACCTCGACCAGGGCTTCAGTACGCGAGGAGCTCACGGCACGCCTCCCTGACCCGTTCCACGCTGGGTAGCACGGCCCGCTCCAGTGGCGGCGAGAACGGGATCGGGACGTCGGGCGTGGCAACTCGAACGATCGGTCCGTCGAGATCCTCGAACCCGCGCTGCGCAATCATCGCTGCGACCTGGGCACCGGCGGCGCAGGTCGTGTTCGCCTCGTCGACGATCACGACCTTTGAGCAGCGTGCCACCGACGCCAGGATCGCGTCTTCATCGAGCGGAACGAGCGAGCGAAGGTCGAGCACCTCCACTGACGTCCCGTCGAGATCCTCGGTCGCCTCGAGCGCAACGTGGACCATCGCCCCGTAGGCGATCACGACGAGATCGCTGCCCGAGCGCGCCACTCGCGCGGTCATTGGCGTCTCGAAGACACCGTCGGGAACCTCGTCTTCGATCCGGCGGTAGAGGTGCTTGTGCTCCATGAAGCAGACCGGGTTGGGATCGCGGATCGCGGCGTGCAGGAGTCCCTTGGCATCGTGGGCCGTCGACGGCGCCAAGACCTTGATCCCCGGGGCGTGCATGAACCATGCCTCAGGATTCTGGGAGTGGAAGGGCCCACCCGAGAAGCCGCCCCCGGACGGCAGGCGAACCGTGATCGGCACCGCCAGACCCTGACGGTAGTGCATCTTCGCGGCCACGTTCACCAGCTGGTCAAAGCCGCAGGCGATGAAGTCCCCGAACTGCATCTCGCATACGGGCCGCAGGCCGACCACCGCCGCACCGATCGCCGTGCCGATGATCGCCGACTCGGCAAGCGGGGTGTCCATCACCCGGTCGGCACCGAACTCCTCGATGAATCCCTCGGTGATCTTGAACGCCCCGCCGAACACACCGACATCCTCGCCCATCACCAGCACGCGTTCGTCGGCCCGCAACTCGTCGCGCAGCGCGGAAGAGATCGCTTGAAGGTAGGTGAGGGTGGGCATCAGGGCGCTCCTTTGGCGGCCGCCGTGGCGAACGCGCTCCACGGCGCTTGGCCGTCGCCGAGCGGCTCGGCCTCACCCTCGCAGAAGACGCCGTGCAGGGCGGTTGCGGGGTCCGGCATCGGGGCGGCAAGAGCCTCCTGCGCGGCGTCGTCGATTTCCGCCGCCACCGCAGCACGCACCGCGTCGACGTCGACTCCCGCCGCCCGCAGCCGTGACTGCTGGGCGTCGATCGGATCGCGATCCCGCCACTGGCGCACCTGCTCGGAGGGGACGTACTTCATGTCGTCGTGGGCGGCGTGCCCGTGCATCCGCATCGTGATCGCCTCGATCAGCGTCGGACCGTCGCCGGCGAGAGCTCGCTCCCGGGCGCCGCGCGTGGCCTCGAACATAGCCTCGACATCATTTCCGTCGACGGTTACGCCAAGGAAGCCATACGTCGCCGCGCGCTCCACCGGATCGACCGCGAACTGCTTCTCGAGCGGCGTCGAATACGCCCACTGATTGTTCTCGAGCACGAATATGATCGGCAGTTGCTGCACCCCGGCCCAGTTCATCGCCTCGTGGCAATCGCCGCGCGAGCTCGAGCCGTCGCCGAACCAGGTGATCGCGCACCTTTGCTCGCCCCGCAGCTTGAACGCCATCGCCATGCCGGTGGCCACCAGCATCATGTCGGGCAGCATCGACACCATGCCGACACAGCCGAGCCGGCGGTCGCCGAAGTGGACGTTACCGTCCCGTCCTCCGGTCACGCCGGACGCTCGTCCGAGGTACTGCGCGAGGATCCGGGCCGGCGTCACACCACGGATCACGTGGGCCGCCAGGTCGCGGTGCAGGATGCACAGCCGGTCGGCAGGCCCCATCGCAAACGCCGCCCCAGCCGACACCGCCTCCTGGCCGTAGCCGTCGTAGAGAGACCCTGGAACCTTGCCCTGACGGTAGAGGTTCATCGCGCGCTGCTCGAGCCCGCGCATCAGCAGCATCGCTCGGAGGAGCCAGATTCGGTCCCGGAGCTGGAGCTGGCCGGTCACTGCGCCCTGCTCCGCCGCGGGCTGAGCCGTGTCGATCGCCATCTCTGCGCTCCCTGTTCGTCCGGGAAACGAACCATAGCGATCGGCGCCGTGCGGACGATCGATTGGGGCTACGCTTCCTCAGATGGACGGTGGCTGGCTCGTCCGCGTTCGCTGGCGACGACGCGGCGCCTGGCTCTGGCCGGCGTTCGCCGCGGCGGTCGTGGCCGAAGCATGGCTCGGCCATGCCCTACCGTCATCCGGCGACGCTCAGAGCGTGCTGGGCGGGGGGCTCTCCGCGTGCTTCTTGAACCTACTCGCGGTGGTGCTCCTGTCCCGTCCGCTCGGAGCGGGCTTGCGGAGACTCCGCGCCGACCTGCCGAAGGTGGTCGCACGGGACTACGCCGGTACCTGGGTCCTCGTGTTCGTCGCCACCGCTCTAGTGGCGGCCGGGATCGTCCATCGCCCGTCGATACTGGCCCACCGGCACGCGATGCAGGACGCCATCGCGCGCGCGCAGGCGTGGATCGGAGACCGGGCACCGGCCGAGTTCCGCCGGGACGTCCGCTCGGTCAACGTCGTTACGATCCAGCCCGGCAGCGTCTACCGGACCTGCGTCCCCAACGGCGACCGAACGCGAACTTACTGCGTGATCGTCAGGACCCACCTCCCGTTGCAGGGCAGCGTCAGCTTCGCCGGCTACGAGCCGAACTCGGTGTTCGGCACGAGCGCCGGGTAGAGCGATGGGTGGCGCGCACTCGGTATTCGCCGACAACACGAAGGATGGCCAGTGAGCGCGAAGGGCATACGTCGAGTGGCGCTCGTCGTGAGCATCATCGGGTCGGGGATCGTGTTCCTCGACGGCACGATCGTCAACGTCGCGCTGCCGGCGATCCGTGGCAGTCTTCATGGCAACCTGGCCGACCAGCAGTGGATCGTGGAGGCCTACCTGCTGACGCTCTCCTCGCTGCTGTTGATCGGGGGCTCACTGGGAGACCTGCTCGGCCGCCAGCGCGTGTTCGCCCTTGGCTTGGCGGGGTTCGGGACCTGCTCGCTGTTGTGTGCGCTGGCGCCCAGCAGCGGCCTGTTGATCGCTGCGCGCGCGGTGCAGGGAGTCGCTGGAGCGCTGCTGGTGCCCAGCGCGCTGGCGCTGATTTCAGACACCTTCAGCGGACGCGAGCGAGCGGCGGCGATCGGCACCTGGACCGCATGGGCGGGTGTCTCGACGGTGATCGGGCCGCTGGGGGGCGGGGTGCTCGTGCAGGCGGCGTCGTGGCGATGGATCTTCGCCATCAACCTGGTTCCGGTGGCAGTGGCGATCTGGCTGCTGCGCAAGCTGCCGTCCGACAAGCCCACACCGGGTCACCTCGACGTGATCGGCGCCGGTTTGTGTGCGCTCGGCCTCGGCGGGCCGGTATTCGCCTTGATCGAGCAGCCCCGGTACGGCTGGGGCAGCCCGGTCGTGGCGGTGCCGCTGCTGGTCGGGCTGGTGCTGCTGGGCGCGTTCCTGGCCTGGGAGCGACGCGCCCGGGTGCCGATGATGCCGCTGCATCTGTTCACGGTGCGCAACTTCACGATCGGCAATCTGACGACCTTGATGCTCTACGCGGGGCTCGGGGACGCGACGTTCTTCCTCGTGCTGTTCATCCAGCAGGTGGGCGGCTACAACCCGGTTCAGGCTGGGCTCTCGCTACTGCCGCTCACGATCGTGATCTTCTTGTGCTCGAAGCGCTTCGGCGCGCTTGCGGACCGCTTCGGTCCGCGCGCGTTCATGACCGGCGGGCCGCTGATCGCCGCCGTGGGCTTGCTGGCGCTGGTGCGAACCGGCGCGAGCATTGACTACGCCGGCACGATTCTGCCCGCGGTAGTCGTATTCGGGCTCGGGATGGCGATCACAATCGCGCCCCTGACGGCCACGGTGCTCGGATCGGTGGAGCCGGGCCACTCGGGGCTCGCCAGCGGCGTCAACAACGCCGTGGCGCGCGCCGCCGGCCTACTCGCGATTGCGGCGGTCGGTGCCGTCGTCTCGGCCAGCTTTGCCGACCGGCTCGGGCACGACCTCCCGGCCCGCGCGCTCAGCGCGCGATCCCGTGTTGCGATCGCACGAGCGCGAATCAGCCCGCTGATCACCAAGGCCTCCGGAGTCCCCGGACCCGAGCGCCGGATCGTGCACGCGGCGCTCCAGGACGCCTCGGTGCACGCGTTTCGAATCGGGATCGGGATCGGGGCGGGACTGGCCGGGCTCGGCGGCGTTCTCTCGCTGCTGGGCATCGAGAATCCGCGCCGACGGGTCAGCTGCGCGGACTGTCCCGGCGGCGCGCTCACCGGAGCCCGGGCGACGAGCGCCGAGGGCATTGCGCTCACCGAAGCCGACGGGCAGACGAACCGTGAGGGGGCGGACCCGGTGTCCACGACCGCCCCCGCGCACCACTGGCGACGATAAGGTCCGTAACGGATGGCCGTCGCCCTGATCACCGGCGCGTCGAGCGGAATCGGCGAGGCGACGGCACGGCGGCTGGCGCGCGAACCGGGGATCGCGCTGGTGCTCGTGGCCCGCAGCGAGGAGCGCCTTCGCGCGCTGGCGCGCGAGCTTGGCGGGGCGAACGTGGTGGCGGTCGACCTGACCGATCGCGACGGGCCGGCGCGAATACTCGACGCCGTCATGCGCGAGCACGGTCAGCTGCACATGCTCGTCAACAACGCCGGCTGCGGCTGGCGGGGCAGCTTCGCCGAGACCGGATCGGCGAACGTGGCGCGTCACATGCAGCTGAACTTCCAGGCGCCGGTCCGCCTCACCGAGGCGCTGTTGCCGCTGCTGAGAGAGACCGCCCGAGCAAGCGCGGCCGGAGCACGCGGGCGCCGCCGAGAAGCCAGCGCAGCCGGAGCACGCGGGCGCCGCCGGGAAGCAACCCCGGACGGCGCGTGGACAAGCGCTCGCGGGCGAGTATCGATCGTGAACGTCGCGAGTACCGCGGCGCGGGTCTCGCGCGCGGGCTCCGGCGCTTACTCGGCGAGCAAGTTCGCGTTCGCCGGCTGGAGCGACGCGTTGCATCTGGAGGAGCGCCCGCATGGCGTGCATGTGGGCCTCGTGTTGCCCGGCTTCGTGGATACCGAGAGCTTTCCGGCGGCGGAACTGCTCGCCCGTCCGACCACGCGATGGATCGTCTCCTCCCCCGAGCGGGTGGCCGAGGCGATCATGCAGGCCGGCCCGGGGGGCAAGGCCGAACGCTACGCGCCCCGGCCTTACTGGCTGGCGGCCGCAGCGCGGCTGCTCGCGCCGGCCCTCGTCCGCCGAGCGCTCCTCGCCGGCGTGCTCACGCCGAGCGCCAGAGGACTCCGATCAACCGTGCTTCGATGAGCGTGGCACACCCGCTGGATCTGGGCGATCGTCGAGTGGACTTGTCGCGATTGCGCCGGGGGTTTCCCCCGACGTCGCGGTGCGGTTTGCCGCGGCCGTCTATCGTGATCTCTGATGCCGTTCAGCGACCTGGGTCTCGCGCCCGAGATTCTCCAAGCGATCCGCGACGTCGGCTACGGAGATCCGACTCCGATCCAGGAGCAGGCGATTCCGCCGCTGCTCCAGGGCTCTGACGTAATTGGGCAGGCGCAGACCGGCTCGGGCAAGACCGCGGCCTTCGGCCTACCGCTGCTCCAGTACGTCGATCCCCTGGAGCAGGAGGTGCAAGCGCTCGTGTTGACCCCCACGCGCGAGCTGTGCATCCAGGTCACCCAAGCACTGCGCACGTACGGTAAGCGCAAGGGAGTGGATGTGGTCGCGGTCTTCGGTGGAGCGCCGATCCGGACCCAGCAGGCTCAGCTGCGCGCCGGTGGCCACGTCGTCGTCGGCACCGTCGGACGCGTCAAGGACCTGATCTCGCGCCATTCGCTGATGCTCCACGCCTGCCGGTTCGTCGTCCTCGACGAAGCCGACGAGATGCTCGACCTGGGCTTTCTGGAGGACGTAGAGAGAATTTTGTCGCTCACGCCCTCCAGCCGCCAGACAGCGCTGTTCTCGGCCACGATGCCGGCCGAGATCCGGCGTTTGGCCGATCAGTACCTGTATCACCCGGTAACCGTCAAGGTGCAGAACGCGACGCTCACGGTGGACACGGTCGAGCAGTTTGCGCTCGAGGTCACGCCACGCGAGAAGCCCGAACGCCTGATCGAGGTTCTGGCCTCTGAGCGGCCCGATCAGGCACTCGTCTTCGTGCGCACCAAGATCCGTTGCGATCAGCTCCACCGCACGCTGCGTGACCGGGGCATGAACGTCAAGGCCCTGCACGGCGACATGAGCCAGGGGTCGCGCGACGGCGTGATGATCTCGTTCAAGGAGGGCCGCCTGCCGGTGCTGGTGGCGACCGACGTCGCGGCGCGCGGGCTCGATATCTCGGGTATCTCACACGTGATCAACTTCGACGTTCCCACCTCGCCCGACGCGTACGTCCACAGGATCGGACGGACCGGTCGCGTCGGCCGGAGCGGCCGCGCGATCACCTTCTTCGAGTCACGCCAGCAGCGTGAGATCGAGGCCATCGAGCGCCACGCCGGAGTCAAGCTGTCTCCCTGGGTCAAGGACGCGCGGGTGGCGCCGACGCCAGTGAAGCCCAAGGCGCGGCGTCATTCAAAGCCACGTTCCCCGACCAACGGCGAGGGTCCCGCTCGCAAGCTGATCGTCTCCGGCGGCCGCGCCGCTGGACTGGAGCCCTCGGACATCATCCAGGCGATCACGGCCGCCACGGGGCTCGACGGCGAGGCGGTTCGCAACGTGCGGGTGCTGGAGCGCTTCGCGTTTGTCGAGGTGCCTGATCACGAGGCCCAGCGAGTCGTGGAGCGCGTCAGCGGGACCGAGATCCGGGGCCACGCGCTGGCGCTCGAGGCCGCGCGCCGCTAGGCAGCTAACCTCTAAGTATGTCTACAGTCAATATGAACACCACGCACGGCACGATCGCGCTCGAGCTGTTCGACGAGGACGCGCCCAAGACCGTCGCCAACTTCCGCAAGCTCGCGAGTGAGCAGTTCTACGACGGGCTGATCTTCCACCGCGTGATTCCGGACTTCATGATCCAGGGTGGTTGCCCGCGGGGCACGGGAACCGGCGATGCCGGTTATAAGTTCGAGGACGAGATCAACCGCAACAAGGTCGTCCGCGGCGCGCTCGCGATGGCCAACTCTGGCCCCAACACCAACGGTTCGCAGTTCTTCATCGTCACCAAGGAGAGCGCGCCGTGGCTCGATCGCAAGCACACCGTGTTCGGACGGGTGAGTGCCGGGATGGACACGGTCGATGCGATCGAGGCGCTGCCGACCGGCGCCAACGATCGTCCGCTGGAGCCGCCGAAGATCGAATCGGTGACGCTCGACCCTGAGTAGCCGCAGGCTCGCCGTGCGAGCATCAGGTGATGCTCGCTCTCGTGCTCGCCCTGAGCTCATCGCTGTGCTGGGGGTGTTCGGACTTCATCGGGGGTTTGCAGGCCCGCCGCGGCGCGCTGTGGCGCGTGATGCTCGTCAGCCAGTCGGTCGGGCTGACGGGCCTGTTCGTGCTGATCGGGATCCGCGGAGCAGGACCGCCCGAGTTGAGCGCACTGCTGCCGGCGGCGGGCGCCGGACTGGCCGGCATGGCCGCCCTGACGGCGTTCTACCGAGCCCTCGCGATCGGGACGATGAGCATCGTCGCACCAATCTCCGCGACCGGCGTGGCGGTGCCGGTGATCGTTGGCATCGCCGGTGGAGAGCGCCCGGCGCCGTTGCAGCTCGCGGGCATCCTCGCCGCGAGCGCAGGGGTCGTGCTGGCCAGTCGCGAGGCCCGGACGGGCTCTCGCGACGCCGGCGCTCAGCGCGCGAGCGTGGTGCTCGCGCTGGTCGCGGCGCTGGGGTTCGGGAGCTTCTTCGTCGGGCTGCGCGTCAGTGCTCGCTCCGACGTCCTCTGGGCGCTGCTCGTTTCGCGGAGCGTCGGGATCGCGGCGCTCCTCGGGGCGGCCGTGGCCTGGGTCGCGGTTCTGCGCGCGCGCCTCGCTGCAGATGGGACACCATTGCCGATGAGTGCCCCGGCAGGTCGTTCGCGAGCCGGGGACAAGCTCGCGCCGGTCCCGCTGGTAGCGATCGGAATCCTCGATCTGTCGGCCAATGGCCTGTATGCGATCGCCACCCGGCACGGACTGCTCAGCGTCGTCGCCGTGGCCGCGTCGCTATACCCGCTCGCCACGGTGCTGCTGGCGCGGACTCTGCTCGGGGAGCGCGTACGCCGAATCCAGGAGCTCGGGATCGTGGCGGCACTGGCGGGCGTAGTGCTGATCGCCGCGGGGTGAGCGGCTCCACCGGGCTTGAGGGTCTCGACTAGCGCATGGTGCGTCTGCCGTCCGTCCTCCGACCTCCGTCCTCCGACCTCCGTTCGTCCGTCGTCCGTCGTCCGTCGTCTGCGAAATCATCGGTTCACGCAGGCCGGAATCCCGAGCATCCTCCAGGCGTGGTCCTCCTGGGCTTCGATCGGCACGAGGCGCTGCTCGAGCGTCTTGACCGCGATCAGCGGATCTCCGCCGCGCCCCAGGGCGCGGGCGCCGTCGCGCAAGGCATCCAGCTTGCGGGAAAAGGCCGACAGCGCCGTTCGGTAGGCGCCAGACAGATCGCTCGCCGCCTGGAGCGTCCGCAGACGCGCGAGCTCGCCACTCAGAAAGCCGGTCCCCTGCTTGATGAACACGGCCGCGCCGGCTGGAGTGCCCGGCGCTCGGATCCGATCGGTGCGCGCCTGGGTGGCGGCGCAGATGCCGGCCGCCTGAGCGCGGAGCTGGGTGGTGGCCAGCAAGGTGCCGCCACAGCCGCAGATCGCCAGCAGAGCGAACGCAGCGAAGCATGCGCCCCGGCCCGTCGCGTGGCGCGGACCGGACGCGTTGGGAGCGGGGAGAGCGTTCACAGCGCCGCCAGGGTATCGGCGGACACGGCGCGCAGGCACTGAACGCTGGTTCTGAACACCCGGTGAACTGCGGGGCAGGCCGGGGGCGAAGGGGTGAACGCTGTCACAATCGGACCATGGATGACCACGCCAGGGGGTCGGTGCTCGTCGTCGACGACGAGCCGACGATCGTCGAGGTGCTCGCGCGGTACCTCGAACGCGCGGGCTATCGCACCCGAGTCGCCGGCGATGGCGTGGGCGCGCTGGAGGCGGCCGCGAGCCAGCGCCCGGATCTTGTGGTGCTGGATCTGATGCTGCCCGGACTCGACGGACTTGAAGTCATGCGTCGCCTGCGGGATCAGACCCCCGAGCGCGTAGCCGTGATCCTGCTGACCGCCAAGGGGGAGGAGTCAGACCGGGTGATCGGGCTCCGACTCGGTGCCGACGATTATGTGGTCAAGCCGTTCTCCCCCGCTGAGCTCGTCGCGCGCGTCGATGCGGTCCTACGGCGGATCGACACCTCGCCCACCCACGAAGCGCCACTCGAGCTGACCGACATGACGATCGATCCGGCGGCGCGGCGGGTGTGGGTCCGCGGGGACGAGGTCGCGCTCACCCAGCGTGAGTTCGACGTGCTCCTGTTCCTGGCCCGGCGTCCGGGTCAGGTGTTCTCCCGCAACCAGCTGATGGACGCCGTATGGCAGTACTCGTTCTACAGCGACACCTCGACGGTGACCGTGCACATCCGCCGGCTTCGAGCCAAGATCGAAGCCGACCCGTCGCTGCCCCGGCACATCCAGACCGTGTGGGGAGTTGGCTACCGGTTCCAGCCGTGAACACCGTCACTCCAGCCGCGAGCGAGGATCGCTCGAACCGTGAACAGGTCATTTCCGCCGGGCGCCGGGCGACGTTCGGAGCGGCAGTCGCCGCCAGCGCGCGCGGTCGCGCCGGATCGCTGTCGCGACAGTTCGCGGCCGCGGTGGCGATCGTCGTCGCGCCGGTGCTGCTCGCGCTGGTGGTCGTGGCGCTGCTGATGATCGTCTCCGGCCACGACGCCGTGCTCGTGGGCGCGATCGTGGTGCTCGCCGGGGGCCTCGCGGTGCTGAGCGCGAAGCTGGCCGCGGGCGGGATCCTCCGGGATGTGCAGGCGATCCGCGACGGGCTGGACGCGGTGGGTGCAGGTGAGCGAGATGTGAGAATCGAAACCGCTGCCCGCGACGAGCTGGCCGAGCTGGCCGATGCCGCCAACGCGATGATCGCCCGGCTCACGGCCGAGGAGGCCGCTCGCGACCAATCGGACGCGGCGCGGCGCGACCTCGTGGCGGCCGTGTCACATGACTTGCGCACGCCTATCACCTCGCTGCGTCTGCTGGCCGAAGCGGTGGGAGATGACATCGTCGACGGAGAGGTCCGGCGCGGCTACCTGCAGCGGATGGGCACTCACATCGATGCCCTGGGTGGGCTGATCGACGACCTGTTCGAGCTCTCCCGGCTCGAGGCCGGCGACATCCGCTGGTCGCTCGAGCGCGTGCCGCTGGGCGAGCTGGTAAACGAGACCGTGGAGGCGATGCTGGTTCAGGCCGAGCTCAAGGGGATTGCCGTGGTGGCCGAGGTGCCCGAGGCGCTCAGCCCGGCGCACTGCAATCCCGAGAAGCTTCAGCGGGTGCTGTTCAACCTGATCCAGAACGCGATCCGCCACACGCCCGCGGACGGCAGCGTGGTGGTGCGCGCCGAGCCGGTCGGCGGCCGGATCGAGATAGAGGTCGCCGACAACGGCGACGGGATCGAGATCGAGGAGCGCGAGCGCGTGTTCACTCCCTTTTACCGGGGCGGCACCGACACCGCGCGCACGAGCTCCGGGGCGGGGCTGGGCCTGGCCGTCTCCCGCGCGATCGTCGAGGCCCACGGCGGGAGCATCTGGTTGCCTGAGACGGCCGTCGGCACCCGGGTACGGTTCAGCCTGCCGGTCGCCGCCTGACCGGATGACTACCCTCGCTCCAGAGCGATGCCCGAGCTGCCCGAAGTCGAGATCACCGCCCGCCTGCTCGGCGGGGCGCTCGCCGGCGCTCGGGTGGAATCGGCCTTCGCCCCGGGCGTCAACGCGCTGAAGAGCTACGACCCGCCGCTGAGCGCGCTCGAAGGCCGGGCGATCGAGGGCGTGCACCGCCGCGGGAAGCTGTTTCTCGTCGATCTCGACGACGAGCTCACGATCCTGATCCATCTGATGTCCGCCGGGCGCCTGCAGCTTTTCGACGTGCGGGCCTCGTTGCGCGACCGCGCGTCGCGACTGCTCGTCCGGCTCGCCGACGGGCGCGAGCTGCGGCTGCGCGAGTTCGGGACCAAGCAGGCGGCGTGGGTCAAGCTGCTGCGTCGCTCCGAGGTGCACAGCGACGAGACGATTGCCGCGCTGGGGCCCGATGCGTGGCCGGACCCGCCGCCGCTGGGACCGCTGCTCGAGGTGCCGCGGCCGCTGTACGCCGTGCTGCGAGACCAGCACGTGATCGCCGGCATCGGTCGCTCGTGGGTGGACGAGATTCTCCATGCCGCGCGGGTCTCGCCGTTCAAGCGAGGAGCCGACCTCGACGTCGATGACGCGCAGCGTCTTCGCGAAACGATGGTCACGCGGCTGGGCGAGGTGATCGCCCACTACGAGCAGGCGATCAGGTTGCCGATCCCTGACAAGCTTCCGATGCCGCTCACCGTGCACCGGCGCAACGGGGAGCCGTGCCCCCGCTGCGGGGAGCAGATCGCGGCGGTGTTCTACGAGGACTACGTGATGTGCTACTGCCCGGCTTGCCAGACCGACGGCAAGCTGATGAAGGACCGGCGCCTGTCGCGTTTGTTGAAGTAGCTCGTGTCGCGGCCGCCGGCGTTCTCGCCCGCACCGATGAAGTTGGCCGACCGGCGCCGTCTAACCCTGCGAGCAATGACAACGAAAGGAATTGATCGCGTGACCCCGGACACCCCAATCCCGATGAGCACCGACAATCGGACCCGCTGGGTCGCGCTGATCGTCCTCTGTCTCGGCTCGCTGATGATCGTGCTTGACTCCACGATCGTCAACGTAGCGCTGCCTTCGATCAAGCGCGACCTGGCGTTTTCGCAGACGTCGCTGGCGTGGGTGGTGAACGGTTATCTGCTCACGTTCGGTGGCTTCCTGCTGCTCGGCGGGCGGCTCGGCGACCTGTTCGGCCAGCGCCGGCTGTTCCTGAGCGGCATCCTGCTGTTCACGCTGGCGTCGCTGGCGTGTGGCTCGGCGGCGGCGCAGGGGGTCCTCGTCGCCGCCCGCGTGATCCAGGGGTTCGGCGGCGCGGTCGTGTCCGCCGTCGCGCTGTCGCTGATGATGTCGCTGTTCGTCGAGCCCGCCGACCGGGCCAAGGCGATGGGCGTGTTCGGGTTCGTCGCCGCCGGCGGCGGGACGCTCGGCGTCCTGCTCGGCGGGATTCTCACCGACGCGCTCAACTGGCATTGGATCTTCCTGGTCAACGTCCCGATCGGGATCGGGGTCGGCGTCGCGGCGCTCAGGGTGCTGCCGGCCGCGACCGGGCCAGCCGGCGGTCGCCTCGACGTCGCCGGCGCGGTCACCGTGACCGCAGCGCTGATGCTCGCCGTCTACGCGATCGTGAACGGAAACCAGGCGGGTTGGACGTCCGGCCAGACGCTGGGTCTGCTCGCGGCCGCGGCGGTGCTGCTGGCCGGATTCCTCGCGCTCGAGTCGCGGGTGGCCTCGCCGCTGATGCCGCTCGGGCTCTTCCGGCTGCGCAACCTCGCCACCGCCAACGTCGCCGGTGTCCTGTGGGCGGGAGCGATGTTCGCGTGGTTCTTCCTCTCGGCACTCTATCTCCAGCTCGTGCTCGGCTACAGCCCGCTGCAGGTCGGGCTCGCGTTCCTGCCCGCGAACCTGATCATGGGCGCGTTCTCGCTCGGCATCTCCGCCAAGTTGGTGATGCGCTTCGGGATCAAGCGCCCGCTGGTGACCGGCCTGCTGCTGGCCGGCGCCGGACTGGCGCTGTTCGCGCGCGCACCGGTCGGCGGCCACTTCGCCGCCGACGTGCTCCCCAGCATGATCCTGCTCGGCTTCGGCGCCGGGATCGCGTTCAACCCGATCCTGCTCGCCGCGATGGGCGACGTCGAGCAGCGCGACGCGGGCCTGGCCTCGGGGATCGTCAACACCTCCTTCATGATGGGTGGCGCACTCGGACTCGCGATCCTCGCGAGCCTCGCCGCGTCCCGTACCGGCCACCTGATCGCTTCAGGCCGCAGCCAAGTCGGTGCGCTGGACGGCGGCTACCACGTCGCGTTCGTCGTCGGGGCGTTGTTCGCGACCCTCGCGGCGCTGCTCGCTGCCGTCCTGCTGCGGGCAAGCGCCGCCCTGGTGGGCGCCGATCAAGCCCCGGCGCTCAACGATCATGCCCCAGCGCTCGCCGAGAATCCCGCGCTCGAACGGACCACCGTCTGAGCCCTCCCTTCGATAGCCAACCCACAGGCCCCGCGCCGGCGGGGCCTGTAAAAATCCCCGGCTACTGCAGACCCTCGCGGGCCTCTCGCACGAGCGTCACGGCCTCGGGGAAGATCACCGCCATCACCGCGCGCATCTGCTCGGCCTGTTGTTCGGTTGTGCCCTGGATGTTGGCGCGATTCATCGCCGCGACGGTCAGGTCGACGGCGAGCTTGATCGCGTTGTCGGCCCAGGCCAGCCGCTGGGCCCCCTGCATCTGCTCGGCGAACTCGCCCAGCTTGCGCTGGAGCTCGTCGGGGTCGCCGAACATTCCGCCAAAGCCGCTGCCTTCCATATCGGACAATGCTACTCGCCGGAGCCTCGCGCCCGCGCTTTTAGGCCCGGGCCGCGGGATTGCCGCCATCACGGCGATCGACTCGCCCCGCCATCACGGTGATCGACTCGCTCCACCATCACGGTGATCAGCTCGCCGCGCCAAGACGGCGATCGTGCCGCCGCGTCGGGCGAGACCCGCGATCAGCTCGCCCAGGGCGGCGAGGGGCGCCAGTGGCATCGCGAGCGCGGTGAGGATCAGGTCTGAGGAGTGCCAGGAGGCATTGCGCTTGAGCAGGTTGTAGAGATAGGAGGGGTTGGTGGTTGCCCGGTTGACCAGCGACTGCCACATCCCGAAGGGGTTGTGCTCCAGCAGCACATGGTGAACGTGCAGGACGGTGAAGCCGTGGGCGCCGAGCAACGTCGTCAGGCCCTCCGGCGTGAAGTGAACGCGATGGCGAGGCACGTCGAGGTGATACCAACGATCTCCCCCCAGGCGCGACTGAACGCTGGCGAGGTTCGGGACGCCCACGAGCAGGCTGCCGCCGGGACGGAGCCACGCGGAGATCGCCGCGAGCGCGGCGCCAGGATCCGCGAGGTGCTCGAGCACATGCCAAAGGGTCACCACATCCAGCGAGGCGTCAGGAACCTCGGCTTGCTCGATGCTCACCCGCTGCACCGGGGCCGCGATCGCCGCGCCACCCGCGCCCCGCCGCCAGGGCTCGATCCCCGATGCGTCATAGCCCGCGGCGGCGGCGGCGGCGACGAACCTCCCACGACCGGCACCGGCGTCGAGCAGTCGCGCGGGCGGCGCCACGAGCTTGGCCAGCAGCGCCAGACGCTGGTGGTCAAACGCTCGCAGCGCCGGTTTGGCGATCCCGTGCAGGCGCGGCGCGCCATCGCGATAGGCACCGCTGTCGTGCAGCTGCGCCGGGGCCGGGCCGGCGGTGACCGCGCAGCCACACCGCGGGCAGAGCGCCAGCCCAAAGCGGACGCGGCCGAGCGCGGGCTCGGAGGCTGGCACCGAGCGCCAGGCGATCAGCGCCGCCCCGCAAGCCGGGCAGCGCAGATCCGGATCAGCGGAGCGCACGGCGGCTAGGATAGGCCGCGATGACGGTTGACGATCGACTCCTGTACGAGACGCGCGTACGGCCCCGGCAGGCGGTGGTGGCCGGGTTGGCCGGCACCATGCTGGTGGTCGCAGCGATCATCCAGCTCTCGGGCCCCCACACCACCATCGACGAGCTGACGCTCGATCTGATCACCGCCCACAGGCGCTTCCCGCTCGACGTCGTCGGCGCCGTGATCAACGCGCTCGGGGCGCTGGCGCTGGCCGGCACGCTCGCCTTCCTGGTCAGCACCGCTCGGGCGCGCAATCCCAAGACGCAGCCGTTCATCAGGATTCTCGCGATCCTCGGCGGCGTTGCGGCGGCGATCACCGGGGTTGCCTACGCCGTGGTGATCGCGGTCAAGGCGGACCAGTTCGTCAGCGCCGGCAGCCAGACCTACGAGCAGGCCAACCACCTCACGAGCACGAGCGCAATCCTGGTTCTCCAGCTCATCGGCCAGGCGGCCGCGCTCGTGCTCGCGGTCGGATTCGTGTTGACGTCGATGAGCGCGATGCGGGTGGGCCTGTTGACGCGGTTCATGGGCTATCTGGGGATCTTCGCCGGAGTGCTGGTGCTGTTCCCGATCGGCTCCCCGGTCCCGGTCGTGCAGGGCTTCTGGCTGCTCGCACTGGGATACATGCTGTCCGGGCGCTGGCCGACCGGGGTTCCGACCTCGTGGCGCAGCGGCCGGGCGGAGAAGTGGCCCTCCTCCCAGGAGCTGCGGGAGCAGCGCGCGGCGAAGGCGGGCGGGAGGCGGGCGGGGGCCTCGAACGGCAGCGAGCGCGGCAAGCCGGCGCCGAGTCCCGCCCCCGAAGCAGTCAGCGCACCACCCACACGCGCCCGGACGAATACCCCCAAGCGCAAGCGCAAGCGGCGCCGGTAGCGGCGCGGCCCGCAGCGTGGAAGGAGAGAGGCGATTTCTATGGCAGACACCCCCACCACACCGTCCGGCGAGCACACGCTCGAAGCCCAGCTAGAGGAAATGCTGAAGATCGAGTCCTTCGACCCACCGGAGAAGTTCCGTAAGGACGCGCTGCTCAGCGACGAGTCGATCTACGAGGAGGCGGAGCGCGACTGGAAGGGCTGGTGGCACCAGCAGGCCAAGGAGCTCCACTGGTTCAAGGAGCCCACCGAGACGCTCGACGACTCAAACCCCCCCTTCTACAAGTGGTTCGCCGACGGAAAGCTGAACGCCTCCTATAACTGCCTCGATCGGCACGTCGAGGGGGGAAACGGCGACCGCGTCGCCTTCCACTGGCGGGGCGAGGAGGGAGAGGAGCGCGAGCTCACCTACGCGGAGCTTCACCGCGACGTGCAGAAGTTCGCCAACGCACTGAAGGACCTGGGGATCAGGAAGGGAGACATCGTTGGGATCTACCTGCCGATGATCCCGGAAGTGGTTGTCGCGATGCTGGCGTGCGCGCGGATCGGCGCGCCTCATAACGTCGTGTTCGGCGGGTTCTCGGCCGACTCGGTCAAGGAGCGGATGGAGTTCTCCGAGGCGAAGGCACTGATCACTGCCGACGGTGCGCGGCGTAAGGGCAAGACCGCCCCGATCAAGCAGCAGGTGGACAAGGCGATGGGAGACCTGCAAACACTCGAGCACATCGTCGTGGTCAAGCACACGGAGGCCGAGTGCGAGATGAAGGATGGGCGTGATGTCTGGTTCCACGAGGTCATGGAGCAGGCCGACTCCGACTGTCCCGCTGAGGAGCTCGAGGCCGAGCACCCGCTGTTCGTCCTCTACACGAGCGGCTCGACCGCCAAGCCCAAGGGAGTGCTGCACACGACGGGGGGCTATCTCACCGGCGTGGCCAGCACGCACCGCTACGTGTTCGATCTCAAGCCCGAGCAGGATGTGTTCTGGTGCTCGGCCGATGTCGGCTGGGTCACCGGTCATTCCTACATCGTCTACGGGCCGATGGCCAACGGCGCGACCAGCGTGTTGTACGAGGGCGCGCCGGACTACCCGCACAAGGGGATCTGGTGGGAGCTGTGCGAGCGCTACGGCGTGAGCATCTTCTACACCGCCCCGACGGCGATCCGCGCGTGCATGAAGTGGGGAGTCGGTCACGTCGAGAAGCACAACCTGGAGAAGCTGCGGCTGCTCGGCACCGTCGGCGAGCCGATCAACCCCAAGGCGTGGCTCTGGTACCACAAGGTGGTGGGCGGCGAGCGCTGCCCGATCGTCGACACCTGGTGGCAGACCGAGACGGGGGGGATCATGATCTCGCCGCTGCCGGGCATCGTCGCCACCAAGCCCGGTTCCGCGACGCGGCCGTTTCCGGGGATCGCCGCCGAGGTGGTTGACGAGCGCGACGGCGAGCCAGTCGATGACGGCCAGGGCCTGCTCGTCCTCACGCGTCCATGGCCCTCGATGCTGCGCACGCTCTACAAGGAGGACGAGCGGTTCGTGGAGACCTACTTCGAGAAGTTCGGCCCGGAGACCTACCTCGTCGGCGACGCCGCCCGCAAGGACAGCGACGGCTACTTCTCGATCATCGGGCGGATCGACGACGTCGTGAACGTCTCCGGGCATCGGATGTCGACCGCGGAGGTCGAATCCGCGATCGTCTCCCACCAGAAGGTCGCCGAGGCGGCGGTGATCGGTCAGGCGGACGACGACAGCGGCCAGGCGATCTGCGCCTTCGTCACCCTCCAGGGCGATGACGCCGAGGGTTCAGACGAGCTGATCGAGGAGATCCGTGCCCGGGTCGCCGATCGGATCGGAAAGTTCGCGCGGCCCAAGCGGATCATCTGGGCCGACGACCTGCCCAAGACGCGCTCGGGGAAGATCATGCGACGTCTGCTGCGTGACATCGCCGAGGGCCGGGCGTTCGGCGACGTCAGCACGCTGCGCGATCCCGACGTGATGTCCGAGCTCGAGGGCAAGATCAAGGTGGAGGAGCGCGAGGAGTCCGAGAAGTGACGAGCATCAGCTCCTACGCCGACGCGTGCGCGCAGCACAGATGGGAGGTGCCCGAGCGCTACAACATCGCCCGCGACGTGTGTGATCGCCATCCGCGAGAAAAGCTGGCGATGATCCACGAAGATCCCGCCGGACGCGTGCGAGAGGTGAGCTGGGGGGAGCTCCAGGACGCCTCCAACCGCTTTGCCAACGTCCTGAGCGCGCACGGGATCGCCCCGGGGGACCGGGTGGCGATGCTGCTGCCGCCCACGCCCGAGACGGCGGCGGCGTTCTTCGGGACCTGGAAGACCGGCGCGATCCTGCTCTCGATGTCGGTGCTGTATGGCGATGAGGGCATCCGCCACCGGGTGAGCGACTCCGGGGCCAGCGTGCTGGTCACCAACGCGGACAACGTCGACCGGATCGAGCGCGAGCTCGTCGAGCAAATCCTGATCCTCGACGACGAGCTGCTCAGGCACGGCTCGACGGCGTTCAATGTGGTGGACACCCTGGCGGAGGACCCGGCCCAGCTCTACTATTCCTCGGGCACAACCGGGGTGGCCAAGGGGATCATCCACGCTCACCGGTACATCCTGGGCCACGAGGAGTTCCTCTACTGCCATGATGTAAAGGAGGGCGAGCTGTTCCACGGGATGGGCGAGTGGGCGTGGGCGGCGGGGATCGCCCCGCTGCTCGGGCCCTGGCGCTACGGGGCGGCGCAGGCCGTCTACCAGCGGCCGGGCGGCTTCGATCCCGCCAAGCAGCTCGACTTCCTCTCGCGCCACGGCGTCACCAACGTGTTCGCCACGCCGACGGCGATCCGGTCGATGATGTCGATCGCCGACGCCGGCACGCGCTACCCGCAGAAGTTCAGGGTCGTGTGCTCCGCGGGCGAGCCGCTCAATCCCGAGGCGATCCGGTGGTTTCGCGAGCAATTCGGCGTGACCGTGCTGGACTACTACGGGCTCACCGAGTCCTACCCGCTGTGCGGCAACTTTCCCTTCATGGAGGTCCGCGAGGGCTCAATGGGCAAGCCGATGCCGGGGTGGGAGGTCGCGATCCTCGACGAGGACGAGCGTCCCGTGGCCACCGGGGAGCGAGGGGAGATCTGCCTCAAGGCACGATCCAATCCGCACTACCCGATCGGCTACTGGAACCGCCCGCCCGAGGACTCTCGCGAGGTGTTCGGCGGCGACTGGTTTCACACCCAGGACGCGGCCCAGGTCGACGAGGACGGTTACTACTGGTACGAGGGGCGCGCGGACGACGTGATCATCTCCGCCGGATACCGGATCGGCCCGTTCGAGGTCGAGTCGGCCTGCCTGGAGCATCCCGCGGTGGCCGAGGCCGCCGCGGTCGCCGCGCCGGACGAGCGCCGCGGCAGCGTGGTCAAGGCGTTCGTCGTCCTGGCCTCCGGCCACGAGCCCTCGGACGAGCTCGCCCAGGAGATCAAGGCCTTCGTCCGCGAGCACCTCTCGGCGTACGCCTACCCGCGGCTGATCGAATTCGTGGATGACCTACCCAAGACGCTGACCGGCAAGATCAGGCGGATCGAGCTGCGTGAGGGGGAGCGGTAGCGGTCCGCGCGGTGACTTTCGACGGAAGGTTTTGATCTCGCCCCTTCGGGGCAAGTTCAGCGAAGAACTGTTCACTCGCAAAGGGAAGGCGAGGAAACATGGAGATGGACCGGAAGCAGTTGCATCAGTCCACCGAGTGGCTTGCGGCAGGCTCTATCGAGCACGTCCGTGATCAGCTCGTGGGTGTCGCCCGCCAGCGCGGCGGGCGCGTCGGCGATCTGGAGGCCGGTGGTTTCGAGGCCACGTTCGGCTCTCGGCTGGCGTACCGTCTGGGCGGCGCCGTGCTCAAGAGCGCTCGGGACCGGCTGCCGATGAAGGCCCGCTTGTCGCTCGCTCAGACCGACGACATGGTGCAGGTAAAGGTCACGGTCTGGGAGGATCCGGGTTGGAACGTCGCCTCGCTGAGTTGGCGCAAGGGGCCGTATGCCAGCGCCATGGATCGGCTGCTCGCCGATCTGCAGCACGCCAGCGATCGCCCTGCCGCCGTCGATGAGCGCTAGCACTGCGTCGTCCGACGCCGCTCGGGTCAACTCGGTGCCGGCGGTGGAGATCCTCGGCTTGGTCAAGCGTTTCGGGCGCACGCTCGCGGTCGACGGGATCGACCTCGAGATTCCCGCGGGAGCTTTCTACGGCATCATCGGTCCCAACGGGGCCGGTAAGACGACGATGCTGCGGATGGTCACCGGGCTCTTGCGGCCTGACCGCGGGCGGGTGAGCGTCGCGGGCGCCGACGTGTGGAAGGATCCAGCGGCGGCCAAGCAGCGAATCGGTGTGCTTCCTGACGGCCTGGAGACCTTCGATCGATTGACGGGGCGTGATCTGCTCGTGTTCACCGGGCTGCTGCGGCGGTTGCCGCGCGCGACGGTGACTGAGCGCACCGAGCAGCTGCTCACGGCCTTCGGGCTCGCTGACGCCGCCGACGTGCGGGTCGAGGACTACAGCCACGGGATGCGCAAGAAGGTCGGCCTGGCGACGGCATTGCTGCACCGCCCGCAGGTGTTGATCCTCGATGAGCCGTTCGAGGGTGTCGACCCGCTGAGCAGCCGGGCTCTCCGGAGCGTGCTAGCGGAGTATCGCCGCGCTGGGGGCACGGTCGTGCTCTCCAGCCATGTGGTGGAGGTGGTCGAGCGTCTCTGTGACCACGTCGCGATCCTGGCCGGCGGACAGGTGCTGGCGAGCGGGATGACCGCGGATGTTCTGCACGGCGAATCGCTGGAGGAGACCTTCGTGCGCCACATGGGAGGCGAGCCGGAGGGGCTCGAGGTCAGAACGCGGTTGTCGTGGTTGGTGTCCTAGTGGTTCATCCTGTTAGTCCGCGCTCTCATGCTTCGAGCGTTTTACCGGTGTAGGTCCACTTGAACGGCTTGGCGGTCTGGTTGTAGGTCTCGATGTACGCGAGCATCTGCTCGGCGAGGTCCTCCTCGCTGGTGAAGGTGCCGTGTTTGAGCAGCCGGCGCCAGAGGATCGAGAAGAAGATCTCGATCTGGTTCAGCCACGACGCGTGCTTGGGGGTGAACTGAAAGCTCCAGCGTGGATGGTCCTCGAGCCACTGCCTGACCTCGTCGGTCGCGCGGGTGGAGAGGTTGTCTGAGACCGCCACGATCTTCTGGCCCTCGATTGCCGGGATCTCACCGTCGAGGAGGTCCAGGAAGCGGATCAGGTCCCAGCGATTGCGGGTCTTTGACGCCATCCCGAGCACCTCGCCGTGGTGGACCTTGAGCGCCGCGAACAGGCACTGCGTGCCGTTGCGCTTGTACTCGTGCGAGCGCCGGGCGGGCTGAGCGGGCTCGGGCGGCTGGTCGGGATCGACCGGCGATTTCGCCTGGATCCCCGTCTTCTCATCAAGCGAGACGACCAGCACGTTCTCCGGCGGATCGACATACAGCCCGCACACCTCACCGCAGCGCTCCTCGAACTCGGGCTTTGAGAAGTCGCTCATGATCCAGTACTGCGACAGGTGCGGCTTGATCTGCGCCCGCGCCAGGATCACGTGCGCTTGGGAGCCCGACATCCCGACCTCGCCGCCGAGCTCCTCATAGGTCCAGCGCTCCCGCCGCGCGCCCTCCTCAGTCGGCTTGGGACGGGTGCACGCCTTCGCGATCAAGAGCGCCCGCGTCACCGGCCCGTAGGTCAACGGCGCCCCGGAGCGCGGGGCGTCCCTGAGCCCCTCGATCCCGTCACGCGCATACCGCGGACGCCACTTCTTCACCGTCCGCTCCGCGCACCCCACCCGCGCTGCGATCTGCTCGGTCGTCAACCCCTCACCCGCCGCCAGCACGATCCGCGCTCGCTCGACCAACCGCACCTCAGAACTCGACGCCCGCACGATCCGCTCCAGCTCACAGCG
>JBPCRJ010000018.1:0-7832 GCA_050996975.1 Solirubrobacteraceae bacterium | reverse complement strand
AACAGCGGCGGCTGCTCGATCTTGAGCGTCCGGAGGATCTGCTGCTGCTGGCTGGTGAGCTCGGTCCGTTGGCGGGTGGTGGCGGTGGGGCCGGTGAAGGTCCCGAGGTGCAGGCGCTCGAGCTCGTCGCGGAGGTTTGCGCCAGGTCTGCCCGGTCTGGGTCTCGGCGATCCGGATCAGCAGCAAGGCGAGCCAGCAGAGCAGGATGCGTGCGCGGATGCGGTGCTCGAGGCGGTGGTGCACTGGCCGCTGGTACAAGGTGCTGTTCATGTCGCGCCACGCGCGTTCGATCTCCAGCAGCTGCTTGTAGCCGAGCGCGATATCCTCGACTGACAGGGTCGGGTCGGAGGTGCGCAGCAGGAACTTGCCGTCGAGGTGCTCCTCGGCCTTGACGGCGGCGCGGTCGATTCGCAGCTGCCCCGTCTTGGTGGTGCGGATGAACCGCTTCGGTCCGCGTTTGGTGCAGAGCTTGCCGTGCAGGCGCTCGCGCTCGAAATAGGTGGAGGTCGTGTCGAAGAACAGCAGGTCGACCTCCAGGTTCAGCAGGTCAGCGGTCTGGAAGTACACCTCCTCGCACAGCTCCTCCTCGACCTCCAAGAGCCAGTCCATCGCCCGATAGCACGCGTCCTCATCGAGCTCGGAGAGCCCGTCAATCCACGCGCGCTCGGTGACCCACTTGCCGGCTGGACCTCCCCAAGAACCGTGCATGGATGGATATCACGGATCGGGCGGCCGTTGGCTGTCCGATCAGGGTGCTCCCGGCACCCTTGGTTGACTGTCCGCGGAGCTACCCGATTGGTGGGGTGGGCCTGGGCGTCTCATGCTGTCCGCCGCAGCGTGTTGTCCTGGCCGGCTGTGAGCGTTTCGTAGACCATTGGCGTCTTGTAGCCGCAGTGGCTGTGGCGTCTGACGCGGTTGTAGCGTTCGAGCCAGCGCACGAGGCGCCGGCGGGCGTGCTCGCGGGTGGGGAGCGCCGCCGGTTCGCGCCCCACCAGCTCAGGCACGCGCACGCGGTCGAGATGTCTCGCGAAGGGATCTCGCTGATCGTGATCCAACGGCAACTCGGGCACGCCGATCTCGCGATCACCTCCCGATACCTCCGCGGGATTGACAACACCGAGATCATCCAGGCCGTCTACCAACGACCGGAACCGATGATCCCTGCCGGCCGTCAACTCACGCCGGGACGCTAAACCAGCCCCGGGAAGCACGACCACGAGCATGGGGCGCCGACGGTTTCGGCGCCCCAGAAGGGGGCACGCACTGGACGTCGCCATTGCGATCCTGCGCCCAAGCCGCCATGCATGACGAATGCAGTCGTCGGCCATGCACGTGGGCCCCCAGTCGGCGTCCGATGATTCGGCACCGATGTTCCGGAGGCCTGCGATTGCGCCAGTGCTTTGTTGGGTGGGATAAACAAAGCTGTTGGGTCGGCGTACTGGAATCTTCGGCAGCCAAGCCGTCATCCACACCCGTATCGCCGGGCGAGCCCACCAAGCCTCTGTCATAGGAAGTGGCTTCCCGTCCGTCCGGCGCGGCTCAGCTTCGGTCGTGAGTGACCGCGGCGATGACCGGGGCTGCGAGTCGCAGGGCCGGAGTTGCGAGTGACAAATCGAATGCCGGTGCGACCGCCAGCGGGCGAGGCAGTAGCCCGGTCGCCATGTCGAACCGAGCCCATGCCGCCAGGACCTTTGGGTTGAGGCGCAGCGGCGGCTGGAGAGCGGGGGCGATCGCGAGGGTCTGAGCCCGGATCAGGCGCGAATCTCCTGCCGCGGCGTTGGTGATGACCCGAGTGGCCTGTCGCGGATCGGTGACCGCCTTTCGTGCGCCCACCGCGATCGCCGCCAGCGCGCGGACGATCGCAGACCTGCGCCGGCGCAGCGTCGCGCGCGTGACCACGAGCACGACCTCGGGGAAGTTCGGCGCTCCGTAGTGGTTGATGCGGAACTCCCGGACCGGGAGCCCGCGCTGGCGCAGCGTGACCCCTTCGTCGCTCCAAAACGCTGGCACGGCCGCGATCGTCCCGGCCAGCATCTGGGCCACCGCGTTGAAGCCGATCGTGATCTGGTCCACGCGCCGCAGCGACGCGCCGTCACGCGACAGGATCGCCTGCAGGAACGCGGGATCGGAGGGCAGGCCCGAGACACCGACCTTGCGGCCCTGAAGGTCACGCGGCCGCTTGATGGAAGGCTGGACGATCAGCGCTCCGAGCGGCTGCTGAACGAGCGCGGCGATGCCGACGACGTCGGCGCCCCGCTCGCGGGCGAGCCCGAGGTCGTTGATATCGAGCACCCCGATGTCGACACGTCCGCCGAGCAGAAGCTTGAGCGAGTCCGGACCGCTACCCGGCTCTCGGATCTGCAGGCTGATCCCGAATCGCTTGTCATACCCATCATGGGTAGCCAGGAAGATCGGCGCGTGGGCCGGGTTCGGGGTGAAGTCAAGCGCGATGCTGACCGGGTGCGGGGCCTGGGCGCCGCTGCCACCGGTGCTGGCACCGCAGCCGGCCAGGGCCGCCGCGGTCAGCAGCACGCAGGACCACAAAACGAGTCGAGCACGTCTGCGCCGGGCGGGCGCCGGGTCCGACCGGTCAAGGATGGAGAAAGTGAGCATCCGCCCCATTCTGAGCGATCGCCGCGGCGCAGCGCCCGCTCGCCGTCCCCGGCGGGCGGTCAGTACGCGGTGCAGCGGGTGCGATGGCGGGAAATCGCCCGGTAGCGCGCCGCCTGCCCGCGGTTCCACAGGGTCAAATCCAGGTCGCAGGCGCGCGTGCCCGGCAGCTGTGCGCTGAGCAGCTCCACGGCGTGCAGGGCACAGGCACGGATCGCCACTTCTTCCGGCGAGCCGTGCTCAAGCTGTTCCCCACGCTCGATCCTGGCGAGCAGCGCCGGCTCGTAGCTGAGCATCTCGTCGACGCGGAGGACATGGGGGACGAGATTGTCGGCGAACAGCGTCAGCTGTTCGAGGTCGATGAAGTCAGCCACGCCGGAGCGGTGCAGGTCAGCAGCCGTGATCTGGGCCCGCTTGAGAAACGGCACCCGCAGCTCTTGAAAGCTTGAGGTGTCGGCGAAGGCGTCCCAGGCCGCCAGCTTGTCCACCAGCACGACCGCACGGCCCGCGGCCGCGTCCACGACGGCCGCGAAGCTTCCCTCGTGTTCGCTGTCCACGTGGTGGCCCACGTCGCGCAAGGCGGCCGCGAACAGGGCCATGAGCGGGTGGCCAGGGTCCTGTCCGAGCACCTCGGCCACCTCGGCCGCCTCGATGCCCGACAGCGTCGCCGCATCCATTGCGCCGTCGCGGGCAAAGCGCTCCCGGACGCCGATGGCGACGGCGAAGTACCCTGAGCGGCCGGGCCGCTTGCGCAGGGTCGGAAACCATCCGGAGCCGAAATTGATTGCGTCCAGGCACAGCCAGAAGCCAGCTCGCGTCTCGCGGTCGCCGGTCAGCAGTTCGGCCTCTGGGTCCGGTGGCGCGGCGAGCTGTGCGGTCACCGATGGAGTCAGCGCCCGAGCGTAGGGGCCCAGTCGGGCGTGCTCGACGCGGACGCGGTTCGACCGATCAGCGATCGTCGCGCACGCCGCGCGGAGGTCATCGGGGAACACGAACCGGTGAAGCTACCGCCTGCCGGGAGCTGCCCCCAGGTCAGGAGTCTGACGGCCTGCCTTAGGCTCAATCCGAGGGCCGTGTCATGATGGGGGGGCAACAGGGGAGTCCCGCGATGGGGCTGAGAGGGCGCAGAGGCGCCGACCCGCCGAACCTGCTCTGGGTCATGCCAGCGAAGGGAGCCATATGTCGAGTCGTACCGTTTTCACCTCCGACGCGTCGTGCGTCACGCAGATGCATCTCGCCCGTCAGGGGATCGTGTCCCCGGAGATGGGGCGCGTGGCTGAGCGCGAGGCGCTCGCGCCCGACCTCGTGCGCGACGAGGTCGCGCGCGGCCGGATGGTGATCCCGGCCAACGTTCATCACGCGGCGCTTGATCCGATGGCGATCGGCCTCAAGGCTCGGGTGAAGATCAACGCGAACATCGGCAACTCGCCCACGAGCTCGTCGTTGTTGCAGGAGGTGCAGAAGCTGACCGTGTCGGAGAAGTGGGGTGCGGACACGGTGATGGACCTCTCGACCGGCAAGCGGATCGACGAGACGCGAAAGGCGATCATCGCTGCGGCGACGGTTCCGATCGGGACCGTGCCGATCTACCAGGCGCTCGAGCGGGTCAAGCAGATCGAGGAGCTGACCGCTGAGCTGCTGTTGGAGAACATCGAGCATCAGGCCCGGCAGGGTGTCGACTACATGACGATCCACGCCGGCGTGCGGCTCGAGCACCTGCCGCTGTGCCAGCACCGCGTGACCGGGATCGTGTCGCGCGGAGGAGGTGTCCTGGCCCGGTGGATGGCCGCGCATATGCGTGAGAACCCTCTGTACGAGTGTTTTGATGAGATCCTGGAGATCTGCCGCCGATACGACGTCACGATCTCGCTCGGCGACGGGCTGCGCCCGGGATCGATCGCCGACGCCTCGGACGCGGCGCAGTTCGCCGAACTGACCACGCTCGGGGAGTTGACCGAGCGCGCGTGGGCCCGCGACGTGCAGGTGATGGTCGAGGGCCCGGGTCACATTCCCATGGATCAGCTGGAGATGAACGTCCGCCGCCAGCAGGAGATCTGTCACGAGGCGCCGTTCTACACGCTCGGGCCGCTGGTCACCGACATCGCACCTGGCTATGACCACATCACCTCGGCGATCGGTGCGGCGATCGTCGGCTGGCACGGGACCTCGATGCTCTGCTACGTGACCCCCAAGGAGCACCTCGGCCTGCCGGACGCCGAAGACGTCAAGCAGGGCCTGATCGCCTACCGGATCGCCGCCCACGCCGCTGATCTCGCCCGCGGAAATCGGGCCGCCGCCGAATGGGATCGCGAGCTGTCACAAGCTCGGGTCGCGTTTGACTGGCGCCGGCAGTTCGAACTCGCGCTCGACCCCGAGACGGCACGCGACATGCATGACCAGACGCTCGCCGACGACTACTTCAAGACCGCCGAATTCTGCTCAATGTGCGGACCGAAATACTGCCCGATGCACAACTTCCGCGATCTCGACTGGGACGCTGTGCGCGCGACGATCGCCCGTCGCCGGGACGGCGCCGATCCGCAGACGGGCACAGCGGGGCTGGTGCCGGTGGCCTCCGAAGGATGACGCGGCGGCAGAGCGCGCTCAACGCCAGGCGCCCGAGAGCGCGAGGCAGACGACCGCCTCGGTGACCGCTGCCACCACGCCCAACGTGTGACCAGTCCGACCACAACGCGTTGCGGCGACCGGTTGAGCTCAGGTCATCGAGATGGCGCACTACCCGAGCCTTCAGGACGCACGCGCGGCCGCCGGGGTGTGAGCGCAGGCCCGGTCGGGCCATTCGCGGCGCCTGCCGGTTCTGCCGCAGTCGTTTCACCCCAAAGTGACTGAGGCCCAACCCGTCAGGCGTCGAGGCGCTCGACACCTTTGAGATATGCCTCGCTGAAGGTTGGAAACTGCGCGACCGTGTCGCGAAGGACCTCCAGAGAGATGTGTGCCTTGATGGCCTGGGCGAGCGAGAACAACGTCGAGCTGGTGTTCACCCCGACCTACGCCAGCTTCCTTAACCGCATCGAATGTCACTTCTGGGCGATCGGCGAGTTCGTCGTCAACGATGCCGACTACACCGACTGGGACGCCGTGGAGAAAGCGATGGCCGACCACATCACCTACCGCAACGGCCCCCACCGCGACCAACGCCTCCTCAAAAGCCGAACGCAGGCTCCTCATCGCCGCCTGACCCATGACGTTTCCGGTCAAACAATCCTGGAAGACCCACTAGTTTGTCCTCGGGTTCTGGGGTCATCGACGTCTTCCTTTTCACAGGCTCACCTGACCGCGTCAGCCCGCTTTCGCGGCCGGGCACCAGGCCCGGTATCCGGCCGGTTATCCATGAGCCCGCCGGCTGGAGAACTGGCGTCCGGGTCATGGTTCCCTAGGATGCTGCTTAACGAGGCCAACGAGGGTTCACAGAGTTCGCCCGTCCGGTCTTCCCCTCGCCTGTGGCCGCCCGGATGGAACGGGCCGCCCTTGGGCATATCCCTCGGGCTTCGCACCGCGCCGATCAAGAGCCGGACAACGCACGCCGAGGCGGGGACAGGCCATCGAGCACGGACCTGGAACTACCGCTCAACTCACATCCGTCGATCTCCAATCCGGTAGTTCACTCGATACGTGCGACCTCGCGTCGCACGCCGCCGAAGCGCTCGTACGCTGCGTGCCGGCCGAACCACGAAAGGGATCGTCCGACGAGTCGCGCCTTCCGCACAAGGCAGAAAAGCGGCCGACGGTTCGCAGCGGTACCCCCGGGCCGGCAACCCCGGGGTTCGAATGTCGAAGCAGCCTGCACGTCTCCTATCGTCACTGAGCCTCATCGCCGCGCTCGGCGTGCTCCGCGGCGAGGCGCGCAGCTTCGGTTCGCTCGAGGCCTGGTCGGCGCAGAGCGGAATGACGGCCTCGCGGCTGCCACCATCGCCTCGACACTCCGAAACCCGTTCTCTGCCGTAGCGCTTCAAGATCGGCGTCGCGTCCAGCGAGGCGGAGGCGCGCTAGCTCGAGATGCTCGACTCCGATGTACGGGTGCGCGAGGAGATCCGCTTCGTGATCAGCCGCGCGCAGCAGCTCATTCGAAACGGTGCCGGACGCGACCAGGTCTCGGACGCGACGAGTAGGCCCACGGCTCATATCAACAGCATGTCCGAGCGTGCGCTCGCTCGCAACCGCTGGTGTGCCAGACCGATCCGCGTGCAGCCCGACGGTCCCGTTGCGGAACTCGCTGCTGGAGACCAGATCGAGCGGGTAGGACCTGGCGACGTCGTCGCACAATGGGTACCACTCGCCCGCGATGTAGGGGTGCAGGTCCAGGCGGAACTCGTCGATCAAGTCGAGTCGCATCAGCGACCGCCAGAAAGCTGACGCCGCCCCAGACCGAAGATCGGCTCCTCACCCTGCCCGCCGGTAGCGGATGTGCGTGGCGAGCGGAGAGTGGAGCACCTCGACCGGCTCGAACCCGAAGGACTCGACTCCGTCGAACAGCCGCTCACCGGACCCGAGCAGGACGGGGGCCACGTCGAGCGTGAGTTCGTCGATCACTCCGGCGGCGAGCGCCTGACGAACGGTCGAGGCGCCGCCCGCGATGTCGATGCCATCCTCGCCGGCCGTCTCACGCGCCTGCGCGTAGGCGGCCTCGAAGCCTTCGGTGACGAAATGGAAGATCGTGCCGCCCTCCATCTCGATCGGCTCGTGGGCGTGGTGGGTGAGCACGAAGGCCGGCGCGTGGTAGGGTGGCTCGGAGCCCCACCATCCATCCCATTCCTCATCCCACTCGCCGCGGATCGGCCCGAACATGTTCCGGCCCATGACGTAGGCCCCGCGCGGTCGCATGAGCCAGCCCGCTGCCGTCGCGTCGGCGTCGTTCGCGTGCTCGTCGCCGAGGTGCCAGCTATGGACCTCCCTCCCGCGCTTCCCCAGCGGATCCACCCGGCTCTGGTCCGGCCCGGCGACGAAGCCGTCGATCGAGATCGACATGTGGCAGGTGGTGTCCGACATCGGCGTCCTCCAAGTAATTGCGGTTTGCAAGCGCCAGCACGGTACCGCACGGGAAAGGTGGTGGCAAGCTGCAAGTACCATCTACGTCATGGCGACGCGTCCGGCCGGCGAACCTCGCTCGGGCTGCCCGATCAACGCGGCAGTGGAGGTGATCGGCGACCACTGGTCACTGCTCGTCCTGCGGGACATCATGTTCGGCAACCGGCGCCACTTCC
>JBPCRJ010000153.1:0-3039 GCA_050996975.1 Solirubrobacteraceae bacterium | reverse complement strand
GCCTGCCCTGCCCGAGAGGCGGGACGGGGATCCCCGCACGCGGGCAGGGCGACGAGTCCCGCATCACGTTCTGGTGTCCTGGGTGCCAGCAATGACCGCGCTGCGCCGTGTCGGCCACAAGGGCGCCGACCTCATCGCGCCGGGGAACACGGCGGCCTCCTTCGACGCCGCGCTCGCGGCGGGCGTGGACATGATCGAGTTCGACGTGCTGCCGCGCGACGGCGGGGATGTCGGGTCGCCGCTCGTCCTCGCGCACGACTACGGGGCGGTGGTCAAGCGGGAGCCCCTCACCCTGGAGGAGGGGCTCGAGCACCTCTGCGTGGAGGAGTTCACGGGCGTCGAGCTCGACGTCGACCTCAAGGGGCCGGGCTACGAGGCCCGCGTGCTCGCTGCGCTGCGCCGGGCAGACACGCTCTCCCGGGAGCGTGGGGCGAACGGGCTGCTCCCCCGCGTCTTGATCCCCACGCAGTACGTCGAGAGCCTGCGGGTGATCCGGCGCCTGGAGCCCGAGGTGAAGCTCGGGTGGTCGGTGCCCAGGCTCGACAACGACCCCTTCCGCTCACCGCTCACCTGGCCCCTCGCCTACGCCGGGCTGCACGCCTACCGCATCGTCCTGCCTGGCCGCGCGGCGCGCGCGGTGCGGTCGGGGCTGTGCGACGCGCTCATGGCCCAGTACCGGCTGATCACCCCGCGACTCGCGCGCGCGCTGCGGGCGGCGGGCGGCGAGCTCTACGCGTGGACGGTCGACGACCCGGTGCGGATCCGGGCGTTGGAGACGATGGGCGTGACGGGGGTCATCACGAATGATCCGCGCCTCTTCGCCCCCTGAACCCCCGCTCCAGCCGATGTCGAGTCCGTCGGTCATACCGGACTGAAGCGGCTCGGGCCGATGGCCCCGTGCCACCCGATGTCGAGTTCGTAGTCGACACTCGGTTTGTGATGGCCCGGGGGTGATGGCCGTAGTACAGGTGTGAGTCCCGCCGCCGCGCTCCCTGCTCCCGCCGCCGCGACCATCGCCGACTCCTTCGAGGATCTCTACCGCTCTTCCCGCGACGACGTGTTCGCCTACGTCGCGGCGCTGCTCCGCGACCCGCTCGCGGCGGAGGACGTCACTGCGCTGGCCTTCGAGCGGGCCTACCGGCGGCGGCGGGGCTGGGATGCGCGCCGCGGGACGCCCCGCGCGTGGATCTTCGGGATTGCCCGCAACGCCGCGCTCGACGAGCTCCGGCGCCGGAAGCGCGGGCCCGAGCTATCCGGGGAGCCGCCGGGCGACGTCGGGCCCGCCGACGACCTCGTGCTCGACCGGGTCGACGTCCGCGCCGCGCTCGCCGCTCTGGCCCCGCGGGAGCGCGACGTCGTGGCCCTGAAGTTCTTCGCGGACCTCGGCCACGCCGAGATCGCCCGCGTCCTCGGCGTCAGCGAGTCCAACGCCGGGACCCTCCTGCACCGCGCCCTCACGAAGCTCCGGAAGGCCTGCCATGCGTAGCCACACCCCCCTCGACCCCGATACCGCCCGCGAGATCGACCTCCTCGCCCGGGAGCTCACTCCGCTCGCCGCGCGCCCCGAGCCGCGCCCCGAGTGGACCCGTGAGCTCGAGGCCCGCGTCGCCGCCGGCTTCCCCCGCCGGCGGCGGCCGCGCTCGCGCCTCTCCTTCGGCTTCCTCGCCCCGGTCCTCGCGCCCGTGGCCGTGGTGATGATGCTCGTCGTCGTCCTCACGAACCTCTCCGGTGGGAGCCCGAGCACCTCCTCCTCCGGGGAGGGCGTCAGCGCCGGCGGAGGTGCGACGGGCTCGAGCGAGTCCGCCGGGTCCGCGCCCACCGACACCGCACCGGCGCCCCCTTCCGCCGCCCCCACCGACGCCGCGCCGGCGCCCCCCATCGTCGCGGCCGGCGCGCGGAGGTCGGCGCCCTCCACCGGATCCGCCGCCCCCCAGTCCCGCCGCGTCGAGCGCGCCACGCAGCTCCTCCTCGGCGTCCGTCCCGCGCGGATGCAGGCCACCGCCCACCGCGTCATCGCCACCACGAGTGACTTCGACGGCGTCGTCCTGTCCTCCACCGTCTCCTCGGGGGACAGCGCCAACGCCTCCTTCGAGCTGAGCTTCCCCTCCGACCGGGTCAGCCAGGCCGTCGCGCGCCTCGCGCGTCTCGGCCGCGTGCGCTCTGAGACGAGCAGCTCGCGCGACGTGACCCGCGCCTTCCTCACCGCCCGGGAGGAGCTCGACGCCGCCCGGGCCGAGCGCTCCGGGCTGCTCAAGGCGCTCGGCAACGCCACCACCCAGACCGCCATCGATGCCCTCAAGCGCCGCCTGCGCCTCGCCGACGACCGCGTACGCGCGGCACGGGCCGGCGTCGCCCGTATCCGCAACCGGACGGACTTCTCGAAGGTCTCCCTCCAGCTCTCGGCCTACCGCGGGGCGACCACCCCGCCCCCCGGGAAGGACGGCGGCTGGACGCCCGGTGACGCCCTCCACGACGCCGGTCGCATCCTCGCGGTCTCCGCCGGGGTCGCCCTCGTCGTCCTCGCCTGCCTCGTGCCCCTCGGCGTCGTCCTCCTTCTCGCGGGCCTCGGCGGGCGCACCGTGCGCCGTCGCCGCCGGGACGCCGCCCTCGCCTAGGAGACCCCTCCCGTCGCTCCTTTACCATCCCGCGGGTGGGAGTGACGACCGGGGACACCGTCGAGCTCCTGTCCCGGGTCCCCGTCTTCGAGGACCTGAGCCGGGAGGAGCTCGAGCGCATCGCCCAGGTCACCGTGCCCCGTTCCCTGGACCCCGGTGGGGTCCTCTTCCGCGAGGGCGACGAGAGCAACACCTGCTACGTGGTGCGCGCCGGGCACGCCCGGCTGCTGCGCGAGAACGCCGACCACCGCACGATCACGCTCGCCCACTTCGGCCCCGGCGACTTCTTCGGGGAGCTGGCCATGTTCGGCAACGAGCACCGCTCGGGCACTGTGGACGCGATCGACGAGCTCGAGCTCATCGGGATCCTCGGCAACGACATGCGCCGCCTCCTGCGCGAGCACGCCGACCTCGCGCTCAAGCT
>JBPCRJ010000139.1:0-3769 GCA_050996975.1 Solirubrobacteraceae bacterium | reverse complement strand
GGCCGGTCACAGTGCCGCCATCGACCCCTTGCTGCACGTCAGGATGGGATTCAGGAATTTTATAATAATCGCCTGAAAGCTGCGCGTTCGCCGGAAGGCCGGCAAGCGTCATAAACCCAATGACGCCCAATCCCAGCGCCATCAAAGTTGTTTTCTGCATTAATCGCATCGTTCTCTCACCTCAAGATAATTTCCAAGCGCGCAAGCGCTCAGAAGCATCCACGCATTTCCTGAGCCAAAGCGCTTGTTTGTTAACAGATCAGGCAGAAGATCAGGCTAAAATCCGGTCGATATGACAGCAGTAATAAAAGCGAAAGATAAAAAGGGCGCTGTAAAAAGAAGAATGCCTTCCAAGCCATTGCTTAGAAGGCAACAGTACGGGCGAGAGGATTCGAACCTCCGACCTTCTCCTCCGGAGGGAGACGCTCTATCCACTGAGCTACGCCCGCATCTGACTTCTCTATTGTATCACACGCGCCGCTTTTGTTCAATCATTTGGAAAAAATCATTTCAAGGAGGGATTCAAAGCTGAGAAGATGAAATGAATGGCACGGACGGCGCACACCTGAATGCGCTTCAATCGCTTGAGCAGGAAGGACAGAATGATGCTAACAAAAGAACAGCTTGATTTTTACAACGAAAACGGTTATGTGCTCGTCGAGGGCTTGATTACCAAAGAAGAGGCGGCAAGGCTTCGCGAGGAGTGCCGGCAACTGGCGGAGCGGCTTGCTGTGCATGACAGCATGGATGCCACCTGGGGCAGCGCGAAGGCGGCGGTAGCGGAGGCGAAAGACACAAAAATTCTTCACTGCCACAACGTTCAATTTTATTCGGCGGCGCTCTGCAAGCTGCTGACGGATGACCGGCTCACAGAGGCGGCGGCTGAGATTATCGGAAGCCCGAATGTGCAGCTTCATCATGACAAGATGTTCATCAAGCCGCCGGAAAAAGGCTCGCCGTTCCCGATGCACCAGGATCAGCCTTATTTCCCGCACGATAATGATACGATGATCGCGGCGATCATTCATTTCGATGACGCGCCGATTGAAAAAGGGTGCGTGCGCGTGGTTCCGGGCAGCCATAAGCTGGGGGCGCTGGAGCATAACCCGGAGGGCGGCTGGCATTTGCCTTTCGATCAATACCCGATTGAATCGGCGGTTCCATGTCCGGCAAAGGCGGGCGATGCGCTCTTTTTCAGCTATCTTACGATTCACGGCTCAGGCATCAACACAAGCAGTGAGGCAAGAACCACGCTTTTGATCCAGGTGCGCGATCCGACCGACCCGCCGAGCGTCAAAACGCATGAATCGCGCGGGCAGGGCATGATGCTAAGAGGGATTGACCCGCTTTCGATCCCGCGTGGTGTAAGTTGAATCAAACGCCCAAATGAAAGCGTTTACGCCGCCGACGCAAGAAAGGCTCAATTCGCCTGAAGGAAACGACGGCGAGCAGGGCGTTTCCTGGCGGGCGATTGCAATCGGGCTGCTGCTGGTTGCGGTCGTCTGCTGGGCGGTGAGCTATTCTGAGCTGGTGATCAAAGACATTCAGGTCGGGATGCTTCAGCTTCCGCCGGTCGCCATCGGCATGTTGACGCTGATCGCCTTGCTAGGCCAGGGGCTGCGGCGGCTCTCAAAACGGTACGGCTTTCGCCGCGCCGACATGCTCACGATTTACGCCATGCTGCTGCTGGCGGGGCTGCTTTCTTCACGCGGCTGGGTGGAGAAAAGCCTGCCGCTGATGGTCTCGGTGAATTATAAAGGGGCGAACGAGTCGGTCTGGAAGGAGAAGTTTTCGCCGAACATCCCGAAATGGGCGGTTCCATTCGACCCGAAAGGCAAGCCTCAGCAGTTTGTTTCAAGCCGCTTTTATGAAGGGCTGCGAAGCGGCGAGCGCCTGCCCTGGGGGTTGTGGATAAGGCCGCTGCTCTGCTGGAGCGCGCTGGCGATGCTCACGTTCTGGACGTTCCTGTGCATGGCTTCGCTGCTGAGAAAGCAGTGGGTCGAGAACGAGCGCTTGTCGTTTCCGCTGGCGCAATTGCCGGTGGAGATGAGCGGCGAGCAGGGCAGCTTGTTTCGCAACCGCTTCATGTGGATGGGCTTTGCGATCCCGGCGTTCATTTACTCCTTCAACGGCCTGCACCAGATGGTTCCCGCCATCCCCTCGATTCCGCTTGAGATCAGCACCG
Source organism: Solirubrobacteraceae bacterium (assembly GCA_050996975.1). Lineage (GTDB taxonomy): Bacteria > Actinomycetota > Thermoleophilia > Solirubrobacterales > Solirubrobacteraceae > Palsa-465. The sequence goes on along the minus strand of JBPCRJ010000139.1, from coordinate 1,584 downwards.
ATTCTTTTTGGACCTCGCCGCCCTGGAACGGCATCCAGAACGTCCGCCTGCTCGCTTCGTTCGCCGCCATCGGCTTTTTTTATCTGCTTCCTACCGACCTCTTGTTCTCGCTCTGGTTCTTTTTTCTGTTCACCCGCGTCGAAGATTACATCGCCGTGAGCGCCGGACGCCAGCCGGAATCGATGCCCCTTTACCCGACGCGCCTGCACATCGGCTATCAAATGGCTGGCGCTTACATGGTGCTGCTGATCTCGATGATCTATTCCGCCTGGCCGTATTTGAAGAAAGTGGCGGGCGCGGCCTTTTTTAAGCGCAAAGCGGTTGAGGATCAGAAAGAGCTGCTTTCCTATCCGGTCGCATTCTGGGGGATGTTCGCCGGGATGCTCGGCATGGCGGGGTGGCTGGCGGTCTTCGGCATGTCGTTTTGGGTGGCGGCATTTGAAGTGTGCGTGTTCGTGCTGATGATCGCGCTGGTGATGTCGCGCAGCGTGGCGGAAGGCGGGATGATGATGACCGAAACCTCGTTCCGGCCTATCGACCTTTACCGGCTGGCGATGCCGGTGAACTCGCTGGGCGCGGCGAACATGACGGCGCTTGCGTTCTCCGATACGCTGCTGCTTCGCGATCAGCGCGGGCTGATCCTCGCGGGCTTTCTGGACAGCCTCAAAATCGCCGACGGCGCAAACATCCGCCGCCGCTCGTTTCTGCCGGTTTTCGCGCTGGCGATCATCGCCACTTTGATCATCGCGAGCGTGATCCAACTCTGGATACCGTACCGATACGGCACGGGGAACCTGTTCTGGTACACCTATTCCGGCAACCCTGTATGGGCGTTTCAAGATTACGCCGCCGCTTTCGGCAGCAGCAATTCCGGCTCGCTGACAGCGCTTTTCGGGTTCGCGTCAGGCATTATCGTGGCTTCCGTTCTCACCGTGCTGCGGGCGCGTTTTTTCGGCTGGCCGCTGATGCCGCTCGGCTACGCGCTTTCAGCCACCTGGACGATGTACATTTACTGGTTTCCCTGTTTCGCCGCCTGGCTGATCAAACTGCTGACGCTGCGCTATGGCGGCATGAAAGCGTTTTTAAGAGCGCGCCCTTTCTTTTTAGGGCTGATTTTCGGCGAGTTCACGATGGCGCTGCTGTGGACAATCATCGCGGGCTTGACCGGCGCAACAGCTCCCACCTTTCCCTGGGGATAATAAGCATTCAGGCAAAGTATCCACTTGTTCTAAGTAAATCAGGTCAGACGAACCCATGTGCTATTTTGCAGGTTGAGGGCATAAAGCGAACGGTTTTTGACCAGTTTTTGACCAACTAATCTTTGTCCCCCACTCACACATATCCGATCCGCTTCATGCTCATACCAGGCTTTATGACGACTGATCCATCCAGGCTTCTTGCCGCTCGTAGGAACCGGCTCAATCTGGAAGGTGCGGCTGTCAAGTCGGAATACCGGCGTTTCGCCGGGTTTTCTTCGGTCGTAATAACCGAGAGAACCAATAATATAGAGGTAATCCCCAACCAGAGTTGCGCTATGGAAGTCCGTTGGAGGAAAAACGTCTTCCGGATAGCCCAGTATTTCGA